>CAYSDI010000008.1:0-2041 GCA_964429745.1 uncultured Chitinophagales bacterium | reverse complement strand
AAGATAACTTTTATTGTGTTTTTAGAAGTTGTGGAGAAAAGGAACGTTAGCAGTACGCTCTCTTTCATTCAAGACAAAGCCGTCAATTCAAGGCAAAGCGCACGCCGGCATAAACGTTTCTGCCCATAACCGGTCCCCAGAGCCCTGCAGCATCAAAATTTGTACCAAAGGGGTTTGCCGCGCCGCGAATGGCGTGGTGCTGGTAAAATCCGGTTATGTTTTCAGAGCCCACGTAAAGGCTCCAGGCCTGGAAGTGCCGGGTCACCTGAGCGAGCAATTGCGGGTAAATCGGCGACTCGGTTTCTTCAAAGCTCAGCGGCAGGCGCGAAGGGCCCACCAATTGGAGCGTGGCATCGGCCTGCCAGCGCTCGTTTGGCGTTTCGTAACCCACACTGGCCAAACTGCGCCATCGGGGCACGAAGGTTTCGCGGCGCAGTTCACCGGCCGTTTCGGCCCGGACGTCTTCGTACTTCCAGGCCACGCGCAACGTCAGGCCTTTCCACACTTGGCCGTCCAGTTCAATCTGGCCAGCGTGCGAGCGTGAATAGCTCGGTGATTGTTGCACCAACACAGCTTCCGGATCACTGTCTAAATCAACCACAACGCGCTGGTCAAATCCGGTATAGAAGTAATCGATTCGAAGGGACCAGTCGCGTTGACCTAAAGCAAACAATTGCTGAAAGCCCCCGCCGGTGTTCCAGGAGGACTCCCACAACAGCCCTTCATCTGCGGTAAACACGCGGGCGCTGTTCAACCAGTTGCTGAACTCAAGAATGGGGTTGACCGTGCGCCAGCCCCGCCCCCCCGACACCCGCAACGTGGTTTTTTCATTCCAGCACTTGCGGACGTGCACGCGCGGCGCAGCCTGCCAGCCGAGCAGGTTGTGGTAGTCTGCCCGAGCGCCGGCAACCACCGACCAGTCCCGCAAATCGAGCGAGTACTCGGCAAAAACGCCGGGGACCGTTTCCATACGCTCACGGATTTGGCCGATGAAGAGTTCATTGCTGGCCGTTGGGTCGCTCAGCGATTCAGAAATGTCGTCCACCAACAGCGAAGCGCCCGTGCGCAACAGATGCGCCGTGCCCGATCCCAGCGGCACGTCGTTGATCAGGTTGGCGTGCAGCGTTTTGGATTCGCCGGCATAAGCGTAGCGGTTGCCGTAACGGCTTTCTTGTTGGTGCCAGGTGCCTTGCAGGACGAGGCCGCTGCTGCGGCGCTCCTTGTCCGGGTGAATCCAGCCGATTTTGCTCCAGGCCTGCGCGCGGCGCGTGCTGACCGGGTTGCTGTAGCGATCGCTGATGTCGGCATTTCGGCTGTCCAGTTGGCCGCCGTACAAATCCTGGTGAACATATTCCGCTCCCGCCTGACCGTGAATAGCCCTTCGACCCTCAAAGGACCAGCGGTTCATCAGCACAAAAGATTCGGATTCGGGAATGTCCAGAAAGCCGTCGTCATTGTGGTCGTTTTGCCGGCCCACCCAGGCGCCGTGTCCAAACCAACCCATGCTGGTCAGGTCGCTGACTTTGGCGCTGCCGTGCGCGTTGGCTTCCAGCCGGCCAAAGACACTGCCGTAAGCATTCAGGAAGAGCTTGTCCATGGTTTCAGGCTTGTGGTATTCCACATTGAGTTGCCCGCTCATGGCTTCGTAACCGTTGATCACCGACCCGGGCCCTTTGGTGACCTGAATAGACGACATCCAGGTTCCGGGCACAAACGTCAAGCCGTACGGCAGCGCTAGCCCTCGTGTTCCAGGGCGGTTCTCTGTGAGCATTTGGACGTAGCGGCCGTCCAGGCCAAGCATACGAACTTGCCGCGCGCCACTGATGCCGTCCGTGAATTCTACGTCAACGTCCGTGGTGGTTTCAAAACTTTCAGAAAGATTGCAGCAGGCACCGCGGGTCAGTTCGTGCTCCGAAATCGTGACTTGGTTAATGGGCGAAAGCAGGCTGGCAGCGTCCTGGCGGCCCTCCACGGATACCTCATTCAGGACCTTACCCGGCACCAGGTTGACCACGAGTGCCTGCTGGTCCAGGATGGTCAG
>CAYSDI010000007.1:57703-62822 GCA_964429745.1 uncultured Chitinophagales bacterium | reverse complement strand
CCAGCGATCGCCAGTATTTTGGAGGACTTGCCGCTCTGATCCGCTACGGCAACGGTTATGGTTTGCGGCCAGCCGGTCTGGTTCGCTACACCGAAAACGAAGAATACCTGGCTGAAGCCGGGCTTCAATTTCTGTTTGTGGAAAGTTTCTGGGCTGGCGGAACTTTCCGAAGCAACGGAGACCTCATTTTTCAGTTGCTTTACCGACCAAGGACTTCGACTGCACTCGGTTTTTCGGAATGGGGAATCGGCTATAGTTACCAGATTCCGGCTTCTGAATACCGGACTGCATTAGGAGTAAGCCACGAAGTGCAGCTCACTTATCGGTTCCACAAAGACAAAACCCGTGAATTCGGCCCTCGCATCTTCTGATTGGCAGCTCGCCCGGCAATCCCTGCTGCTGCTGGCGCTCGTGCTGGCGCTGTTTGGATCAGGCCGCTCGCTGCAAGCGCAGAAGCCCGATCGCGATTTGATTCGCGCCGAAAAGCTCTATGCCATCGGGCAGTACCACGCGGCAATTCCCTATTACGAGCGCTCGTTGCAACAGGCCTATGATGCCGTCAACTGTGCCAGGTTAGCCGGCTGCTATCGCCAGCAGGGAGCGTATCTTCTCGCGGAACATTGGTACAAACAAGCAGTGCTTGCTGACGCTCTTGCCCCGGAATATTTCAAACAGTACGCGGAGGTCTTGCGCAGCAACGGAAAAGCCGATCTTGCTCTTGAATGGTTTGAGCGCTATGACCGCTATGCCGGCAACAAGGGCGCGCACGAGGCTGCTTATGCGCTGGCGGTTGAAGAGGCGATCTTTCCTCAGGAATACCGCGTTGCCTTGCTGAATGTCAACACCACATTCTCCGAAATTGCGCCGGTAGCCTACCAGGGCGACCTGGTGTTCGCTTCCAACCGCGGTGGCGGAAATGCGGAGGGTCATTCGCCGCAAAACGGTGCCCCTTACTATGATTTGTACATAACTCCGCTGGACGAAAACGAGCAGACCAGCCCACCCGCACGCATTCGCGGAGCAATCCATTCTGCGTGGCACGACGTGGGATTTAGCCCGGATCCCGTCACGGGCGACCTCTGGTTTGCCCGAACCAGTTCCAACGGCGGCAAGCGCGTTCGCGACGGGCAGGGCGTTGTGCACACTGCGTTGTACACCGCGCATTGGAAGCGCGAAAAACTGAACGGCGTCAAGCGCTTTTCAAAAATTAGTCGCCAATACACGGCTGCTCACCCAACGCTAACCCCGGATGGCTTGCGCCTATTCTTTTCCGCTGACCTTCCGGATGGCTACGGGGCAATGGACATCTGGTATTGCGATCGCACCGACCAGAATGGACCCTATGCCTGGTCAGATCCGGTCAATGCTGGCTCGCGCATCAACACGCCCGGTGATGAAGTTTTTCCGTTTGCCCCGCGCCTGGATCGGCTTTACTTGGCCTCTGACGGGCATCCTGGGCTGGGTGGCCTGGATATCTTTCAAGTAGATTTCTCGGGTGGCAGTTGGGAGGCGGTGCGCCATTTGCCGGCACCGGTCAACTCGCCCCGCGACGACTTTGGGGTTTATGTGCGCAACAACCAGGGCTTTTTTGCCAGTGATCGCATCGGGGGAATGGGGGGCGATGACCTCTACGCCTTTGAGCGCATCAGCGTGCGTGCCGGGGTTTACGTGCTCAACCTGGAATCAGGGCAACCCATTTCCGGGGCTCGCGTAGAGTGGATCACCGATGGTCATAACAACCGCCAAACCACCACTGACGCGCGCGGGTTTGCCTTTGTAGACCTGCCTCCTGGGGTGGACTATTATTTCAATATACAAAAAAGCGGCTTCAACGAATTGGCCTTTACCGAAACGCGGAACAAGGAATTGTTTACGGTTGCGCTAAAACCGCTGGTAGAGCCTTCCGCGTCGCCAGATCCGGGAAAAGTTTCTGCGCCAAACGGTGTTGATCTTAGCGGAAATGATCCTAATGCACAAGTTCGTTACCGGATTCGGATCGGAGTTTATCGAAAACCGAACATGGAAAAGCTCGGCCCTTTAGAAGATATTGGCCCGCTCTTTTCTGTGCCCGGAGCCAACAATGTCAGCTCGTTTTATGTGGGACCTTTTTTGAATGCGGAAGATGCCCACGAAGCCCTGATTCGCGTCCGGGAGCTTCGCTTTACCGATGCTTTTGTAGAAGAATGGGTGCCGTGACCCGGTCACAGGAATCTGTGGTTTGACTCAACATCTGCCCCTGCTTCTGCGTTATTTATAGGGGCTGCAAGTATTGGAGCCGCATCTATGGAAACGCTTGTCCTCGTTATTTTATTTTTTGTCCTGAACCTGGTCAAGGAGATCTACCTCCGGGCTTAACGCAGCAGACGGGCCAAGTGCTCAAGGCGCGCCTTTCAGCCCTCGATATCCTGCCCTACTCTGCAATGGCGATGCTGGTTGGGTTGGTTATCTTCGCTCTCGCGCTGATCCTGTTTTAGCTTGCAAACAGCGCCTGTCCGCACCTCCGTGGCAGCAACTGGTCTTGGTTGCAAGCAGGACCATCCCCCTTCGCCCTATGGATTCAACTGCTCCTGACGCTTCCTCTTCCCGGCCGCTTATTTTAGTCACCAACGACGATGGAGCAACGGCCCCAGGCATCCGCGCGTTGGCCGAAGCCATGCTGCCCCTCGGGGATGTTATCGTCGTGGCCCCCGATAAGCCGCAGAGCGGGATGGGTCACGCCATCACCATCAATGCTCCGATTTTCGTGCACCCAGTTCGCGACTTTGGCGAAATCAAGGCATGGGCCTGCTCCGGAACTCCGGTGGATTGCGTCAAGCTGGCGCGAGACGTCGTCTTGCACCGACGGCCGGATCTCTGTGTTTCGGGCATTAATCACGGAGCTAATTCATCCATTAATGTCATATACTCTGGAACCATGTCTGCCGCCATGGAAGCGGCTATTGAAGGCATTCCGGCCATCGGGTTTTCGCTGCTGGACTACAGCCACCACGCCGACTTCACGGCAGCCAGCGAGTATGCTGCCAGCATCGCGCGGCAGGTTTTGGAGCACGGCATTCCCAAAGGTGTGCTGTTGAACGTGAACATCCCCGCCCTTCCCGCTGAAAAAATTCTGGGCATCCGCTTGTGCCGCCAGGCAAACGCCAAGTGGGTGGAGGAGTTTGTGGAGCGCACCGATCCGCGCGGCCGCAAATACTATTGGCTCACCGGGCGTTTTGAGAATTACGACGAAGGCCACGATGCCGACGAAACGGCCTTGCGCGATGGCTATGTCAGCGTCGTGCCGGTGGGCTTTGACTTCACGGCCTACCAGGCGATGGCACATTTTCAGGAACACTATGCTTTTCAACGCGCTGCTGGAACAGCCGCAGCCGCAACTCAACCCGCTGAGCCTGATGCTGCAACGCGATAGCCTTTGGGTTGGATTCCTGGCCGCACTCATTTTTCCGGCAGCTGCGTGGTTCGGGCTTAATTACATGAGCGATACTATGGTGGGTAAAACCATCCTGGGAATCGTCTTTTCCGGATTCTCCGAATCGTTCATTGCCACGATGTCAGTGTGCGCCAATTTCTTTCCCTTCTTCGTTTACATGCACACCCGCAAGGACGACGCCATGCGCGGAGTAGGGTTGATCACGATGGTCTTGGCTGTGTTGGTGGCGGTGTTGTACTTTCTGCAAGATTGAAACGACCTCTTCTGCCCAGTCGTACTTTTGCCCACAACTCCGCAACTTAGCCCATGCGTTACTACCTCATAGCCGGCGAAGCATCCGGCGACCTGCACGGGGGCAATCTGCTCAAGGCCTTGCAGCAGCGCGATGCGCAAGCGGAGTTCCGCGCGTGGGGAGGCGACCGCATGGAAGAGGCAGGTGCGGTGTTGGTGCGGCATGTGCGCGAGCTGGCCTTTATGGGTTTTTGGGAAGTGGCGGTTAACCTTCGCACTATTTTGGGCTTGTTGAAAGAAGCCCGCCAGGATATGCTGGCCTGGAAACCAGATGTTGTCATCCTCATCGACTATCCGGGCTTCAACTTGCGGATGGCTGCCGCGGCCAAAGCTGCGGGCATACCGGTCATCTGGTACATTTCGCCGCAGGTATGGGCCTGGAAAGCGGGACGCGTAAAAACGCTGCGCAGTCGCGTGGACGAACTGTACGCCATTCTCCCGTTTGAAAAAGCCTTTTACGCAGCGCGCGGTATGGACATCCATTTTGCCGGGCATCCGCTGCTGGATGAGATTGCCCGAAGGCAAGCATTGGGCGAAAGGGGACCGGAATCCTCCACAGCAGCGGCGCAACACCCCACCGAAAAACCCTGGATTGCCTTGCTGCCCGGAAGCCGCAAGCAGGAGATCAGCCGCATGCTTCCGGTCATGCTTGAAGTGGCGCGCAAGCACCCACAGCGCGAGTTTGCTTTGGCGGGTCTGCGCCAAATTGGCGAGGACAGCTACCGCGGTTTTCAGTTGCCGGATAATGTGAAACTGCACATGGATGCCACTTACCAGGTGTTGGAGCGCTCGCACGCCGCCCTGGTCACGTCCGGGACGGCAACGCTGGAGACCGCGCTTTTCGGTGTGCCGGAGGTAGTGCTTTACCGCGGAAATGCGCTGTCTTTTGCCATCGCCCGGCAGCTGGTTAAGGTGCCGTTTATCTCGCTGGTCAACCTGGTGTTGGAGCGCGAATTGGTTACCGAGCTGGTCCAAGGCCAGATGGTGCCGGACCAGGTGGACCGCGAACTTCGGCGGCTGTTGGACGATCCGGTTCACGCGGGCGCGATCAAGCAGGGGTACGCCGAATTGCTAATGCGGCTGGGGGGGGTGGGGGCTTCTGACCGGGTGGCCACAGGCATTGTCCGCTTTTTGCAGGCAAGGGAGCACTGAAACGCAATCGCCGGGCTGGAGGGGACCTCCTCCCGTGTTTCTGGCTGGATTTGCGGTTTGCTATTCAGAAAACAGGCCTTACCTTTGCCATCCATCCGCAAACGGATGAAAAAAGGGGGGGATTAGCTCAGTTGGCTAGAGCGCTTGCATGGCATGCAAGAGGTCATCGGTTCGAATCCGATATTCTCCACCAAAGCATCAAAAAGGCAGCCCACAAGCTGCCTTTTTGCTTTTCCAGAGGTCTAA
>CAYSDI010000007.1:19559-57603 GCA_964429745.1 uncultured Chitinophagales bacterium | reverse complement strand
GTCTAACCTATATGTCTAATTCCTTGTCCGCTTTGCGCTGGCGGAGCAAGTCTACATAGTGCACCACCACCCGGTTGTGGTCATCGGCGTACAATTCGATTTCGCGATTTCCGCGGATCCAATAATGCGCTCCGCCGGGGTAAAGCGAATCGGCGGGCAGCACCACGCTGGGTGTCCCGTATTTGCGAGCGTACAAGGCGGCTGTTTCAGCAAACACCGTTTGCGCATCAACACCCTTTGGTACAGCGGGCAGGCATTCCAATTTATACAGCGAATCGCGGTAGAACCTGGCTTCAAAGTAGGTGCGCACTTTGCCCACTTTGTCGAGCGACAAGTCGTAAACGTATTCGGAGCGATTGGTCCCTTTGGGCACTTTGTACATTTTGCCCTCCCGAGTAAGCTTCATGGTATGCGCCGTCATCTGACGGCGGTTCATGCCCAACAGAAAATCCAGCATGACGGTATCGCGGTGCTGGCCTGTGGCTGGCTCGCGGACTCGGAGCGCCTGGAGGACTTCTGCTGGCGAAGGCTCCACTACCAGGTCAAGAGCAGGTTGTTGCTTTCGGCTGCAACTGGGGCTAAATCCGATGACCAGCATAGTCAGGCCTACGGCAAACCATTTTCGAGGAGCAGCAGCGCCTTTTGAATCAGCCAGTGCCGTTCTATCTACCGTTCTATCTACCGTTCTATCTACCATACTATCCTGATGCAACTGCGTCTTGAAACTTAAAAATGAACACATTTTTTAGTTAAAGCAATTGAAGTGTTAGAATTTATTTAAGTCAATCTGATTGGCTATACCCGGGGTTGAACTAACCGGGCAATCCCAGGTCGAAAATGCTTACAAAATCCTGAATACCAGGACTTCGATGCGGATTCCGAATTGTGGATAACTCGAAAATTTCGGGTTGACTGCACCGCAAAGACGCCAACGGATTCCGGACTGCTGAAATCGGGGAACGCAAAATGCTTAACTTTGGTTTATGTCTTAATGACACGGCTCTTTTGGGTTTTCCTCAGCCCCAAAGGTTTTCACAAAGTTTTTCCCAAAGTTTTCTCGAAAGTTTTCTCGAAAGTTTCCTGTCTGTTGTATCTACCCACCCAATCCCTTCGACCCACCTACCCTCCGAATTTCTATGAAACTTGTTTCAACTTCTGCATTAGCCTTTGTCTTTGGAATGGTCGTGTGCCTTCCTATCGTTCAGGCACAGCAAACAGTGGACCAAAATGATGTGGTCTACACTTCGGTGAACACTCAACGCTTGTGGAGAAACACGGACCAACTGCCTAACGGCCTGGAACAGGACCGCATTGTTTTTGCCCGGGCCTACCGAACCGTAGCGATCAATATGGGCATCATGGAACAGGTTGTGGCCCAAACCACCCGGCCAGTAGCAGATGATGAGCGCAAAGTCATTACGCTGATGTTTCTGCCCTTGCCTGATGGCAGCAACCAACAATTCGAAATTTGGAATGATCCGGTCATGCACCCGGAATTAGCAGCGCGTTATCCGGAAATTCAAACCTACACAGGGCGTGGCGTTGATGACCCTACGGCTACGGTGCGGATGGACAAAACCCCGCAGGGCGTTCACGCACAAATTCTGCGCCCTTCCGGCACGGTGTTCATTGATCCTTACGCGGTTGGCAACGACGAGTATTACCTCAGCTATTTCCGCAAGGACTTTGAACGGCATCCGCTTAAATCGTTCACCTGCGGCGATGCCACAGGTACCGGCCAATCGCCTCCCGACATCAGCCTGCCGGCTGGCATCCAAAACAGCGGCGACGAGCTGCGGACCTACCGCCTGGCCATTGCTTGCACAGGGGAGTACGCTGCCTTTCACGGGGCAACGGTGTCCGGTGCCCTGGCAGCGATGGCGACCACGATGAACCGCATCAACGGAGTTTACGAGCGCGACTTCAGCGTCCGCATGGAACTCATTGCCAACAACGATCAACTCGTCTTCCTGAACGGCGATTCCGATCCTTACACCAACAGCAGCGGTTTTGCCATGTTGGGTCAGAACCAGGAAACGATTGACAACATCATCGGTTCCGCTAGCTACGACATTGGCCACGTGTTCAGCACGGGAGGAGGAGGGGTAGCCAGCTTGGGATCGGTGTGTTCCGGCGGCAGCAAAGCGCAAGGGGTAACCGGTGGATTTGCGCCTGTCGGCGATCCTTTTGACATTGATTACGTGGCCCACGAAATAGGTCACCAATTCCGAGGGGAGCACAGCTGGAATTTTTGCGGCTCACCCTCCGGCACGGGCAGCACGGACTTCGAACCAGGAAGCGGCAGCACCATCATGGGTTATGCCGGCATTTGCGGTAGCGATGATTACGCCAGCAATTCCGATGACTATTTCCACGGGGCCAACGTGGTGCAAATGCTCAACTTCATCCAAACGGGCGATGGCAGCGGATGTGGTGTGCTGACCAGCACCAGCAACACGGCTCCGGAAATTATCGCCATGCCAGCGGCCATGTCTATTCCCATTAGCACGCCGTTTGAATTGACCGCTGCAGCAACGGATAGCGAAGGCGACCCGCTTACTTATTGTTGGGAGCAAATGGATGGCCTCAACAACATCAGTTTGCTGGCCAATCCTTCCGGCACCTTTGGCTCACCGCTCTTTCGCAGCTTTTCGCCTGTTGAGAGCGGAACGCGGACTTTCCCCAGCATGAATTTGCTGGTCAACAACAGCACCAGCCGGGTGGAGTTGCTTCCCGACTACGATCGCACGATGAAATTTCAGGTCAACGTTCGCGACAACCATCCGGGCTCCGGTGGTGTCACCTGGGACAATGTGACCATTACGGTCGATGAAACGGGTGGTCCCTTCTTCATCACGGAGCCGGTCGGGCCGACCGTTGTTTGGGAAGCGGGCAATTGGTACCCGGTAAATTGGGAAGTGGGTCAGACGCAAAACCCGCCCTTTAATTGTGCCACGGTGCGCATCGAGCTCTCAGATGACGGCGGTTACAACTATCCCATTACCCTGCATGAATCGGTGCCCAACAACGGCAGCAATTATATTTTCGCCCCGAATATGCCCGGCGATGACTTTCGCATCAAAGTAGCCTGCAACGAAAACATTTTCTTCCAGATCAGCAATGGTGACCTGCGCATTGAAAACAACGGCATGCCTTCAGGCTTGTCCGAGCCAGGGCTGCAACCGCTGCAAATTCTGCCGAATCCGGCGAGTGACTGGGTGCAACTTACAGCCCTGAACGGGCAATCGATGCGCGACGCCAGCCTGCGGGTCAGCGACATGACCGGCCGCACGATGCTCGCTCAAACATGGCCGGGCGAAGGACCTTCGTCCTCCCTGCAACTGGATGTTCGCTCCTGGAGCCCCGGTATCTATCTGCTGGAACTGCGCTATGCCGATGGCAGAAATGGCAGCCAAAAGCTGGTGGTGGAGTAGCTTTGCTCCATGGATCCCGTACTGAGCCCTTCCACCTACCTGCAGGAAAACAAAGCCCGTTTCCTGGATGAACTCATTGCCCTGTTGCGCATGCCTTCGGTGAGTGCTAATCCCGCTCATGCGGGCGATGTGCGCAACACCGCACTGTGGATTAAAGCGCACCTGGAAAAACTCGGCGCGGACCGCGTGGAATTAGTAGAGACGGGTGGGCATCCGCTGGTGTATGCCGAAAAGATCACTGACCCGGCCCTGCCAACGGTGCTGGTTTACGGTCATTACGACGTTCAGCCACCGGATCCTTTAGCGTTGTGGAATTCGCCGCCCTTTGAACCCGTAGTTAAGGACGAAAAGCTCTATGCCCGCGGTGCCTGCGACGACAAGGGCCAGATGTTTCTGCACCTCAAAGCCTTTGAACTGATGCAGCAAACCGGCGCTTTGCCGGTAAACCTCAAGTTCATGATTGAAGGCGAAGAGGAAGTGGGTTCCGTGAACCTGGAGGCTTTCCTGCGCAAATACCGCGAAAAGCTCAAAGCTGATGTGGTGCTGGTTTCCGATACGTCCATGCTGGCCAACGACGCGCCTTCCATTACCACCGGACTGCGCGGCCTGAGTTACCTGGAGGTGGAAGTTACCGGACCCAACCGCGACTTGCACTCCGGTGTTTACGGCGGTGCGGTACGCAACCCGATCAACGCCCTGAGCAAGATGATTGCGTCGCTGCAGGATGATCAGGGACGCATCACTATTCCTGGCTTTTACGATGACGTGGCCGCCGTTAGCGACGACGAGCGCGGTGCCATGGCCCGAGCCCCCTTCGACCTACAGGCCTACAAAGCCCACCTGGATATTGACCAAGTGGCCGGTGAAGTTGGGTACAGCACCATGGAGCGGACCACCATCCGCCCGACATTGGACGTGAACGGCATTTGGGGCGGCTACATCGGCGAAGGCGCCAAAACGGTACTGCCCTCCAAAGCCTGTGCAAAAATTTCCATGCGCCTGGTGCCCAACCAGAAACCCGAGGTCATTACGGCGTTGTTTACGGAGCATTTCAAAAGCCTTGCACCCTCCGGAACAAGGGTTGTGGTTACCCCGCACCACGGTGGTGATCCGGCAGTTACCCCCACGGACAATCCGGCTTACCGGGCAGCGGCTCGCGCTATGGAAGCCACTTTCGGCAAGACCCCAATTCCGCTGCGCTCTGGCGGTTCCATACCTATTGTAGCCCTGTTTGAACAGATTTTGGGGCTCAAAACCATCCTGCTTGGCTTCGGTCTGGATTCGGATGCTATCCATTCGCCCAACGAGCATTTCGGGCTCTTCAACTTTTACAAAGGAATCGAAACGGTGCCGCTGTTTCACCAGTTTTTTGCGGAGGAAATGCGGAAAGGGTAGGGCAGGTGCTTTTACCGCCTCACGGCCCCCTGAATATGCTCCTCCAATTCCCGGAACAGCCAGGAGCGCTGCTCAACGTCTATGCGGTAGACGCCTGAATCCAGGTGCAGGGAGAGTGTTTTGTTGGAGCGGTACATAATGTTGTCGGTGGAGTCCGAAAGGCGGAACCAAACGGGATGCGAACCTTCGCGCACGAACACAGCCTCTTGCAAAACCAGTTCGGGCTTTGTGGCGCGGTAGCGCACTCGTGTTCGGTTGCCGGAAATGGTGCTGTCCACGCGGTACTGTCCGCGCAGCATGGGATGGGCCAGGTCATAGGCCTGGAACGACGCCAGTTCTGCGGCCCAGTTGGTATGGGCTAAAAACACGGTATCGGTGCCTTCGGCTGTCTGGATGACTTTTTCAAGTCCGGCCTGGCTGCGGTCGTTTGCCGCGATGAAGCCTTCGGTCAAGGATTTAAGGTCGGCGTAGGCGACTGCGTCGCCGTGGGGGGTGGGGGGGCGGCATCCGGACAAAAGCCCAACGATTAGGGCGAATATCCCGCTCGCCAGAAGGCAGGAATTTATTTTAAAGCGGTGTGTAGGCATCAGATCAACACATTGCCCGTCATTTCTGGCGGGATTTCCAGGTTCATTAAACGCAGCAACGTGGGAGCCAGGTCGGCGAGTTTGCCGCTGTTGAGCACCGTCTGGCGGTGCCGCGGATCCAGCAGCCAAATAGGGACGGGGTTGGTGGTGTGTGCTGTGTTGGGCGTGCCGTCCGGATTGCGCATCTTTTCCGCATTGCCGTGGTCGGCGGTGACGATGATGGCATAACCCCCTTCCAGGGCGGCCTGCACCACATCGCGCAAGCAAGCGTCCACCGTTTCCACCGCGCGGATCGCCGCTGGCATGGAGCCGGTATGCCCAACCATATCGGCGTTGGCAAAGTTGAGCACCACAAAATCGGCACTACCGGCGCGCAATTCCGGCACCAGTGCATCGCGAAGAGCGAGCGCACTCATCTCCGGTTGCAGATCGTACGTGGCCACCTTAGGACTTGGCGCCATGATCCGGCGTTCGCCATGAAACTCGGTCTCCCTTCCCCCGGAAAAAAAGAAGGTGACGTGCGGGTATTTTTCGGTTTCTGCCATTCTTATTTGCGTTTTCCCCGCCTTTTCCAGCACCTCGCCCAGGGTCATGCGCAAATCGTCGTTGCGGAAAATGACGTGAACATTGTTAAACTTCTGGTCATACTCGGTCATGGTCACGTAGTACAGGTTCAGGCGTTTCATGCCTTCGGCGGCAAAGTCTTCCTGTGTTAACGCGCGCGTGATCTGCCGGCAGCGGTCGGTGCGAAAATTGAAGCAAAGGACCACATCGCCGTCTCGGATAATGCCCAGCGGTTGCCCGTGGTCGTCCACAACGGCAATAGGATCAATGAATTCATCGGTGATGCCGGCTGCGTAACTGGCCTGCAGCGCATCCTGCCACTTGGTGGTATGCGCGCCTATGCCGTGCACCAGCAAGTCGTAGGCTTTTTTGATGCGGGGCCAGCGCTGGTCGCGGTCCATGGCGTAGTAGCGGCCCACAACAGATGCTATGGTTCCGGTGGAATGGTCCAGGTGGGATTGCAAGTCTGCCAGGTACTTGGCAGCGCCGTGGGGGTCGGTGTCGCGGCCGTCGGTGAAAGCATGAATAAACACCTGTTCAATTCCAGCCTGCTTGGCCAAGTCACAAAGCGCCTTGAGGTGGTTAATGTGCGAATGCACACCGCCGTCTGAAACCAGCCCCATCAGGTGGAGTCGACCGGTGATCAACGCCCGGTTAAACGCTGCCTGCAAGTCGGGGCTGCGGCCCAATTCGCCCGAGCGAACGGCCACGTGGATGCGCTGCAATTCCTGGTACACCACCCTGCCGGCTCCGATATTCAGGTGGCCTACTTCTGAATTGCCCATTTGCCCTTCGGGCAATCCGACGAACTCACCGTCAGTGCGCAATTCGGCGTTCGGCCAATCCCGGTAGAGGCTGTCGGTGAACGGTGTATCGGCCTGAGCGATGGCGGAAACAGAGAGATCACTGCCGTGCCCCCAGCCATCCAAAATGACCAGTAGCGCTTTGTGACTGGATTTTTCTGCTGCTGAACCTTCCGCTTCCGGATGCGCTTGCACATTTTCCATTATGCCCGCGAAGATACGGTGGTCTGAAGCCAATAGCCCGCTACCAGACGCTGCTTTGATGCGCGGTTCCATTGCGATTACGGGTTGGATTGATTAGCTTGCTTCAAGTTTGCAACAGTTTTGCAACTGCGCCGCGGGACCCTTCGCCCGGAGCCAGAAGTGCCAGAAGTGCCAGCCGTGCCAGAAGGTAGAACGGTGTGTTTGGCACGCTTTGTGCCCATTCTAGTGCATATCAAGCCGTACAACGGAATGAAAACCATGAAAATCAATCTTTTAGGTGCTTTAACCCTTGTCTTTGCCCTGTTGGCCGCCCCCTTAATTGGTCAGGCCCAACAAGCAGAACTGGGTCAAATCGCGGCAGCCATCAAAGCGGGCAATGCCAAAGCTCTGGCGGCCTACTTTGATACCAACCTTGAAATTACGATCCTGACGCAGGAAGGCAGCTACAGCAGTTCCCAAGCGGAGGCCGTGGTCAAGAACTTCTTCTCCAAAAACGTGCCTTCCGATTTCCAAATCATCCACAAGGGCGATTCCGGGGGCAACTCCAAATACGCCATCGGCAAGTTGCAGACGGCTAACGGAACCTTTCGAACCTACATTTACGTGAAGCAGAAAGGTACCGAACAACTGATTCAGCAGCTCCGCTTTGAGCGCGAATAACGCCCTCGCTGACACCACCCGATGAACATGCGGGCATGACCTTTACATCATTAACCGCCTTGCCGCCCCTGGCTCCGGAAGCCCATTCCAACGATGCTTTAACCAGCATTCGACTGGCCATAGCCGAAGATGCAGGAGTTGGTCCACATGCCGGAGATCATACCAGCCGCGCCACAGTTCCCGCTAACCGGCAGGGGCGGGCGCGGTTGCTCGTTAAACAGCCCGGTGTCTTGGCC
This sequence comes from uncultured Chitinophagales bacterium, assembly GCA_964429745.1. Taxonomy (GTDB): domain Bacteria; phylum Bacteroidota; class Bacteroidia; order Chitinophagales; family BACL12; genus WGOA01. The sequence goes on along the minus strand of CAYSDI010000007.1, from coordinate 49,720 downwards.
GGTGTTGATTTGGCATGCCGCATTTTGGGCGAAGTGGACCCGTCGCTCCACATCGACTTGCGGATGCGCGACGGTGCGACCATCCAGCCCGGCGACGAACCGTTTTACCTCTCTGGATCGGAGTTATCCATCTTGACCGCCGAGCGAATCGTGCTCAACTTCATGCAACGCATGAGCGGGATTGCCACATTGACCCGTGCCTACACCGACCGCATCGCGCACACCCCATGCCGGCTGTTGGATACGCGCAAAACCACGCCCGGTTTGCGCTGGATGGAAAAGTGGGCGGTGCGCATCGGCGGTGGATTCAACCACCGGATGGGCCTCTACGACATGGTCATGATCAAAGACAACCACGTGGATTTCAGCGGGGGAATAGCTCCGGCGCTGGATGCGGTGGCCCGGTACCAGCAGGCGCAGGGCCTCGCACTGCCCGTTGAAATTGAAACCCGCAATTTGAGCGAAGTCCGGCAGGTATTGCAACACGGTGCCCGGCACGGCATGGTGCGGTGCATCATGCTGGACAATTATTCCCTGCCTATGCTGCGCGATGCCGTGGGGCTAATTAGCGGGCAAGCCGAGACAGAAGCGTCCGGAGGCGTAACTTTAGACACTGTGGTTGCGATAGCCGAAACAGGAGTGAATTTTATCTCCGTTGGCGCATTGACCCATTCAGCCATTGGGCTGGATCTTTCGTTGAAAGCGCTCTAACCGGGTAAGTGTGCCCGGGTTTTGGTCTTTCGCACCGCCTTCCTATTTCTCGAATGGCTTTGGAATCTACTCCTTCTGATTCGCCGACCGAATTATTGTCGGCAGCGGGAACGCCCGGTTTAAAACGGCGCATTCGGTTTATTATAAATCCGGTGGCTGGCACGCGCAAAAAACATAACATTCCCGACCGTATTCAGAAACACCTGGACCACCGCCGATACGAGTACGACATCATTTATACTCAGGGCCGAGGTCATGCCACCGAATTGGCGGCCCAGGCGGCGGCTGAGGGTGTCGATGTAGTGGCCATTGCCGGTGGAGATGGATCGGTGAACGAAGCGGCCACGGGGCTGTTAGACAGCAAAACAGCGTTGGCCATTCTTCCGCTTGGCTCCGGCAACGGTCTTGCTCGACATCTGGGCTATTCGCCCTGGGTAATCTCCACCCTGCATGTCATTAATGCGGGCCACATTGTGGAGCTGGATATCGGCAGGGTCAACGACAAATACTTTTTCAGCCTGATCGGCGTAGGGTTTGATGCCTTTGTAGCCAAGATTTTTGACCGCGAGAAAACGCGGGGCCTGCCTACTTATGCGCTCGCATCGGCCATGGGGCTCACGCGCTTTAAGCCCTTTGAATTTGAACTGGAAAGCCCTGCCAAGAAGCTGGATGGCTTGGCTTTCATGATCAATGTTTGCAACGCCAACCAATACGGGTACAACTTTCGGATTGCTCCTAAAGCCTCCGTCAACGACGGCCAGTTTGATGTGGTACTCACGCGCGCATTCCCGCGCTGGAAGGCCCCTAAACTGATCTACGACCTAAGCATAGAGAACCACGCCTCCAGCGAATACGTGCACACCTTTCAGGCTTCCACCTTGCGTATTTTAACCCAGGATCGCATCTACCTGCAAATAGACGGCGAAACGCAACCGAAGGCACGCGAGTTTCACCTGCAACTGGACGCCGGCCGGCTCAACGTGCTCGTCAACCCGGCCACGCATATTTGAGGGGGGGAAGTGGAAATCCTTTAACTTCACAACAACAAAGTTGTTCACCATGGCTGCAATTATTATCAAAACAGATGCTGAAAACAGCAAAATTTTAAAAGCTTTAGCACGAAAACTCGGCACCAGTGTTATCAACATTAATGACCAGGATTATGAAGATTTTTTATTGGGAACCAGTATGGAAAAGGTTAAAACAGGTGAAGTTGTGGCAAGAGAAGCAGTCATAAAAAAGCTTTGGCGAAAGTGAACAATTCGATCATGGTTCTGGGATCGTTAAGTTATCTGGATTTAGTTCTTATTACCGGATTGGGATAGGCGACTACCGACTGGGCCTTTAACAAGTAAGCGATGATCACATTGTTTTAATAATTTTCTGCCATCGGAAGGATATTTATAAAAAGTTTCTTTAAATATACAATTTTATTAGTAAGCTATATTTTGTATACAAATATTTAAAGCATGCCCAAAAAGCCCATCAAGAATGCTCCCGATAGCCGCGGACTGGTGTACTCCACCAACCCATCGTTTTCGTTTGAGCCGGAAAAGAATCCGGAACAGCAGCTATTAGAGCCAGCTAAGCAGCGGCTGATCGTGCGCATTGATCGAAAACAGCGCGGGGGCAAGGAGGTGACGCTGATTGAAGGTTTTCAAGGCCCGGACAGCGCGTTGCAGGCGTTGGGCAAGCTGCTCAAGACCCAATGCGGCACAGGGGGTTCCGCCAAAGACGGTGAGATCCTGGTGCAGGGCGATGTCCGCGACAAGGTGGTGGCCGCTTTGCTTAAAGCGGGATACCAAGCTAAGCGGGGTAACTAAAACCAGGAAACTTTCTTACTTCCCGAAACTGCTTTCTAAGAAGCGCAGCGCTTCAGCCCAGGAAAGTGAATCTGCTTCGGCCTGGTAGGCGAGAGGAAGGCTGAATTTCTGGCCCATTGCCGTGGCATCGGGGTTGGTAAAGGCATGAACGGCACCGGGGTAATTGATGAAGGTATAGTCCACGCCAGCGGAATCCATTTCGGCTTTAAACGCGGCGATGGCTTCTGCTGGAACGAAAGGGTCAGCTTGGCCATTCAGCACCAATATGCGGCCTTTCACCATGCCGGGTTGGGCCGGCGCAACAGCGCCCAGACTTCCGTGGAAGCTGACGGTGGCATCGAGCGGCATGCCCTGGCGCGCCATGTTCAACACCACGCCACCGCCGAAACAATAGCCGATGGCTGCCACATCATCCGTTTTGACCGGGCCTTCATTAAGCAGGGTCTCCAGGGCGGCGCCGAAGCGGGCGGTTGCGCCCTGCGGATCTTCCATGACGGCTGCAGTGAATGCCATGGCCTGTTCGGGATGGTTTGCGGTGGCTCCGTCGCCGAACATGTCCACAGCGAAAGCGGCGTAGCCGGCAGCGGCCAGCTTACGGGCGGCATTGCGTGAGTGCTCATTGTGGCCCCACCATTCGTGCACCACCAATACACCTGGTCGGTCGCCGGCCAGGAGCGTGTCATAAACCAGCAAACCCTTCATTTGGATGGAATCGGCCGTGTAGGTGATTTCGCGCTCCAGCAAGCCTGGACCTGTTGGGGCTGCGGGCTCTTCCGTTTTGGACGAAGTATTGCAGGAGCTCAGCGCAACGTGCACAAACAGCGCGGCAGCGATTAAAAAGGTTGGTGTTTTCATGGTAGTTGTGTCGGGCGAAGGGCTCTTTTCCCCCGGCAAAGCTGACGTAATTTTGCGGGATGACACGGCTCGGCACAAAGGAATTTTTGGCAGCAACAGGGGTAATCCTCGATGTGCGTTCGCCGGCGGAATACGCGCTGGGCCATATTCCCGGGGCGCGGTCATTTGCGCTGTTCAGCGATGAGCAACGCGCGCGCATTGGCACGTTGTACAAGCAACAGGGCAGCGAAAAAGCGATTGAGGAAGGCTTGCGCGTGGTCGGCCCGCGGTTGGCTGACCTGGTTCGGGAGGCGCGGGAATTGGCTGGCGGTGCGGTCTTGAACTTGTATTGCTGGCGCGGGGGAATGCGCTCCGGCTCTTTGGCGTGGTTGCTTCAAACCGCGGGCCTTTCGGTGCGGGTCCTTCAAGGGGGCTACAAAGCCTATCGCAATGAGGCGCTCGCTGCTTTGGGTAACATAGAAAAACTTATTGTTCTGCAAGGGCCCACAGGCAGCGGAAAAACAGATACGTTGCATGCGCTGGCCGCGCTTGGCGAGCAGGTGCTTGACCTGGAAGGGCTGGCGTGCCACCGCGGTTCGGCTTTTGGTGCGCTCGGCCAGGCTCCGCAGCCGAGTACCCAGCAATTCCAGAACAATTTGTATGGGGTACTGCGGCACTTCGACCCGATGAAACGCGTGTGGGTAGAAGGCGAAAGCAAATCCATTGGCCGCTGTTACCTGCCCGACGAACTGTGGGAGGGCATGGGCCGCGCGCGGGTGGTTGAAGTGGACCTTCCTGCTCAGCAACGAGTGCAGCGGCTGGTGGCGGAGTACGGTGCTTTTGCCCTGCAGGATTTGGAGGCTTCGATCCAGAAACTGCGCAAGCGTTTGGGCGGTCTGCGCATGAGTCAGGCGCTGGAGGCGCTGCAGGCGGATGACTTGCCCGCCGTGGCTGCGCTTCTTCTGGATTATTACGACGACAGTTATGCCCATCACCGGGCTGCTCGCGGTTTGGACCGCACGCATTGCTTGTTCCTTGAAGGTTCAACGCCACAGGATTTTGCCCAACAATTGTTAACGCACGTTGCTACTTTCGACCCATGTCAAACACCAACGCTCCGGAATTGACCAACGCGGCTGCCACCGAGACGGAGCCCATTCGCCTGACCGCCTACAGCCATGGGGCAGGCTGCGGCTGCAAAATTGCGCCCGATGTGCTCAGCCGGATCATTGCGCAGGCCGGCGCAGCCGTGCCAGACGAACGCCTGCTGGTGGGCAACGACAAGCGCGACGACGCGGCGGTATACGCCTTGGACGATGAGCGCGTGATCATTTCCACCACGGACTTTTTCATGCCCATCGTGGACGACCCCGAAGATTTTGGGGGCATCGCTTCCGTCAATGCCATCAGCGACATCTACGCGATGGGTGGCACGCCGATGATGGCCATCGCCATTTTGGGCTGGCCGATTGACAAGCTCTCGCCGGAGGTGGCCGGCCTCGTGTTGCGCGGGGCGCGGGAGGCGTGTTTGCGAGCAGGCATTCCGCTGGCAGGTGGCCATTCCATTGACGCGCCAGAGCCCATTTTCGGGCTGGCCGTAACCGGATCAGCGCTGCGCGAACACGTCAAAGCCAATTCCACCGCTACGGAAGGATGCGAACTGTTCCTTACCAAGCCGCTCGGCATAGGCATTCTAACCACGGCCCAGAAGCGCGGGATACTGGAGGCGGCTGACCTGGCCGAAGCCCGGCGGCTCATGCTGACGTTAAACGATGCGGGCACCGCTTTCGGGCGCTTGCCGGGAGTGCGCGCCATGACCGACGTAACGGGTTTTGGGCTTCTCGGTCACCTGGTGGAAATGTGCGAAGGCGCAAGCCTCAGCGCCCGGATTCAGTACAACTTGGTGCCTCGCATTATTGGGCTGGAGCGCTATTTATCGCTCGGCACCAGCCCTGGGGGTACGGCCCGGAACTTCAAGGCCTACGGGCATGGTGTAGGGGCACTGACCGATGAACAGCGAACGGTCTTGTGCGATCCTCAAACGTCGGGGGGCCTGCTGGTGGCTGTGGAGCCATCTGGCAGGGAGGAGTTTTTGGCGGTAGCCAAGGGGTGCGGGTTGGAATTGGAGAGTTTTGGGCGTTTTGTGCCGAGAGAAGAGCGATTAATTGAGGTGGGGTAGGAGTATCGTGTGGGTGCCTTAACCTAAAACCTCCCAATCCTTAACATGGCTTAACATTGACGGCGAAGTGCGGTAAGACACGCCCCCTACTTTTGCAGCTTATTGGCTAATAAAGTTAACAAAGGCGTAATGATCAAGACAAATTTGAATTTTTTGGCAGCTGTTGGCCTGTCAGTTAGTTCCGTTTTTTTGGGCTCCTGCAACAGCGATGATTGCGACGATGTAACCTGTCCGGTAGGCCAGGAATGCATTGATGGCGAGTGTTTCGACTTCTCCACCGGGAATGAAGTCATCACTTCCAACATTTCCGAAAACACAACATGGACCAAAGACAAGGTCTACCAGTTGGGCGGCCGGATTACCGTAATTAGTGGCGTTACCCTGACCATTGAGGCAGGCACCATCATTAAGGGCGAAGCGGGTACCGGTGCCAACGCAACCGCGCTGCTGATTGCCAGAGGCGGTAGACTATTGGCCGAAGGTCGTGCGGATGCTCCGATCATCTTTACGTCTGTAGCCGATGAGATTAACCCGGTACAGGTGGCTTCCGGGGACTTCACGAGCCCAAACCTTGACCCAACCATCAATGGATTGTGGGGTGGGGTCATTGTGCTTGGTCGGGCTGCCATTTCCGCTTCGGCGGTAGAGGTAGCCATTGAAGGCATTCCAACTACCGATCCAAACGGTTTGTACGGCGGAAGTGACGCCACGGATGATTCTGGAATCCTCACCTACATTTCCATCCGCCACGGCGGGGCCAACATTGGCAACGGAAATGAGATCAATGGGTTAACCTTGGGCGGTGTCGGTTCCGGTACCGTCATTGACCACATCGAAGTGGTTGCCAACCAGGATGATGGCATCGAATGGTTTGGTGGAACGGTGAACGTAACAAACGCCGTTGTCTGGAATGCAGGCGACGATGGTATCGATACCGACCAATCCTGGTCTGGTACGCTGGACAATTTCGTGGTCATAACCCCGCTCGGACATTGCTTTGAGTTGGACGGTCCGGAGGGCAGCTACGAGGCTGGTCATGTCATTAAGAACGGAAACATCTACGCCTCCGATGATGATCGCGTCAGCGAAGACCTCATCAATGTAGATGACAACTCGATTGTCGATTTAGAGAACCTGTATATAACGGGTATCGCTGTTGGTCAGCAGATCAACAACGTTACTGCGGCAGGCGTGACCTTCACCGGGATTGTGCTGGACGTAGTTCCGGGCGAATTGGCCAGTTATGTGAACGGCGCTGTACCGGGAGGGGTGTCCGCAGGCAGTGGTTCGCAAGCCAATGAAGGAGTCTTTGGCTGGACGTGGGCTAAACAAGCCGGGGCATTCTGAGACCGCAATTTCAATAACAACTTTTCACAGACTTAACGCCAGCGGGCGCTAAGTCTGTTTTGTTTGAACGGCGATCCAAAATGAGAAAGCTAATTATTTTTCTGTTTGTCATTCTTGGTCAACAGGTTTTTGGTCAACAGGGGACCCTTCGAGGTTCTGCTTTTGATCAGGAAAATGGTGATCCTTTGATTGGTGTGACTGTGCTGGTCAAAGGCACAAGCATAGGAACCATTACGGATCTGGATGGAAAATTTTCTCTCCCTTTAGATCCTGGAATATATGATATACAAATATCATATGTATCCTATCAGGCACAACTCATTGAAGGGGTGAACGTGGCCGCTGCTGAAGTCACGCTCTTAAACAACATCCAGATGCAGGCCGCCAACCTGGATTTGGACGAAGTGGTGATCAAAGCAGATATGGTTCGAAACAACGAGTCCAGTCTGATGCTCGTCAAGCAAAAGTCAGCGGCTATGATTGACGGCATTTCTTCGGATCGAATGGCGTTAATCGGTGATGCGAATGCTGTAGAAGCCGCGAAGCGTGTCACGGGGGTTTCGGTAGAAGGAGGCAAATACGTCTATGTGCGTGGACTCGGAGACCGCTATTCCAAGACCACATTAAATGGTATGGACATTCCCGGACTGGATCCGGACCGGAACAGTTTGCAGATGGACATTTTCCCCACGAGCCTGATGGACAACATCACGGTGAGCAAGAATTTCACGGCGGACATGCCCGCCGATTTCACGGGGGGGCTTATGAACCTGGAGACCAAGGATTTTCCGGATGAAAAGATTGTATCGTTCTCCGTGGGCCTGGGCTATAACCCTTCCATGCACTTTAACTCAGATTACCTGAAATATGAAGGGGGAAGCACGGATTTTCTTGGCTTCGACGACGGTGCGCGTGCACTGCCCTCGCGCGCTTCCAGCCAGATTATTCCAACACCCACCAGTGGTGCATCCGTGGCCGACATTCAGAATTTTGTCGGTTCCTTTAACCCGACACTCGGGGCTACCCGTTCCCAGAGTCTGATGGATGCCAGCGCGAGTTTTACGGTGGCCAACCAGTTGCCGTTGGGTAAAAGCGAAATGCACAACCGCAAACTGGGCTACATCTTTTCGCTCTCCTACCGATCGGAGTACACGTACTACGATGATGTGCAAATAGGGGAGTATCAGCGTTACAATGATCCGGAGTTGTTGGAAATGCGCTATGCCACCACCCAACAGGGACAGATGGGCGAGCGCTCTGCCCTGGTGGGTACCATTGCGGGTCTGGCCTACAAGACGGACCGCACCAAGCACAGGCTTACCTTGATGCATTTGCAAAGCGGTGTGAGCCGGGCTGCCCAGTTCCGCATTGACAACGACGGCGAAGCCGTTGGTCAATCTGGATATGTGGCTTTTTCTGACAATCTGGAGTACAATCAGCGATCCCTTAGCAACCTGCTGTACAACGGAACGCGCGTGTTGAAGAACAGCAATTGGGAATTGGACTGGCGCATTTCTCCAACGTTATCCTTGTCAACTGACCCGGATATCCGCAAGACGGCGTTCACAGTAACCCCGACCAGCACGTTCTTTAGCTCAGGTGCCGGGGGAAATCCCTCGCGCATTTGGCGGTCTCTGGAAGAATACAACGCCCCCGTTCGCGTTGACCTGACGCATAGCTACAAGGCCCTGAGCGGGCCAGCCAAGCTCAAGTTTGGGGCGGCCAATACCTACAAGTACCGCGATTACGAAATTCTTTTCTTTGACATCCAGTTTTTTGGCAACCAAAGCTGGCCAAATCCGGATCCCAACGTGGTGCTGAGCCCGGACAACCTCTACCCCAACCAGCCCAATTCCATCTATTACCAATCAGGCAACAACAACCCCAATCCGAACGAGTATCAGAGCAGCGTAAACAACTCCGCGCTTTACGCTTCCAATGAACTGCAAGTGACCAGCCGCATGCGGGCCATCGTTGGGGTTCGAATGGAGTACTACCTCCAGCATCACACAGGCCGCGACCAGGCCTATGCCAGCGGTGATATCGTTAACGGTCGCAATTTGGTGAACGCGAAGGTGCTCGAGACGTTGAACTTCTTTCCCTCGGTTAACTTAATATACAAAACTTCTGAGAAGGAGAATCTGCGGTTTGGGTATTCGCGAACGGTAGCCAGACCGTCGTTTAAAGAGCTGTCTTTTGCGCAGATCATTGATCCGATCACCAACCGGATTTTCAACGGTAGTCTTTTTAGTTATGTTAATTCTGAAGGCCTTACCTCCTGGAATGGCAACTTGGTTGAAACGGACATCGACAACCTGGATTTGCGCTGGGAAGTTTTTTACCCTGCCGGCCAGATGCTTTCAGTGAGCGGTTTTTTCAAGCGCTTTCAGAATCCTATTGAATTGGTGCGCATTCCCGAGCAACAAACCAGCACCGAATTCCAACCCCGTAACGTTGGCGATGCTATGGTTTATGGAGTAGAATTGGAGGCGCGCAAAAACCTGGGTTTCCTGACGGAGTCCTTATCCAATCTGAGCGTGAATGCAAACGTCACCCTGGCCCAATCGGTGTTGACCATGTCCGACGTGGAGTTCAATGCACGAAAAAACTTTGAACGCGATGGGGAAACCATCTCAAACGAGCGCCGCATGGCAGGGCAGTCGCCGTATGTCATTAACGCGGGCGTTATCTACAGCAGCAATGACCTTGGCCTTGACATTGGTATGTTCTACAACGTCAAGGGCCAAACGCTTGAAGTGGTCGGCATCGGCTTGTCTCCTGATGTGTACACAGAGCCCTTCCACAGCTTGAACGTTAGCGTTAGCCAAAAGTTGGGTCGCGAGAAGCGCACCATCATTGACCTCAAAGCTGCTAACATCCTCAATGACCGAATGGAGAGTTTTTACCAATCCTTCGGGGCTCAGAATCAGGTGTTCAGCAGCTTTAACCCCGGCATGAGTTTTGGCGTGGGGCTGAGTCATCGGTTCTAAGGGCAGTGAGGGCTGGATCACGATTAGTTAGGAAATTAGGGGAAGTCGGCCTGGATTTTCCTATGCATTTGATCTAAAAGCTGTTCATGTAGTCTTAACGGGCCTTTGCCTTAGCAGTTTAAATCCGGACTGCCAAGCGGCTTGAGAATGCTATAAAAAAAGAAGGAGTTTGCCATCAAGGCAAACTCCTCAAAAAAAAACACATAAAAGGGTAACGTTAGCACTGAACTCACCACCGGAAAAACTTATGACCTTATTCCCAAGGTACTGAGTCTAAACCAGGGGTAGGGTCAGATTAAATGCAAAACCAGGATTCAACCGTGCAGTTGCAAACAAAAATTACTGCAATCGGCACATCGGTGGAAGGCCCGCCTACACAGTCATTGTAGATAAGGACACGGAACCGAAGGCTTCCATCTGGGCAGGTGGATATGTCGTCTGCGTCAAAATCAAAATCGCAACCGGGCAGCTTACCAGCAAGTACGCAATCGCGAAGAGCGGGTACTGAGTTTACTACCGAGCGAGGATTGCAGGAGGCAGCAGCATTCAATCTTGCGTTCTCCAATTCACTAAAACCTTTGAAATTGAATTGCGCGGGAACGAACTTTTCAGCTGGTGCTTTGGTTTCCACTAACTCTGCTATTTCGGCTGGTTGCATTTCTGCTTGTGAAGTTTGTATGGCAAAGGCCCCCATTGAGGAGACAGCCATTAAGGAAACAACGATAGATGTAAACATGATTTAGAAGGGTTTCGGGTTTTAAAAAGCAAAAGTTTTGTGTGTAATAGTATTACTGTTTTTTTAGCAGTTATACTATTTGCTTCAAAAGTAATCCGAATAGCCCATTAGGCAACCCTCTTTTAAGCGAACATGATTATTGTATGATATTTCTATCTTTATTTTACTGAAATACAATCATTTGCAGAGTTAAAGTGGTGATTTTTTTTTTAATTCCATCAGTCAAACCACCCCACAGGGAACAGAGCGATATCCCAGGTGCCACCATGCTTGCGATTGCTGGCAAAGCTCGGTTAGGGACCATCCGGGCTAAAGATGGGGAAGGAGTCAATCGCTGTTCGCTCCCACGACTTACGTGATCTTGCGTAAATCTGAATCATCCAAAAAGCAAGTAATTAGCTCCCGGCCTTCGGTTTTACGAAGCCCTCCGTCAATAGCGCTTTAAACTCTTCTACCCCCTCCGGAGTGGCAGGCCGGGCCGTACGGAATATTGGCCCGGTGTCGTCGGGCGAAATGAAGGCATGCTGTTCGAGGCTGAGTTTATTCTGCTACGGAAAAGTCTTTAGGATCACTCCGAGTTTGAACTCCGGGTATCGCAAAAGCACTTTGGATGATGGAGATCATGCCCCATGGTGATTCGCTGCAAATTATTGTAGCTCAACTATCGTCAGAGTAAATTTGCTTTGCATTAATAGGAAATAAGTTTTCCGAATTTAATTTTTTCTACCTATTCATTAAACGTCTACGAGATGAAAACAAATACTACGTATTTTCTGCTGAGTACAATGCTCTTGGGCATTGGCCTATCAGCAAATTCGCAGGTGTGCGACCCAAGTGTTGCGCCTACGGGGCTGATTTCAACTTACACGCCTGGCAGCGGTGCCTTGCTGGAGTGGGATGTTGTGCCGGGTAGTGTAGGTATGCAGGTAAAGGCTATTTCTTCTTCGGGTGAGATCTTTGCGCGCCGAATTATAGCGTTTGAAAGCGACCAATTTTTGGTTCCTGAGCCGAAACTGAGTTCCGGTACCTACAATTGGTACGTGCAGGCATCCTGTAGTTTTATACCTCCGTACAATGTGACGCCTGTTTCAGCGAGCAGCAGTTTTATGGTTGGTAGTTGCCCCGACCCGGTTATGGACATTGACGGCAACGTGTATGCTGCTGAGCAGATCGGCAGCCAATGCTGGACGTCAGAGAACTTGAAGGTGGAGCGCTACCGCAATGGGGACAACATTCCCACGGGTTTGAGCGACAGTGCCTGGAGTTCAACAACCAACGGCGCTTTTGCGGTCTTTGATAATGTTGCGGCCAATAAAGCTACTTACGGCTTATTGTACAATTGGCGTACCACGGCTGACCCACGTGGTTTATGCCCAACCGGCTGGCATGTGCCCACGGATACAGAGTGGACGCAATTAACGGACTATCTGGGGGGCGAAAGTGTTGCCGGTGGCAAGATGAAGACCACGGGTACGCTCTCCGCTGGCACGGGCCTATGGTTGAGCCCCAATTGGGCTGCTACGAACATCAGCGGATTTTCCGGTCTACCCAGTGGCTACCGCGACTTATTTGGAAACTTCCTAGGTCTGGGATTATCCAGCTATTGGTGGAGTTCGACCGAGGATGCTTCCATTTCCGTCTTCGCTTTGTTCCGGCTACTGCGCTACGATAATGGCAATGTCTTGCGCGGCTCCAACTTTAAGGAAGACGGTAATTCAGTTCGCTGTCTTCAAGATGAATGATCCATAGATCTTTTATCTTTTGATCTTGAGGCGCGGCGCAAGCCGCGCCTTTTTTTGTCAAACCATGTTCATGGCTTCGCCGGGTCCCTAAAGCAGATAAGTATGGCTCCTGCCAACATTAGCTTGGTGATACAATATCAAATCTTATCTCGCTGTAGAGATTCCCTCAAAACTTCAAAACCTCCCCCGCTTTTAGCACACGGCCCCCTTCGCCTTGACGAATCCAGACCTCGCCGTTGTCTTCGGAGTTGTGGATGGCTTTATCGGTGATTTGAAGGTACTCCAGTCGCGAGAGGTATTCCGCCAATTCGCCCTGACTGACATACCATATGTTATCTTGTTGTATGATTTGTTCGCAAAAATTCTGCACGTTAGCCCAGCGGGCCGCGTCCTTGAGCTCCCAGGCGTGGCCCCAGACATAGAGCCCATAAAGCTCGTTTCCTTCGTGGGCTTTTTAGGACGCGGCAAATGGGAGGCACTTGCTGTCGTGAATGGTTGGGTGCCAGAGGAGCAGGTTTTCGGGTAAGTTGAAATGGCGGGTATCGCTGATCGTTCGCGCGCTCTGGATGCCCAGCGTTCCTACGAGCCGGGCGACGTGTTCGTTGCAGCTGCCAAAAGGGTAGACCAAGCTGGGGATGTATCGGCCCGTGAGCCTTGTTAAGTTGGCTACATCGGATTGAACTTCTTGCAGGATTTCGGCATCGCTGATAGCCTTGAAATTTTTGTGATAGGTGCCGTGTGCCGCGATTTCGTGTCGGGCGTACACCCTTGCCACGGAGTCAGGCGAAAGGTATTCCTGGTATACTGTGTTGCCATCGGGCTGAGGCCAGGCGCGGGATTGACCGAGGTAACCAGAGTTGAGATTGAAGGTGCCTATGATGCCACGCTGGTCAAACAGACGCGCCAGTCGGATGTCTTTGATGGTGCCGTCGTCATAGCTCATGACCAGCGCCTTGGTTTTTCCGCCTGGATAGGTAAAGTTATGTTCGGGCGAAGGGCGGCATGCGCTTATCGCAACAGTTGCTGCGAGCAGCAAGGCCATTCGAACTACGAGCAGGCGAAGGCTAGGTTGCGGGTGGTAATAACGGGTGCGCATACTCACCCGATGTTGCTGATAAGCCGGCGCGCGATCCGCATGAATAGTCCCGCAAGTCATAAAACTATTTTTTTTCTTGGTAAACCTTAAACCTTCTATGCAAGGTATTCTGAATCTAATTAAATTCATTGTAAATTGTGGGAACAGATTTTCTTTACCTGCTAAAAGTTTCTGGAAAATGAACTTAAAGATTAAGTATTTATCGTTTAGTATAGGGTTGTTAATCAGCGGTTTAAGTTTAAACGCTCAGGTTTGCGACCCAAGCACCGCCCCGACAGGGCTAGCTTCAACCTACATGCCCGGCAGCGGTGCTTTGCTGGAATGGGATGCTGTTCCGGGCAGTATAGGTGTACAGATTAAGGCGACTTCGCCCTCAGGTAGCAACGTTACGCGCCGGATCATTGGGTTCGAAAGGGATCAATTCCTGGTGCCGGATGCGTTGTTGACCCCTGGCACGTATACCTGGCAAGTGCAGGCCGCTTGTAGCACGACACCGCCGTACAGCGTAACGCCTATTTCGACCAACAACAACTTCACGGTAGGCGGCGGGAGTTCCTGCCCGGCTACCGTAGCGGATATTGACGGCAACGTGTACGCTACGGTGCAGATCGGCAGCCAGTGCTGGACAGCGGAAAATTTGAAGGTGGAGCGCTACAGCAATGGGGAGGCGATACCGACGAGTTTGGGCGATTTCGCTTGGCAAACCACCAATAGCGGCGCTTTTGCAGTCTTTAACAACCTAACGGCCAACAAGGCCATCTACGGCTTGTTGTACAATTGGTATGCAGTAAATGATGCACGCGGTTTGTGCCCCACGGGCTGGCACGAGCCAACGGATGGTGAGTGGACGCAGTTGACGGATTTTTTGGGAGGCGAAAGTGTTGCTGGAGGCGCGATGAAGACCACTGGTACCCTTTCACCAGGTACGGGATTGTGGTTTAATCCCAATACGGCCGCTACCAACAGCAGTGGTTTTTCCGGCCTTCCCGGTGGCAACCGCATCCACTATGGTGTCTTCCCCAGCTTAGGGGCCGACGGCTACTGGTGGAGCTCGAGTGAGAACTTGGCCACAAATGCGTGGTACCGGAAGCTGACTTACACCAATGGCTTTATAAACTCCAACTTCAACCTTAAGCAAAACGGTTTCTCAGTCCGCTGTCTTCGGGATTAATGCCTCTTTGACCCTTTGACAAAATAGCCGCAGTCCACGTACCGTAGAATAACTTTTCTTATGCTCCATGGCTGGGCAATGCGACCATTTCGCCAAGGCTTTCATACGCAGTCCCTCACCCCATCCTCCCGATCAACCACCTGGCCACACCCGGAAAATGCCGGCCCAGAAAAACCAGCAATTTGCCGTGGCCGGTAAAGACAAATACCGCCTGTCGCCTGGCCAATGCGCGGACCATGACGCGGGCTGCTTTGTCGGTGGGCCACATAAGCTTGGCGGGTCTGGGATCGGGACGCTGAGCATCAAAGTGGCCCACATTGTCTACGCGGGTAATGTTGCTTTCTACAAAACCGGGGTGCATGGTGGTGCAGGTCACGCCGCTGCCGCGAAGTTCCAATTGCAGCGTTTCTCCGATGGAATGCACGGCCGCTTTGGAGGCTCCATAGGCACCGGTTTTTGGGCCCGGTAAAAACGCCGCCACACTGCCCACCAGGCCCATTCGACCTTTGCTGGCACGCAAATGGGGAAGGGCGTAGCGCACCGTGAGCGCCAGTCCGGTTACGTTGCCGGCCAGTTGGCGCTGCCAATCGGCAGCCGATAGTTCTTCGATGCGGCCGATGACCCCAAATCCGGCATTGGCCACCGCCACATCCAGCCGGCCAAAGTGCGCCACAACATCGCGCACGCAGGCTTCGATGCTCGGCTCCTGCAAGACATCGCAGGGAAAGGCTTTCGCCTGCCCACCCGCGGCCAGGATGGTTGCGGCCACAGCCTCGAGTTCTTCAGCGCGCCGGGCCGAAAGCGCAACGCTGGCTCCTTGCCGGGCAAATTCCAGCGCCAATTCGCGCCCAATTCCGGAAGAGGCACCAGTAATCCACACGACGCTATTTTTGAATTTCACAGAGGTTGAGTTTTAAGAGTACCCTAAAATAGGGTTTCTGTGGTTACTCCTTGTGTGACCCCGTGCACTGGCACTTAAAACGCTGGGTTGTAGCTTGCCTCCCAACACGACCAACTCTCGTATTTCATGAAAAATAAAATAAGTTTTGCAACCATGTTTGGAGCCTTACTGTTCACGGTCTTCGGGTGTGGAAGGACGGTGCAGCACGAGTCCGCCGCCGAAGCGGACCTTCAGGCGGGTTTCCAGGTGCTTGAGACCAGTTGCTTCTCGTGCCATTCGCCGGATGGTGAAGCAGCAATGGGCATCGCTCCTTCGCTGGCCGCCATCAAGGCTGCCTATGGTGGAAAAGCGACTTCGCCCGAGCTATTTCGCGACTACCTCGCGGCTTTTCTGCAAAGCCCTTCGACCGAAACTTCCCGCATGCCGGAAGCCATGGCGCAGTATGGGCTGATGCCCAAAATGAGCCTGAGCTCCGAAGAAGTGGCCGCCGTGGCTACATACCTTTTCTACACGCCGCTGGAGAAAAAGGATTGGTACGCGCAACATTTTTCCACAGAGCAGGAGCGTTTTCGCGCGCCCGTGGAGGAACTGCCGCACCTGGAACGGGGCCTCAAATTGGCCATGGCCACCAAAGCCGTGTTGGGCAAGAACCTGCTGCAAGCCATCCAGGCTGGCGGTCCTGAGCACGCCGTGGATTTCTGCTCCACCCGCGCCATTGTGCTCACGGACAGTATGGGGAGCCAACTCCGCGCCGGCATCAAGCGGGTGTCTGACCGCAACCGCAATCCTGCCAATGCGGTCAATGCCGCGGAGCTGGCTTACATGCAGGCAACGCGCGCACACATGGTACAGGGCGAAAAGCCGCTCGGCCAGGTGCAACAGCACGGCGATTCCGTGACCGGTTTCTACCCGATCGTGATGGACGCGCTTTGCCTGCAATGCCACGGCAGCCGCGAGACGGACATCAGCCCTTCCACCTGGAACACCATTCAGGCGCGCTACCCGGATGACCGCGCGTATGGCTTTGCCCTGGGCGAGCTGCGGGGCATTTGGGTGGTGGATATGCAACAGTAAGTTAAGTTGCAAAATATAGTAATATTCTAAACTCTTAAGGATTGTTAAAGTTTATTGAACCCCGCGCTCTGCCAACTATCTTGAGTGCGGTGCTTTTTAGGCTCCACCGCTAAAAATATGCAGTTAACCGTTTCTAATGTTTCCAAAACTTACCCCAACGGCGTAAAGGCACTTTGCGATGTTACCATAAACATAAGTTATGGTATTTTTGGTTTGCTCGGGCCAAACGGGGCAGGCAAAAGCAGCCTGATGCGAACCCTGGCCACCTTGCAGCGGCCTGATTCGGGCTCGGTTCAGTTTGGCGACATCAACGTGTTGGAAGACCCGATGGCGCTGCGCAAGGCACTGGGGTACCTTCCCCAGGAATTTGGGGTTTATCCAAAAATGACTGCGCAAGCCTTGCTGGAATATTTTGCCGCGCTCAAAGGGGTGGAGGGTAAGAAAGAGCGCACGGCGCTCATTGACGAATTGCTGGCGCTCACCAATTTATTGGAGGTAAGGCACAAGAATGTGGACGGATTTTCCGGCGGCATGAAGCAGCGATTTGGCATTGCGCAACTGCTGATGAATAAGCCGCGGCTCATCATTGTAGACGAACCTACGGCAGGCCTGGACCCGTCGGAGCGCAACCGCTTTTTAAATGTGCTCCGAGAAATTTCGAGTCAAAACATTATTCTCTTCTCCACGCACTTGGTCGATGATATTCAGGACTTGTGCAATGACATGGCCATTTTAAACGGGGGAAGGGTGTTGCTCCACGAGCGCCCTTCGGTGGCCGTGGGCCAGTTGCAAGGCCAGATCTGGACAGCGGTTATGGAGCGGACAATGCTGGAACGTGCTGAGCAGCAGCATAAGGTTCTTTCCTCGCGGTACCTGCCTGATTTTTCTGTGCAGGTTCGGGTGCATGCGTCTTCGTCTCCTGGTGAAAATTTCCAGCCTTCAGAGCCCACCTTGCAAGATGCGTACTTCGCGGTGTTAAGCCAGGAACCAATTTCGAACTGAGTGTTCAGCACGATCTTCTTCTTTGAGCTCAGGCAGTGGTTGCAACGCTGGCCATTTTATGGTTATGCAATCTTTTTCTTTTTGATGGCAGCGGCCAGCATGGCAGGTGCTGCCGGCGCGTTTGGACAGGATGCTGGATCGGCTGAGGGCATGGCCAATTCTGCGCTGAGCCTGTACCAGTTTGGGCTGTTTTTTAATAAGCTGCTGTTGTTGCTTTTGCCGGTGTTTATAGGAACGACGTTGCACAAGGATTTTCAGAGCAACGCACACCATTTGCTTTACGCTTATCCTATGTCAAAGCGCGAGTATCTATTCGCAAAATTCAGCAGCGGTTTTTTACTCACTGCGTTGGTGGCCGCGCTGGTGTTGTTTGGACTTTTCTGTGGTACGCTTATTCCGGGTATTCCATCGGAGAACTTATTGTCAGGCAGCCTGCTGCCTTACGGGCAGCTGTATTTTGTGTACCTCCTCCCGAATTTATTTGTGTTCGGAGTGCTGGTGTTCGTTGCCGTGCTTTTAACTCGCAATATTTACGTAGCGTTTATTATGGTGTTGCTGATCGGATTGCTTCGCGAAGCAGCCATGCGGGCTATGGGCGGCACAGGGGCAGGGTTGCTGCTCGATCCGTTGGGCGATGCACCTACGCAGGCTCTTATTCGCTACTGGACCCTAGAAGAATCGGGCGCACGAGCATTGCCAATTTCTGCTGCCTTGCTCGCGAATCGCTTTTTCTGGCTGTCTCTCGGGGCAATGGGTTTTGCCGCTGCTTACCGCAGTTTCTCATTCAGCCAGGTGGTGGCGGTTTGGCGTTTGCCGCGCCGGGCAACGCAAGCTGGTAGCAGCCCCGTTCGTAAAAGTGAAGGCAGCATTCTTAGTATCGTATTGCCGCAAGTCAGGCTCAACTATTCCTGGCATGCGCAAGTGCGGACCATCGGTAAACTTGCGTGGCTTGATCTTCAATTCATCACCCGTAGCGGCGCCTTTGTCAGCCTTGTTTTGGCGGGCATTGTTTTTATCGGTGTGCTGCTTTTTCAGCTTAACCCACAAACGGATACCAAAGTATTGCCAGCTACCTGGTTCATTTTGGGCTTTCCGGTATTCTTTTTTTCCTTTTTAATTCAGTTGCTTACGTTTTTGTATGCCGGGGTATTGGTTCAGCGGTCGCAGGCTGCGCGCATGGCCGATTTGGTGGCCGTCACCCCTGTGCACAACATTACCTTGTGGGCGTCAAAATTCCTGGCCTTGCTGGGCATGCAGTTACTGCTGCTGTTTTTGCTCATGGTTCTGGGAATTGGCACGCAGCTCTATCAGGGTTACACTGATGTTCAAGTGCCGCAGTATTTATTTTCTCTTTTTATTTATCAAGGGAGTGGCTTTTTGATTTGGGCGCTAATGGCGCTGTTTGTTCAAGTTCTCGTGGGCAGCGTTTACCCTGCCTTGTTTCTGTTGGTCATGCTGTGGTTGGGCATTGGTGAGCTGCCCTCACTGGGTATTGACGAGCACGTTTTCCGTTTTAATGACGTGCCTTATAACGACAGTTTTCTTTATGCTTCTGACTTGAACCCGCGCGGGTTTGGCTTGCGAGCATACTTTTTATTCCGTGGCTATTGGTTGCTTTTTGGCTGCCTGTTGGCTTGTTTCACCCTGCTGTTCTGGACGCGCGAGCGAAGTCTTGGGTGGCGCGAGCGGATGGCTTATGTGCGCAGGCGTTTTCGCGGTGCTCTCGCCGTTGCTGTTGTTGTACTGAGTGCTGCATTTGTTGCGTTTGGCGCATGGGGCTATAACCTTGAGAAAGCGGAAGCGGGCGAGACTCCGCGCAACGAACAACAATTGTTGGCTGATTTTCAAGCGCAGTTTGGCAACCTGGCCCAGCTTCCCCAACCGCGCATTATCGCGCTCTACGTAGCGCTTGATTTCTATCCGGAACAACAAAACTTTCAGGCGAACGGCCATTTGGTGCTCCACAACCGAACCACCAAACCAATGGACACGCTGCTCGTAAAAACCGGCTACGACGAGCAGACGGTGGTTTGGTTTGATCTGCCGATTCAGACGTTGATTCACGATACCATATTTAAATATACGGTTTATCAATTACAGCAACCTCTCGCCCCCGGCGACAGCCTGCTGCTTCATTTTGAAATTCGCAATCAGGCAAACACGCTCTTTGCCCAAAATTCCAATGTGCTGGCCAATGGCACTTTTTTAAAGAGCGACATTTTTCCTGGCGTCGGCTACTTTGCGGACACGGAACCGCCGTTGCCAGAGCAGGCCAGCGCCCTTCGACATTACCAGCGCAACGATGAGGATGGCATCCGCTGCGAAGCTGTGCTGAGTACGTCAGCGGAGCAAACCGCGGTCACTGCGGGCACACTTTTGCGCAACTGGACGCAAGACGATCGGCATTATTTCCACTATAAAATGGCGCAACCGATCAAGTTTGTGCTTGGCTTTCATTCGGGCAAGTTTGAGGTGATGCGGCAGAACTACCGCGGCGTGGAATTGGCCATTTTCCACCACCCAGCGCATCGCGCTTGTCTGGCCTCTATGATGGCGGGCCTAAAGGCTAGTTTGGATTTCAACGTTGCGCATTTTGGACCGTATCCCTACCGGCAGATTAGGATCGTTGAATATGCGCGCTCCCAAGGTTCTTACGCTACCACCTCCGGCAATGTGATTTCCATGTCCGAGCTGCGGTTCATCCACGATACAGATGAGGAATTCCTGGACCTCCCTTTTTACGTGGCCGCGCATGAATTGGCCCATCAGTGGTGGGGAAATCAGGTAATTCCGGCACACGCTTTGGGCGCTACCGTGCTCACGGAGAGCATTGCCGAGTACGTCAGCGTGAAAGTCTATGAACAGGAATTTGGTCGGGCCAAGGCGCTCCGTTTCCTGGAGCAACAGCGCGTCCGGTATCGACAGGGCAGAGCCGAAGCAGGGACCGCTTCTCCAGCCGATGTACCCCTTTATCATGCCAATGCAGAACAAACTTATCTGACGTATGGCAAAGGTGCTTTGGCCTTTTATACCCTCCAGGAAGCCTGGGGAGAGGACGAACTGCTGGCTGCATTGGGTACTTTTTTAGCCCAGCACCGCGGCGGACCGCCTTATCCAACCTCGCTTGATCTGCTGGCGCATTTGAAAGCAACGGCTCCATCATCCCTGCATGGATTGATTCACGACTTGTTTGAGCGCCCCGAGCCGGAGCTGACGCTCAAGCCTGTTGAGGCCTGGCTGGGGGAGTAGTGCGGAAGTTTTCCACTTAGCAGAAAGATTCGATTAAGGGCTTTTATTCGGGTTTCGTTAAGCGTATTTTCGTGGGAATATCACTCTACCTAATGCGAATTCTTCTCTTTTGTTGCCTGCTGTTCTGCGTTTCACAAACCATTCAGGCACAATTCGTTTTCCTGCAAAGGCCCTCAGAGGCTGTAATCGCCTCAGCTCCGGATTGGGCGCAATTAATGTACAGCGAACAACCGGTGGTGGCAGTAGTAGATGCCGCTTACAAGGACTGGTTTCGGAACCGCGTTTTTGAAAAATCGTACCACACCCAGTACTACAAACGCTGGCGTCGGCAAGCTGCGGTTGCGATAGGGGCAGACGGCAGAGTGGATCAGGCAAAATTAGCTGCTTACTATGACGGCACCCTTTCCCCCGGAAGCGTGGAACGTGAAACCGCCCGCGGCGGCAGTTTGTGGGCACCCATGGGCCCGATGCAGACGTACAACAGCGCAGGCAACAAAGAGAACGACCAGACTAACGTCTACTCCATTACCCAATGTGCAGCTGATCTGAACATAGTGTACGCGGGCACGGAGCCGGGCGAGGTGTACAAGAGCACGGACGGGGGAATGAGTTGGTCGCCGTCTTCGCAGGCCTATTTTTTTAATGGGGTAGAGGCCATTTGCGTGGACCCCACCAATGCCGACGTGGTTTATGCCAGCAACGGCTGGAGCCTGATGAAGTCCGTGGATGGCGGCATTACCTGGAATGCGGTGCTGACCGTTACCTCACTGTGGGTTAAGGAGATTTTGGTGTTGGCGACCAACCCCAACATCGTTTTTGCAGCCGGCAACACCGGCCTGTACCGCAGTACTGACGCAGGTGCCAATTGGACGAACCTGAACAGCGTGGCCAGTTGGGACGTGAAAGCCAAACCAGGGGATGATAACATAATTTATGTTGTGCAGAATGACCCGGCTGAGAAACGGGCTGAATTTTGGAAATCCTCGGATCAGGGGGCTACGTTCAGCCAGCGCTTTGGCGGCTGGTTCAGCAGCACGGACCCGGCGCGCAACGACGGCGGAGCCCGATTGGCCGTAACTGCCGCCGATCCCAACCGGGTGTACGCTTACCTTATTGGAGAGGCCAAAGCCGGCGACTTGGGTTACATTGGGGTGTACCGCAGCAACGACGGCGGTGAAAACTGGACCTTGCCCAATGGCCCTGCCGGAGGTCCGTATACCACTATCCACCCGAACCTGGCCATCGGCTGGCCGGGCTGGGACTACCACCAGGGTTTTTACAATTGCGGTTTCGCCGCATCTCCTACAAATGCTGATGACCTGCTCATTGGCGGTCTTAACCTGTGGAAGAGCAACGATGGCGGTGCAACGTTCAGTGTGGCTGGCGGCTATTTGGGCGGCTACCTGCCCATTCACGTGGACATGCAGGATTTCCGCGTTACCCCTGCGGGCACCTGGATTACCAACGACGGCGGTATCACGTTCAGTAACGATTTCTATGCATCCGATTTTGACGTCCGGATGCAAGGGCTGCACGGTTCGGATTACTGGGGCTTCGGGGTGGGCTGGAACGATGACGTCCACGTGGGCGGTCTGTACCACAACGGCAACCTGGCCTGGCACGAGAATTATGGCGAGGGAAATCACCTGCAATTGGGCGGTGCCGAGCCCCCGTCCGGATACGTCAACCCTGGCCAGAACCGCAAAGTCTATTCCTCCGAATTGGGCACCGTGATGATGCCGGAGATAATCGGCCAGCCTATTTCTTATGGTGCGCTCGGACTGGCACCGAACGAAAGCTATTTTTCGGCCAGCAGCAGCGAAATGGAATTTCACCCTTCGTACTACAACATCGTGTGGGTGGGCCGCGACCAGAACCTTTGGCGCTCGGAGAATGCGGGATCGTCGTTTAACCTGGCGTACACGTTCCCCGGCACGGTCAATGCAGAAGTCCGGTATTTTGAAGTGGCCCGGTCCAATCCGCAAGTCATGTATGTGAGCCAGGCACCGAGCTCCGGAAGCGTTGGGCGGCTATGGGAGACCACAGATGGTGGAAGCACCTTCACCGAATTGACCCTGCCGGGTACCGGCGGAGGAAGAGAGCGCATCCTGTTGCAAGTTGACCCTGAAAACCATAACATAGTTTATCTTGCGTTTCCGTCAGGGGCAGCAACGGCCAAAGTGTACCGCTCCGAAGATGGAGGCACTTCGTGGATCAACATTAGCGGAACGGTTTTTGCCACGCACGAGATTCGGTCTATTCTGCTGACGGGAGCCACAGGCGGCGGACTGTATGCCGCCACCGACAAGGGCATCTTTTTCCGCGATCGCGCTATGCCCGATTGGGATGCTTACAGCGAAGGCTTGCCGGCCTTTGCCAACAGCAACATTCTCAAACCTTTTTACCGCGATGGCGAATTGCGCCTGGCTACTTACGGCAAAGGCGTTTGGGAAGCCCCGATGCGCGAACTGCCCCAATACCCAATAGCGCAGGCCATGGTGGATCGTCAGACCGCCGTGTGCAGCATCGATACCTTCCTATTTGAGGATCATTCTATATTGTTGCATGCCGGGGCCTCCTGGTCCTGGAGTTTTGAAGGAGGAGCGCCCGTAACTTCTACGCAGCGCAATCCCGCGGTTACTTTTAGCGGCGAGGGGGCGCATTGGGCGGTGCTGACGGTGACCGATGCACTGGGGCAGAGCGGCACCGACAGTGTTCGCGTTTGGTTGAACGGCATCGAAGCGACGGCAGTTTCGGAAGCTTTTGAAGGCGCCTTTCCCCCGGCAGAATGGACCACGCAGGGCCTGAACAGCGGCGTGGGCATTTGGTCCAAAACCAATCGCGCCGGGGGCTACGGCAGCAGTGCCAACAGTGCCAGCGCTGACAACTTCTCCATTGACATTCAGGGAGGCTACGGTGATTTGCGCGCGTTCGTGAACCTGCAGGCCAACGCTATGGAGCTCAAGTTTGATGTGGCCTATGCCCCTTACGGTGGGCAGTATTCTGATACGTTGGAAGTGCTGATTTCGCCTGACTGCGGAGTAAGCTTTACCTCGCTCTATTTTCAGGGAGGAGAGGCCTTAAGCACGGCACCGGTTTATACCGCGGACGTCTTTGTGCCCACCGGGGAACAATGGCGCACGGAGACCCTGGACATGACTCCTTATGCCGGGTTGGAAGGGGCCATGGTGGTTTTTCGCAACCACGGTAACTGGGGGCAGATGCTCTACCTGGACAACGTCAACGTAGACGGCACACCCTTGAGCATTGAAGATCCAGGCAAAGACGATTTGCTGCCTCAGCAAGCAGATTTGTACCCGAATCCTGTTTCGCTTGACGGGCAGTTTATCGTCGACGCGCTCTTTGCTGAATCGTTTCGGATCCGCTTTTTTGACGTGCAAGGCAAGGAAGTATCCTACCATGCTGTTCAACGGGGCGATCGCTTTTCCCCCGGATTTAAAACGCCGGGCGTGTACTTTTACCGCATGGAAAGCGACACCTACATGCGATCGGGGGTGATCGTCGTAAAATAATTTTCGTCTCGGGAACTCGGGGTATTTGTGCGGTGTTGAACAATTTTTGATGGCTGAACGTTCCATTTCCTCCACCCATGAAGTACCTCTTGTTCCTCAGCCTCACGGCTGTTTTGGCCGCTGGCTGCATTGGCGATGACGTCATTCAGGATGCTGTAGACCCCGAACTGCGCATCACCAATCCGTTGGATTCACTCGGATTAGGCAGTTCGCACCAATTTGATGCGCAATACTTTAACGGCGTTGGGCAGCCTGAACCGGCAGTTACCACCTGGTCCAGCTCCGATCCTGCTGTTGTTTCCATCACCGAAGAAGGCCTGGCTACTGCGCTTCAAGAGGGAGGGGTAACGTTAACCGCTGTGGCGGTAACGCCGGAGGGGAGCATCAATACCGCTTTAGCGCTGGGTGTTGGAACCACGACGGTCGCCCCAACCTCGTTTCGAACGGGCGTGATTCGGACTACGAGCAGCTACTTGCTCGAAGGTGATTTCGAACTGCACGACATTGGCGGAGGCAATCTGGAGTTGCGCATCGCAGACGACTATGCCGCTTCTACCTCCCTTCCTGGTTTGTACGTGTACCTGACCAACAACCCGGGCATAAGTGTCGGAGCGCTGGAGATCGGTCGCGTAACAGATTTTTCCGGGGCACATACGTATACTATTGCTGGAGCAGGGCTCCAGGACTACGCTTTTGTGTTGTACTATTGCAAACCTTTTAATGTAAAAGTTGGAGATGGTGAAATCATGGATTGACGCTCAACCCAAAGCGGGTTGGCTGCTTGTTTGTTTGTTTTGGGCGCCTGCCTTGTTTGCCGGGGGTCCCTGGACGCAACCCAAAGGCAAGGGCTACTTCAAGTTGTCGGAGTATTGGATCGTATACGATGAGCATTTTACGGATGCAGGTCTCACCGATCCCAACGTAACCACAGGCATCTTTAACACAACCTTGTACGCGGAGTACGGCATAGTTGACCGATGGACGGCCACGCTCAATTTCCCCTTTCTCAGCCGGAACTACGTGAACAATGTGGTTTCTGCCAGCACGGGCGAAGTGTTGATTCCTGGCGAAGCCCTCAACAGCATTGGCGACACCGATCTGGGCATCAAGTACGGGCTGAACAAACCCGGCAGCAGGACGCCCATGGCGCTCTCGCTGGTGCTGGGTCTACCAATCGGCAATCCAAGTGCGGGAACGCAAGGCAACCTTCAAACCGGCGATGGAGAATTTAACCAGTTGCTCCAATTTGACATCGGCCGGTCGTTTAACGTGGGCAAGAAATCTTCGGGCTATGCCGCTGCTTTTGCCGGTTTCAACCACCGCACCAACGGTTTCTCAGAAGAAATCAGGGTAGGGGTAGAGTCAGGTGTTGCTGTGTTGGACCGCGATCTGTGGTTTATCCTGCGCCTGGCCAACTGGGAATCGCTCAAAAACGGGCAAACGGCCGAAACCATTACCAGCACCAGCATTTTCGCCAACAACCAGGAGTTCACCTCGTTTACGGTTGAAGCGGCCTACTACATCAAGGGTGGATTCGGAGTTTCCGCGGCGGTTGGCGGAGCTCTTCGCGCAGAAATTGTAGCGGCCGCACCCTCCTTTAACGTTGGTGTGTTCTACGACATGAACCACTAAACGGTTTTTAGCAGGCGGGAACCTGTTTTTTTCCACATTCTGAATTTGGACGGGTCGGTTCGTCCCGGGTCCTGAAGCAAGGTCTTAATTTAGGCCTTCGGCGTCCGTTTTTTTCGGGGGAAAGGCCCTCGTTCGCCCTGCGACGCTGTACCCGCATTATGCCCGAATTCGTCCACCTCCACGTCCACACGCAATACTCGCTGCTCGACGGCGCTTCGTCCATTCCCGCCATGCTGGACAAGGCCAAAGCAGACGGGCAGAAGGCCTGTGCCATCACCGATCACGGCAACATGTTCGGCGTCTTTGAATTTGTCTCGGAGGCTAAAAAGCGGGACCTCATTCCCGTGGTGGGTTGCGAGTTTTACTTAGTTGACGACCGGCATCGCAAATCCTTCACCCGACAAGAGCGCGACAACCGCTACCACCAGTTGTTGCTGGCCAAGAATCCGGCGGGCTACAAAAACCTGAGCAAACTCTGTTCGCTCGGCTTTATAGAAGGGCTGTATTCAAAATGGCCGCGTATTGACAAAGAGCTCTTGTTGCGCTACCACGAAGGGCTGATCGCCACCAGTTGTTGCCTCGGCGCTGAAATCCCGCAGGCCATCGTCCACAAAGGCGAAGAAGAGGCAGAAAAAGTGTTTCGCTGGTGGTTGGACCTTTTTGGGGAGGACTTCTACGTGGAGCTTCAGCGGCACTTTATCCCGGACATCGACGGCACGGGAGTTAGTCAGGAACAAGTCAACCAGGTATTGCTGCGCTTTGCGCGCAAGTACGGCGTTCGCATTATCTGCACCAACGATTCGCATTACATCAACCGCGACGATGCAGAATCGCACGATGTTTTGTTGTGCGTTAACACCGCCGAACTCAAAGCCACCCCCATCGGCGACGGACCGGGCAAGCGTTTCGGTTTTTTCAACGAGGAGTTCTATTTCAAGACTCAGGCGGAAATGGCCGCCCTGTTTTCGGATGTACCCGAGGCGCTGGATTTCACGGCCGAGATAGCCTCCAAGATTGAGCCTCCCAAACTCAGTCGCGATATCCTCCTGCCCAATTTCGCCCTGCCTACAGGCTTTGCCACAGAAGACGAGTACCTCCGCCATCTGGCGTTTGATGGGGCAAAAAAGCGCTACCCAAATTTTGGCCAGGACGTTGCAGAGCGCCTCGATTTTGAACTGGCCGTGATTCGCGACATGGGATTTGCCGGATACTTTTTAATTGTGCAGGACTTCATCGCTGCGGCTAAAACACTCGGCGTCCGGGTAGGACCAGGCCGCGGATCCGCAGCCGGGTCTTGTGTGGCCTACTGCACCGGCATCACCAACATTGACCCCATTGGCTACAACCTGCTCTTTGAACGCTTTCTGAACCCGGAACGCGTCAGCATGCCCGATATTGACATTGACTTTGACGATGCCGGCCGGCAGCAGGTGATTGATTACGTCATCAAGAAGTACGGCAAAAACCAGGTTGCGCAGATCATCACCTACGGTACCATGGCCGCCCGCAGCGCCATCCGGGATGTGGGGCGCGTGTTGAACCTGCCGTTAAGCGAAGTGGATCGCATTGCAAAACTGGTGCCAGCTACGCCGGGAACAACGCTGAAGAGTGCTATGGAGAGCACGCCCGATCTCAAAGCCATTTATGAGGGCAATGATTTGGCGGCACAAACGCTTAAAACGGCCAAGGCACTGGAGGGGTCTGTTCGCCACACAGGGCTGCATGCAGCCGGGGTCATCATTGCTCCAAACGATCTGATGGAGTATATCCCGGTTTGTACCGCCAAGGATGCCGAGCTGTGGGTGACCCAGTTTGAAGGCAAGTACGTCGAGTCGGCCGGTATGCTCAAGATGGACTTCCTGGGCCTTAAAACGCTGGGCATCATCGACGAGGCGTGCCGAAACATCAAGAAACGCCACGGCATCGTGGTGGATTCGGACGCCATTCCCCTGGACGATAACAAAACGTATGAATTGTTCCAGGAGGCCCGCACCATTGGCATTTTTCAGTTTGAATCGCCGGGCATGCAGAAGTACCTGCGCGACCTCAAACCCACGGACATCGAGGACCTCATCGCGATGAACGCCCTGTACCGCCCGGGCCCTATGGAGTTTATTCCGCTGTTTATTGACCGCAAGCACGGTCGCAAGCCGGTGGAATACCCACATCCCTTGCTCGAAAGCCTGCTCAAACCCACCCACGGCATCATGGTCTACCAGGAGCAGATCATGCAAACCGCTCAGATCATCGGCGGCTTCAGTCTTGGCGCTGCTGACAACCTTCGGCGTGCCATGGGCAAGAAGAAAAAAGACGAGATGGAGAAGCAGAAACGCGTCTTCGTCGACGGAGCCAAGGAGCGGGGCATTGACGAGAAGAAGGCGTCGGAGATCTATGCCATCATGATGGAATTTGCGAATTACGGCTTCAACCGTTCGCATTCGGCTGCATATTCGGTGTTGGCCTACCAGACAGCCTACCTGAAAGCCCATTACCCGGCGGAGTACATGGCCGCAGTGCTGACCAACAACAAAAACGACATCAAGCAGATCAACTTCTTTTTGCGCGAAAGCCGCAGCCTCGGCGTGGAACTGCTCAGCCCGGACCTCAACGAAAGCGACCTGAACTTTACCGTGAATCCTACAGGAGCCATCCGCTTTGCGCTTTCTGCCGTTAAGGGCGTGGGCTCAGCAGCGGTCGAGGCGCTGTTGGAGCAGCGGCAAAAGGTAGGACCTTACAAAAGTGTCTTCGACCTGACCCGCCGCTCCAACCTGCGGGCCATGAACAAGAAATGCCTTGAAGCACTGGCAGAAGCTGGTGCCTTTGACAGTTTCGGTCTTCACCGCGCGCAGTATTTCCAAGCCCATGGCGAAGGACCGAACCTGCTGGAGAGCGCCATCAAGCACGGCAATGCCTATCAGACCAGCCTGGCGGCCAACCAAAACAGCCTTTTTGGCTCCTTGGGGGACTCCTTCGATACG
Organism: uncultured Chitinophagales bacterium; assembly: GCA_964429745.1. Lineage (GTDB taxonomy): Bacteria > Bacteroidota > Bacteroidia > Chitinophagales > BACL12 > WGOA01. The sequence continues at coordinate 20,722 of CAYSDI010000007.1, read as the reverse complement.
GCAGATCCCCCGGTTCCAGAAGCCACGCCTTGGACTTTGCTCTATCAGTTAATGAAAGAAAAGGAGGTCACGGGCATTTACCTGTCCGGGCATCCGCTGGACAATTACGCCATGGAGTTGGAGACTTTTACCACCTGCAACGTGGCTGAAGCGGCCAAAGCCAAAAGCGGGGTCCTGAACCTGGGCGGCATACTCACCAAGGTTCAGCATCGGACCACCAAGCGGGGTACGCGCTTCGGTTCCTTTTGCCTGGAAGATTTTTCGGGCGAAATGGAACTGTCGCTTTTTGGCGAAGACTACCTCAAATTCAAGCATTTTCTGGACCAGGAGGGCGTAGCTGTCTACCTGACAGGTCGATACCAACCCCGGTTCAAGGACGATGAAAATCTGGAGTACAAGATCTCCAGCATGATCCTTTTAGAGAGCGTTCGGGACCAAAAGGCCAAAAAGATCACCGTTTTGGTCCCGCTCAGTGGCATAGATGAAGCCCTTTTGGACGGCTTGCAATCCGTTTGCACCGGCCATCCCGGAAAGCATGCCCTGTCTATTCGAGTCTTGGATGAAACCGATCGATACTCGCTGGAGTTCTTCTCCAAGAAGTTTCGGGTGGAAATTTCTACCGCCCTGGTTCGGGAACTCCGGGAGAATCTGCGGTTGGAGTATTCCCTGGCCTGATCGAGCCGGCATGGGGAACTTTACGCGTATCTTAGCCGTTCAAGTGACAGACAGTTTTTTTGTCTGGATCCCCTCAAATAAAGACAATTTCCCATGGCCCTCGAGTTTACGGATGCCAATTTCCAACACGATGTTTTGGAAGCAGATAAAGTTGCCATGATCGATTTTTGGGCAGAATGGTGCGGTCCTTGCCGCATGGTCGGCCCTATTGTGGAAGAGCTCGCCAAGGAGTACGGCAGCCAGGCCAACATCGGCAAGGTTAACGTTGACCACAACCCGGAGATCACCCAGCGCTACCGGATCATGAACATTCCCACCATCCTTTTTGTCAAAAATGGCCAGGTGGTGGACAAGCAGGTTGGTGCCGCCCCTAAAGCAGTTCTGGAGCAGAAGCTGAAGGCTCATCTCTGAGTTCTGATCTGCATTTCGGCCTGAGTTCCGGTCTGTATCTTGGCCCGAGTTCTGATCTGCATTTCGGCCTGAGTTCT
>CAYSDI010000007.1:0-19459 GCA_964429745.1 uncultured Chitinophagales bacterium | reverse complement strand
TGGTCTGTATCTTGGCCTGAGTTCCGGTTTAAGTTCCGGACAATGATCCTCCCCGATGCCTGAAACGGAACAACTTCTTACGCTCCGGGATTACCGGGAAATCGAGAACCTGGAGTTGATCGCGCGTCAGGTGGTAGAGGGCTTTATCATCGGATTGCACAAGAGCCCTTTTCACGGATTTTCTGTTGAGTTTGCCGAGCACCAACTTTATAACCCAGGGCAGCCCATGCGGCATGTGGATTGGAAAGTCTACGCCCGCACGGATCGCCTGTACACCAAACGCTATGAAGAGGAAACGAATCTGCGCTGTCACCTGGTGCTGGACGCCTCTTCCTCCATGCACTTTCCGGAAGGCGATCTGCTGAAAAAGCGCGGTGGCATTAACAAAATGCGCTTCGCTGCCGTGGGCGCCGCCGCGCTCATGCACCTGATGAAAATGCAGCGGGATGCAGTTGGCCTTTCCATCTTTGATGAGGAACTTACTGTTCACACCAAAGACCGATCCAGTGCGCTGCACCACCGGCTCTTGCTGACCCACTTAGAGCGCACGCTCCGCGAAGGCAGTCGTGACCGCAAAACCAGAGCGGCGCATTGCCTGCATCAAATTGCGGACAGCGCCCACCGTCGATCCATGGTGGTCATCTTCAGCGACATGTTTGACGATTTGGATCATTTGGAAGAGCTGTTTAGTGCGCTGCAGCACCTTCGCCATGCCAAGCATGAAGTCATTCTGTTTCACGTCACCGACAAAGCGCGTGAACTTGACTTTGGTTTTGACAACAAACCCTATCTGTTCATTGATCTGGAGACCGGCGAAGAGGTTAAGCTTCGCTCCAACGACGTGCGCGAGCGCTACGTAACGCGCATGCAGCAATTTCGCAAGGATCTTGAACTGCGCTGTGGACAATTTCGCATTGATTATGTAGAAGCTGATGCCGCCCTGAGTTTCCGTCAGGTTTTAATGCCCTATTTAACCAAGCGGATGCGGATGTCCTGAGGGAACAGTCGTTAGGCGGTCCGCAGGACAAAATGGCCGAGTCTGGTAAGCGCGGTAATCTCTTAACGGTCCGGAACAGTCGAACTGGCCCGCAATAACATACCATATAAAATGTTACTGAATCATCGCGAAATGGGCTCGGGTCCGGCTTTGGTCATCTTGCACGGGCTGTTCGGCTCGCTAGACAATTGGGTTACCCTGGGAAAGCAATTTGCCGAATCGCACACCGTGTACCTGGTGGATCAGCGCAACCACGGCCGGTCGCCCCATGGTGAGCCGATGGACTACGCGACCATGGCCGAAGATCTTCGGCTGTTTTTTGAAGAGCAGGGCATTCGTCAGGCCACCGTTTTAGGCCACAGCATGGGTGGCAAAACCGCCATGCGTTTTGCACTGGACCATCCCGATCTCACTGAAGCCCTTATCGTAGCCGACATTGCACCCAAAACCTACCCTCCCGGCCACGACACTATTTTTGATGCCCTCGAAAAGATTACTCCTGACCAGCTCGGCAACAGGACAGAAGCCGACGAACAGCTAGGACGCTGGATTCCGGATGCTGATGTTCGCCAATTCCTGCTCAAAAACCTCAGCCGCGATCCGGAGGGTGGCTATCGCTGGAAAATGAACCTGCCGGTCATCCAACAAGAATACGCCGGCATTTTGGGCTTTGGCGCCGCTGATTTCGCGTATGACGGGCCGACACTCTTTGTGCGCGGAGGGCGGTCTAATTACGTAGCTGACTCGGATTGGCCAGCCATTGTGCAGCTTTTTCCACGCGCGAGCTTGCAGACCATTCCGGGCGCAGGTCATTGGTTGCACGCCCAGCAACCCCGCGCTTTTTTTGAAGCCGTCCAGGCATTTTTGAAGGGGCTTTAAGGGGGAAGGGTTCCGCGTTTATGCTGGTAGGACCTCGCTTTGTGGCATAGCCTCTTCGAGCACCAAATCGCTCTCTTCGAATTGCAGCCTCAGCAAGTTGGCGAACAAGCCACCGGGCTTGGCAGCTAACTCTTCAAAGGTGCCGGTCTCCGCAATTCGGCCCTCCTGAAGCACGTGAATGCGGTCTACCTTTCTAATGGTGCTCAGGCGGTGTGCGATGATGAGGGTGGTTCTGTTGTTCATCAACAGCTCCAGGGCGTCCTGAACCAGACGCTCTGATTCTGCATCCAGGCTGGAGGTGGCCTCATCAAGAATAAGAATAGCCGGGTCTTTCAAGATAGCCCGGGCAATGGCCACTCGTTGCCGCTGCCCGCCAGACAGTTTAATGCCGCGCTCGCCAACAATAGTTTCCAGTTTTTCGGGAAAGCCTTTAATGAACTGCCAGGCATTCGCCTTGGTGGCTGCTTCAATAATTTCTTGATCTGTGGCGTCGGGCTTGCCGTACGCAATGTTTTCGCGGATGGTGCCGCCAAAGAGGATCACTTCCTGCGGCACAACGGCGATGTGCCTGCGGATATCCCGTTTGCTGAAGGCAGAAGCCGGCTTGCCATCGTAGGTGAGGCTGCCCTGCTCCAACTCGTAGAACCCTAAGATAAGTTGTGCTACGGTGGATTTTCCAGCGCCGGAGGGGCCCGCCAATGCCACCTTTTCGCCCGGCGAAAGCGATAGCGTAAAGTCCTGAAGCACGGTGATGTCCGGTCGGGTGGGGTAGGCGAAGCGAATGTGCTCCAAACTCACCGCACCTTCCAGGGCCAGGCTGCGCGGAGCTTGCGCCAGGTCAACCTCCATGTCCTCGTTCAGCATCTCGAAGATGCGATCGGAGGCACCCACGGAGCGCAGCAGCCCACCGTAGAGTTCCACCATGCCGCTGATGGAGCCGCCAATGAAGGCGGTGTAGATGATAAAGGAGACCAGGTCACCAGCAGCCATGGCTCCAGAGGCAATTAGCGTGCTGCCGTACCACATGATCAGCCCGATACCGCCCAAAAATGCGATGATGATAAAGCTGACGAACAGGCCCCTGTATCGCGCGGCCTGCATGGCCAACTCAACCACTTTGGTTTGGAAACCAGCGTAGCGCCGACTTTCCAGGTTCTCGTTGGTAAAACTTTTGACCGTTTGAATGTTTTGCAGGGTTTCTTCCACCACCACATTGCTTTCGGCCAGCATATCCTGCCGCTCACGGGCAAGCCGGCGGATGTAGCGGCCGAAATACATGGCCGCCACCGCCGCCACGGGAATGATCAGCAGCATCAGCCCGGTCAGTTGAGGCGATTTGAAAAAGAGAGCAGTTACCCCCAGCACCAACGTGGCAATTTGCCGCAGGAACTCGGCTAAAATGTTGGAGATCAGGTCTTGCAGCTCCGAGACGTCGTTGGTAATCCGGCTGGTCAGTTCGCCCACACGGCGCTTTTCGTAAAACGGAAAAGGAAGCCCCAGCATCCGGTCGTAAAGACTTTTTCGAATGTCTGAAAGGGTGTACTCGCTGACCTTGGCAAAGGTGTAAATGCGGATGAAGCTCAAGATGGCCTGCAAAATCAGAATAACCACGAAAATGCGGCCAAGCGTGCCCAAGTCGCCGGGAATGAGTGGATCGGCTCCCGTGGCCACGTTGATCAGGTCGCCAGCCAACTGCGGAATTGTCAGAATGGTCAGCGTGGACAAGACCAAAGCGGTCATGCCGGCAGCGAACCAACCGCGGTAGGGGCGCATATAGTGCCAGACCCGACGCAGCGCCATGAGGCTGTCGCGATCCAGTCGTTTTTTGACCGGTTCATCCGGAGCGTCCATTCCTCTGCGTCGAATACTCATTTGGTGAAGTTACTCCCCTATAAATCGGTCAATGAATTCCCGTACACAAGCCTCGCCGCCCGGCTGTTCCAAAACCACCTGCACCAGCCTGCGAATGCGCGGGTGCGCGTCGGCAGGGCAGGCGCTGAGGCCCACGTGACGAAGGCATTCCTCGTCGTTGACATCATCACCAATGTAGGCCACCTCCGCCCACTGCAGCCCGAGTTCCTGCCGCCAGGTGTCGAGTATCGGCAACTTGCGCCCTTCGCCCACAAAACAGCGGGTAACGCCGAGCATGTCGGCACGGCGCTGCACCATGACCTTGCCCAGACCGGAGCTCAAAAACGCCACCGCAAACCCCGCCCTCGTAATGCGTTTAATGGCCATTCCATCCTTGGTATTGAACCGTTTGAATTCGTCGCCGCTTTCGGAAATGTACATACCGCCGTCGGTCAAGGTACCGTCGACGTCAAGCACGAGAAGGCGGATGTCCGGTCGCAGTTCAGCGGCAGAATCCGCGGCAGAATCGGGGTTAGAAGGCATAGAGCAAAGACAAATAGGTCGGGGGAAGGGGTGCTTGGCGCCACACGACAGCAAGCATTGCGCTAAACCATAGTTTTTCCAACGGCTTGCGCCAGCGCGCGCAAGCTGTCGTGCATAGCACTAAACTGGTCAAAGTTGAGTTGTTGCGAAGCGTCTGACTTAGCCTGGTCCGGATTGGGATGCGTCTCGATGAGCAGCCCGTCTACGCCCATGGCCACACAAGCCCTGGCCAGATCGGGAACACCGTAGCGGTAGCCCATGGCATGGCTGGGATCCAGGATCAGCGGCAGGTTAGTATGGGCTTTGAGCCAGGCCACCCCGCACAAGTCCAGGGTGAATCGGGTTTTGGTTTCAAACGTGCGGATGCCACGCTCACAGAGCATGACCTGGTCATTGCCGGCAGAAAGCACAAACTCCGCGGCTTGCACAAATTCCTGCAAGGTGCTGCCAAAGCCGCGTTTGATCAACACGGGCTTGTTGCTGGTTCCGCAGCGGCGAAGAATACCCTGGTCGTACATGGCCTTGGCACCCACTTGGATGACGTCGGCATACTCGATGATTTCATCAATGTGGGTGGCATCGCGGGCTTCGGTAATGATCGAAAAACCGTAGCGCTCGCGAACGCGCGCCAGCATTTTCAAACCCTCCAACCCAAGCCCCTGAAAACTGTAGGGAGAAGTGCGGGGTTTGTAACAGCCCGCGCGCAGCGTTTTAATGCCCCGTTCAACGAGAAACCGGGCTACCTGATCGATCTGTTCCTCCGATTCTATGGAGCACGGACCGGCGATCATGATGCAGTGGTCGGAGTCGCCACCGACCGTAATGTTTCCTATGTTTACCGTACGTTTTGTTTTGGTGTATTCCAAGGCAGACATCTGCCGGTCATCCGCAAACACAAACGTTTCTTCGATGTACTGCTCCACTCCCGCAGCTTCGCCGTTCACACTCCGGTAGCTCGAAGGGGTGATCAGGATGTGGCGTTCCGGTGTCGTGAGCACAGCCGCCTGCAGGTTTCGCCCGAGCAATTCCAAACTGGAAGCCGGGATATTTTTTTGCACGTGTACAATCATGATTCTCCCTTGATGAGGTTGTGGAATTGGAGCGCACCGGTGACGCGATTCTCCTGGTCCAGAACGGGCAGGTAATTGACCGGAAATGGGCAGGCCTTAATGCGGCGCAACAGCGCATGCACCGTATCGTCTTCTCGGGCAAAGAGCGGCTGTGGGTTGATAACATCGGAAACAGCCACCCGGTTCAGATCATCGAGGTGCCGGAGCAGGCCGCGGCGCACGTCGGCATTGCTGATCAGGCCGATGAGGTGTTGTTCGGAATCTTCCAGCAGGGTAAAGCCCATGCTGTGCGCTTCGATAGACTGCAGCACCGCGGGCAGGCCCGGGTCAGGTCCGGCCAGGACCGGAATCTCGTCGCGCTCCATCATGAAGTCGCGGACCCGAAAATGGCCCGCATCGTCATCAGTGGTGCTGCTGGTGGAATGGCCCCCGTGCATGAGCCGCATGAGGCGTGCGCCCAAGGGTCCTTTGTCCAGGCGTTCATCCAGCAAAAAAGAGCCAGACACGGCGGCGTACACTCCCATATTGCGCAAGATGAACGAGACTTCTTCGTCCACGCCGCCATCTACGTGAATGCGCAATTCCGGGAACATGCGTTTAAAGCGTCGAATGCGGCGAAAGTTAACCCGATCAAAGCGACCGCCGCTGCGGCCTGGCGTCGTGGCCATGAACAGCGCAAAGCGCAAGCGATTCCTCAGTGGTTCAAAAACGTCCAACGGGGTATCAGCGGTGACGGCCAGACCAAAACGGCTGACCAGGTCGTCGGGCACGCTTAAGGCCTGCTCCAGGTTCTCCTGTTGCACGCAGACCAGGTTTACTTGGTGCTGACGGATGGGTTCGAAAAAAGGAGAGGGGTCAGGCGTAATCAGGTGCAGGTCAATGGGCGTTGTGCTGACCTGCCGCATGCGGTCGATGTCGTCGAAAACCCCGGGATCGTTGTGGCAGTCCACGTGGATGAAGTCTACCTCGTGGGCATCCAATGCGCGGACAGTATCCTCCAAACCCTGGCCGTTGCGCGAATAGATGGAGGCGGAAATCTTCATGGAGTAAACGACTCAGTCCCGCAGGGGAAGCAGGCTGCTAAGGGTATGGCAAAGTTAACCCTTGTGCGGGCAAGGAAACGCGCTTGCTAGGCCCGGTGATGCCCTTTGGCCCTAAAGACTGAAAACATGAAAACCAGGTGTCATATGTTGTTGATTTTCAGTATTTTAAGTCAAAAAGTGCTTGGTTTAAAAGCAAACATTCCGTACCTTCTAGGCACAATGATTCTCTTTTTATCCATAATCCTGGCCTTTGGAATGAACATCGGGTTTCTGGTCGTGGAGTACCGGCACAAAATCTGGCAGGAAGGCCGGTTTTGGGTGGCCATAACCGGACTCATTTTGCTGACCGGAACCTTTCTGATCGGGAATTGACCGCACCGGCCGGTCAGTAGTTTCCAATTGGCTATTTTGTGCAGGTGATTCGCCAAACAAACCTGCAATTGCCCCCTTTTAAACGGGGCTTTCACCTCATTACTCCGCACATTGAGTCCGCCATTCCAGAGTGGCCTGACCGGGGTTTATTGCATGTGTTTATTTTACATACGTCTGCCGGATTGACCATTAACGAAAACGCCGACCCTTCGGTGTTACGGGATTATGAACATGTGTTCAATCGCCTGGTCCCGGAGAACGATCCCGGATACACGCACACCGAAGAAGGCCCCGACGACATGCCCGCGCACATCAAGGCAACCCTGGTGGGCAGCTCGGTCAGTTGTCCCATTACTGACCGCGGCTTGCTCCTCGGAACCTGGCAGGGTATTTACCTTTGTGAATTCAGAAACCGGGCTGCCGGGCGCAAGCTGGTGCTGAGCATATGGAGTTGAATGAGCAGCAACAAGCACTCGGGCCGGAGGGCAAGGGGTTGGACACTAGTTGCCACACCGCTGGTTTTTGCGAAGTTGATCGCATTCTTTTCTTTCGCATGATTTTTTTCCGCATGATTTTCTGTTCTATGAAAAATACTCACTTTCTGAAGAGTGCGCTGCTGCTTGCGGGGTTCCTGTTGCTCTTGACTCGCGGCACTGTTCTAGCCCAAAATCCTTCGGGCGCAGGGCTTAACAATCCCGTTCTGGCCCAAAATATTTCGGGCGAAGGGCTTAGCGGCCCGAGCGACATGGGCACCTACACGCTGACCTCGCATCCAGATGGACGGCCCGGCTACCTGCTTCGATACTCGGATCTGGACATGGACTTTGAGCTCTCGCTTGAGGGCTATGTGCTGACGGTATCCCGTCCGGGTGGGGCTTTTCGTGCGGAATATGCCTGGCTGCGTTCGGGGGTGCTGATGCTGGTCAATGGCCTGGATCCATCTGCTGACCTGCCGGTCCCGGCTACCTCTGGTGCAGGCACGCCAAGCTCCGTGGCTGGGGGGGCAGGCTCGGGTGCCGCAGGCAGCGGGCTTGGGGGGGCAGCCCCAGGTGCAGTAGGTTCAAACACAGTTGCCAGTGACTACCGGTCTTTCGCCCCGGAGCAGACCTGGCTTTTTGAACTGAAAACGCTTTTGGAACAACAAGCCGGGGTCAACGGCGTGACGTGGGAGCAAGCTCCCCAGACGGTCTGCGTACAATATGCCGACCTGGTGGTGGCGTCGCTTTTCCGTGGGCCGAGACCGCTGGCAGCGGTGGAATTGATGAAACCCGATTGGCCGGAGCCTTTCCAATTCATTGGCTTGCCGGCCTTTGACGAGCAACCCGCCGAATGGTGGAACAAGATTCGCGCGTCGGCTGCCCGAAAGCAGGAGGGGAGTTTCCTTTCCGGAAATTATGCGCTGGTGTCGCCGGATTTGGGCCTTTCGCTTGCGGCCAGTTCGGGCTGGATTGCTTTGGCCTCTGCAGCGTATAGTCCTGAAGAGGGTTTTGCCGGAAAAAGTAACATACCCTATGGTATGGTCCTGAATTCGCCCTGGGATTCAGCGCTTGCGCTGTTGCCGGGTTATTGGGGTTTTCTGCAAACCCAGAACGGTGGCCCAGCGGGCCGGAACCACATTCATACTACTCCGCTATTGCCGGGCCTGGCCTTGATCTTAACACAAACGACAGATTCCGCTTCGCTCATTGGTTTAACGATGGTTTATCAGCCCTTCATGCAGGGCCTCAATCCGCCAACGGTTTTGCCGCCTGTGGCTAAAACCGAAGAGGTTCCGCGGGCGGTGGCGGCGCTGTTCTGGAACGCGGGCTTGGACTGGGGCCTCTGGGATGAACATCCGGATGCAGTGCTTCCGCTTACCCCTCCGGGTTTTACCTTATTGGTTTCGGGCCAAGTGCCTGCGGTCGCGTTGCGCAACGGACGTTTCTTTCAATCTGGTTTGTGCCCCGGTTCGGACAGTCCGGTTCAGGCTTTGTGCGCCAGTTTGTTGGTGCGCCAGACCTTAGAGCGTTTGCCCGCTGGCTACAAGGTGCGCATCCAATTTCTTGATTCGGCTGGTAATGCGGTGGCAGACCTGCATTCGCCGGAATTGCTCACAGCCCGCTGGATACTGCACCATGAGGAAGACCAAGAGCGGCCTCGCGCCAGTTACCAGCACCCTCATTTGGAGTTTGTCTACGCCCGGGGATCGATTAACCCCAGCGGGGCTGCGGAGGGTAAGGGCGATTTTTCGGCCGCGACCACGTTGGAAGTAGCGGTTTACCCAGCACAAGAGAGGTTTTAGCGGTAGTGTACTTTTTTAGTACTGTGTCGCGCTATTTCTACTGGCATCTGGCCTTACTGTCCAGGATTTACGCCCAGACAGCGGACGGAATTATGCTCTGACTTTGGCAACCACCGCTTTGAAGGCTTCGGGGTTGTTGGCAGCCAGGTCGGCAAGGGCTTTGCGGCTAAGCTGCACATTGTGCTCGTCCAGTTGGTGGATCAGTTTGGAATAGGAGATGCCTTCCAAACGGGCTGCAGCATTGATGCGGGCAATCCACAGACGGCGGTATTCGCGCTTTTTGGACTTCCGGTGACGGAAGGCATAGGCCATGCCTTTATCGACGGCGTTTTTGGCGACCGTCCAAACGTTTTTCCGGCGACCAAAATAACCTTTGGCCTGCTTGAGGATTTTCTTCCGTCTTTGACGGGCGGCTACCGCGTTGACTGATCTGGGCATTGGCTACGAGATTGCGAGCGTATCTTCTTTAAACGGACAAATTAGGCCTTGCAGAGCATGCGCTTGACATTGGCCTCATCGCTGGGATGGACCAAAGTAGCATGCCTTAACCGCAGCTTGCGGCTTTTGGTTTTGCTGGTCAGAATGTGACGCTTGAATGCGTGACTCCGTTTGACTTTACCCGAGCCGGTCAGCTTAAAACGCTTTTTGGCACTCGAGTTGGTTTTCATCTTGGGCATAAGACGCCGTTTTGGGGATGGCAAAGGTAATAAAATTGGTTCAATACAGGAAAGCCCTGGTCGGGAATCCTGTAAAATGAGCCAAAAAGGCTAAAAACCGGCTTATCGGGGGTCAGACTTCATCTTTCTCCTTCTCCTCGTCGTCGTTTTCAGCCAGTTCTGCATCAAAATCGACGTCTTCTTCAGAATCGTCAAAGCCGATGTCCTCGCCTTCTGTCTCCGTGCCCACAAGATCGGTATCATCCAGCCCGGTGTCGTCATCGTCCTCATCATCAGGCTCGTCGGAGTCGGGCTCCTCAATAGGCAGGGGAGCCAGGTCTTTGAGGCTGACTTTGGGTTTGGGGGCGCCTCCTTCGCCCGCAGCAGACGATTTCTTGACTTTGTTGGTCTTTTTGGGCGTCAGGAAGAGGAACATGCGGCGTCCCTCCAGCATAGGCATCTGTTCTGGCACTCCCCATTCTTCCAGACGTTGGGCAAAACGCAGCAGAATGATCTGACCGCGGTCTTTAAAAACGATGTTCCTGCCTTTGAACTGCACGTAGGTCTTGACTTTGGAGCCTTCCTGAAGGAATTTCTCCGCGTGTTTGGCCTTGAATTCAAAGTCGTGGTCGTCCGTGTTCGGGGTAAAACGGATTTCCTTGATGACTGTCTTGACCTGCTTGGCCTTCAGTTCTTTTTCCTTCTTCTTCTTCTCGTAAAGGAATTTGTTGAAGTCCACGATGGTGCAGACTGGTGGGTCTGCTTTGGAGGAGATTTCCACCAAATCAAGACCGAGTTCATTGGCCTTGCGTTGGGCATCCCGGATATCATAAACACCGGCTTCCACATTGTCGCCGACCAGGCGAATGGTGTTGTGTCGAATCAGACGATTGACTTTGTACTGAAATTTCAGGTTCGGCTTTCGCTGTACGCCTTTCCGTTTTTTTTGCAAGGACAGGTTGGGTTTTAAGATTAAAGACCTTCGGTGACTTCGTTTTGCAGGCGGGTGGCAAAGGTTTCCCAATCGAGGATTCCCACGTCACCTACGCCGTGACGCCGCACCGACAACTCCCTGGAAGCGGCTTCTTTCTCGCCCACCACCAGCATGTAAGGAACCTTCAGCAATTCGCTATCGCGGATTTTTTTGCCGATTTTTTCGTTCCGGTCGTCCGCAAAGGAACGAAATCCACGGTTTTTAAGGAATCCGGTCACTTCAGTTGCGTAATCAATGTATTTGTCAGAGATCGGCAGCACGGCCACCTGGTCCGGTGCTAGCCACAACGGGAAGTTTCCAGCCAGGTGTTCGATGAGCACGCCGATAAAACGCTCAAAGGAACCAAAGGGCGCCCGGTGGATCATCACAGGGCGGTGGCGCTGGTTGTCTGAGCCGATGTATTCCAGCTCGAAACGCTCCGGAAGGTTGTAGTCTACCTGGATGGTGCCCAGCTGCCAGCTTCGTTTTAGGGCGTCTTGAACCATGAAGTCCAGTTTGGGGCCGTAAAAAGCTGCTTCCCCTTCCACCACCGTGGTCACCAGGCCTTTCTCGTCCGCAGCCTCTTTGATTTCCTGTTCGGCGCGCTCCCAGTTGGCCGGATCGCCGATGTACTTTTCAGGGGTATTGGGGTCCCGGACCGAAATCTGGGCCGTGTAATGCTCAAAGCCCAGTTTTTTGAGCACCATCAGGGTTAGATCAATGACGTCTTTGAACTCGTCCTTAACCTGCTCTTTGGTGCAAAAAATGTGTGCATCGTCCTGGGTAAAGCCGCGAACACGCGTCAATCCGTGCAATTCGCCGCTTTGTTCGTAGCGGTAAACCGTGCCAAATTCTGCAATCCGCACTGGAAGTTCCTTGTAAGAAACCGGTTTGTGCTTGAAGATTTCGCAGTGATGCGGGCAATTCATTGGTTTGAGAAGGAATTCCTCGTCTTCGCGCGGTGTTCGGATGGGCTGGAACGAATCCGCCCCGTATTTCTCGTAGTGGCCTGAAGTCACATACAATTCCTTTTTGCCTATATGAGGCGTCACCACAGGGGTGTAGCCGCGGCGCAGTTGCTCCTTTTTCAAAAATTCTTCGAGCAAGCTGCGCACAATCGTGCCTTTGGGCAGCCAAAGTGGCAAACCGGCCCCTACTTTTTGGCTGAAGGTAAACAAGCCTAACTCTTGGCCCAATTTGCGGTGGTCGCGCTTTTTGGCTTCTTCCAGCAGGGCCAGGTGTTCGTCCAATTGAGCCTGTTTGGGGAAACTGACGCCGTAGATCCGCGTCAACTGCTTTCGCTTTTCATCGCCCCGCCAATACGCGCCGGCCAGGTTTAGAATCTTGACCGCTTTGATGGCCCCCGTTTCAGGAATATGGGGCCCGCGGCACAAGTCTGTGAAATTGCCTTGCTCGTAGAAGGTAATCTGGCCGTCTTGTAAACCGTCAATCAATTCCAGTTTGTACTCGTCGCCTTTGGCGCCAAAAAAGGCAATTGCATCGACTTTGCTCACTTCGCGGCGGCGAAAAGCACTTTTGGCTTTGCCCAACTCCTTCATTTTGGCTTCGATGATCGGCAAGTCCTCATCGCGCAAAATGCGGTCGCCCAAGTCCACATCGTAATAAAAACCGCCGGCAATGGGCGGACCGATGCCAAACTTTACGCCGGGATACAACGCCTCCAGCGCCTCTGCCAGCAAGTGTGCAGAGGAATGCCAGAAGGTGCTTTGCCCGCCGGGATCGTCCCAGGTGAGCAGACGAAGTTTAGCGTCTTCGGTAAGCGGGCGAAAAGCGTCCCGGATTTCTCCGTTGACCTCTGCAGCAAGAACATTGCGGGCCAGGCCTTCGGAGATACCTTTAGCGATGTCCAGCGGGGTACTGCCGGGCTGAACCGCTTGTACGCGGCCGTCGGGAAAGGTGATGTTGATCATGCGATACAGTTTCCGAAAATTCTATCGATCTTTTTTCTGTACATCAAACGAGAACGCTTAAGGCATCAAAGCCTCCAGCGAGTCTGAAAGAGTTTTAGCCGCGGTTAAATCGGGGTTGAGGTCGAGGGCCTGGCGAACGAAAGCCAGGGCCTGGTCTCTGCGCTGCAACTGCGCGGCGCACAACGCTTTTCCGTAGTAACCCATAGCTCGGGTAGGCTCCATTTTGGTGCTCATGTCGAAAAAGCGCAGTGCTTTTTCGAGCGAATCAGCAGCGTACCAGATGGTGGCCAGGTTGTAGAGCGCATCCCCATTTTGCGGGTCGCGCAGAATGAGGGCTTCGTAGGTTTCGACCGCATCGGTAAACTCGCCACGGTCCTGGTGGTACTTGGCCAACTGGTAGCGCGCGGCTGAGCTGGAATCGTTCAGCGCCAAGGCGTTCCGCAGGTAGCGCAAGCCGGTTTGGTCGCCTTTAGCCAGCAGCATGACGCCCAGTTCCAAGTGCGCACGCTCATAGGCCGGTTCCATTTCCAGCGCGGTCTGGTAGCTGGAGATGGCTTGCGCGGTATCCCTCAGAAATCGGAAATTTCTGGCTTTGAGGTAATATACCTCCGGATTTTGAAGATCCTGACGCAGAATTTGGTTGAGTGCACCCAGCGAAAGTTCGTATTGTTTGAGCAGAAGGGCCTGGCGCGCCAGCGCCCACAACACGCGTTGTTCGCTGGGGTTGCTCTTAAGCCAGCGGTTCAGCACCCCCATGCTGGCCCGGCTGTCGTTCATCAAAAAGTATTGCTCGGACAAGCCCAGAGCGTGGTTGGCGTTGGCAGAATCCAAAAGCCAGGCTTGCTTAAAATCGGTTAGTGCCGCCTGGTTGTTAAAACTGCGAAACTCCATGCCCCGCAAAAAGTAGAGGCCAGCATTGGACGGTTCGGCCAGAATGCGTTCGGACAGCCGCGTGATTTCTGCGGTGGAATTGGTTAGTGGGTCTTGCGCGGCCTCTTTGGCAGCGTCACCTCGCGGGCAGCCGGTTCCCAGCAGCAAAACACTGCCCCACAGCCCCAGGAAAAGGGCCAGTCGGCTTGCTGCACTCCAGGAATAATGAGCGAAAGAGGCTTTCATGGTTCGAGGGGCAAAGTTCGGCAAATTCAGCGTCTGCGGACATTAACTTCAACCAATCTATTTTCGCGTGGAAAACTGGTGTTTTTACCGCCGGTCCCAGCCCTTATGAACGTCTTTCGCACCGGGTCTCGAGCCCCTTTCGCCCGAAAAAACAGCACAATTTGGCTTGCGGGTTTTATTCCGAGCCTCTTGCTGATCACAGTTTTGGGCCTTAGTGCTTGCAACAATGTTCCCCAGGAACAAGCCGGACAAGAAGTACGGCGGGAAGCACCGTACGATCCTGTAACGGACAGCTTGCGCTTTGCCGGTGAGAAGCACTTGCGCAATTTGACGCAATTGACGTTTGGCGGTGAAAATGCAGAAGCCTATTGGGCTTATGGGCAAAAAGCCCTGGTTTGGCAGCGGCGCAACAAAGCGGAAGGATTGAATTGCGACCAGATTTATTGGAGCCCGCTGAATCCTAAGTATCCCAAAGCACTGGCGCTCAACCAGGTCAACTCGGGACAAGGCGCCACGACATGTGCCTACTTTCTGGAAGGTGATCAGCGGGTTATCTACGCATCAACGCAAAGTGGTGATACTGCCTGTCCTCCTGACCCCGATCGTTCCAAGGGCTATGTTTGGCCGCTTCATGCTGCTTTTGAACTCTACGTCTCCGACCGCGACGGGGCCAATACCGTTCGGCTTACCGAAAACGACGCGTACGATGCCGAGGCCACTCTTTCGCCCAAGGCCGACAAGGTGGTCTTTACAAGCACGCGAAACGGCGATTTGGACCTCTACACCATGAACCCCGACGGCAGCGACGTGCGCCAGGTCACCTTTGCGTTGGGCTATGACGGGGGCGCGTTTTTCTCGCCGGATGGCAGCCGCCTTATTTTTCGTGCCTCGCGCCCGCAAACACCGGAAGAGGTGGCGGAGTACAAAAGCCTTTTGGGCGAAGGGCTGGTGAAGCCTACCGCGATGGAGTTGTTTACCTGCAAGGTAGACGGCTCTGATCTGCGACAGATCACCCGGCTGGGGGGTGCCAACTGGGCGCCCTTTTTCCACCCGGACGGGCAGCGCGTGTTGTTCTGCTCCAACCACCTGACCGGCAGTTATCCGTTTAACCTGTTTTTGATCAACCTGGACGGTACAGGGTTGGAGCAGGTTACCTACGATGAGGCTTTTGATTCGTTCCCGATGTTCAGCCCTGATGGCCGTTACCTGGTCTTTGCCAGCAACCGCAACAACGGCGGAACCCGCGATACGAACGTGTTTCTGGCGGAATGGCTAGATTGAATGCGGGTTGTTATTGTTGGAGCAGACTCCAATAGAGCGGTAACCCGAAGGCAATGTTAAAGGGGAAGGTGACCCCTAAAGCCATCGGAATATAGAGGCCTGGGTCAGCTTTAGGGGCAGCGATGCGCAGTGCAGCAGGAACGGCAATGTACGACGCGCTGCCAGCCAGAATGGCGAACACAAAACGATTGGCTGGATCTGACGTGATCCAGCCACTGACCCAGAGCCCAAGGCAGCCGTTCAGCAGCGGCAGGACGATGCCCAGTGCAGGAATCAGGAAACCATATTTTCTAAAAGCCGCAAAGCGCCTGGCCGTAATAATGCCCATTTCCAGCAGGTAAATGGCCAAAAATCCTTTAAAAATGTCGGTGGTAAATGGGGCAATACCAGCGGCTTGCTTGCTGTCAGCAATGGCTCCAATGACCAAACTGCCGATAATCAGCAGCACACTTCCATTGGTCAGCGCGTGGTGCAGGGTTGACCAAACGCTGGATGACTGGCCAGGCTCAGGGGTTTCATAGCGACGCAACAGCAGAACAGCCACTGCAATAGCGGGGGCCTCCATGAGGGCCATGACCGCAACCATGTGCCCGCCCATTTCCAAGCCTTGCAGGGTCAAAAACTCTGAAGCAGCGACAAAGGTGACGGCACTAACCGAACCGTTTGCCGCCGCTATAGCAGCAGCATCCGAAACGCTCATTCTTCGCTTGAGCAGAAAAAACGTATAAAAAGGTATGGCGGATGCGAACAGTCCGCCCAAAAGGAGCAAGTTGCTGATTTCCCGCGTTATTTCCTGATGCCCCAATTCCTGGCCTCCGCGAAAACCGATGGAAAAAAGCAGGTACAGCGCAATGAACTTTACGGTAGTCGGTGGAATTTCAAGATCGCTTTTCAACAAGCAGGCCAGCACCCCGAGCATGAAGTACAGCAAGGTAGGATTGCTCAGATTGGACAAGAGGATCTGTACGTCCATGCGAAATTTACGGGCAAAGCTAACAAATTTGATAGTAAGACTAAAGGGCGCTTTTTACGCGGCCCAATTCGCGGTTAAAAGTAGGGAATCCTAAAAGCGGCACAGCCTTTTTAACGTCTCAGTTTTCCTACAGAGTCGGGCAGGGGGAGTACCTTTGACCCAAAGCTTCGATCATGCCGCATTACCTGCGCGTGGGTCAGGTGCCCCGCAAGCGCCACACCCAATTTCGTCAGCCGAACGGCAAACTCTACCACGAAGAATTGTTCTCCACGGAAGGGTTTGACACCAATTACTCGCTGCTCTACCACGTTCATCCGCCGACCAAAATCCGGCAAGTAGGTGAGCCCTACTCCGTTGCTCCCGATGTTGTGGTGTCAAAACAGCTCAAGCACCGAAGCCTTCAGGGCTTTCGGGTAGCGCCCGTAGCCGATTACCTGGACAGCCGTGTGCCCATGATGGTCAACAGCGATTGCATCATCAGCGTGGCCGCCCCTACCCAGAGCCTGACCGGGTATTTCTTCAAAAACACCGACGCGGATGAATTGATTTTCATTCACGAAGGCTCGGGCCATTTAAAGACCATGTATGGCGAAGTGCCCTTCGAGTATGGCGACTATGTGATCGTTCCGCGGGGAACGCTCTACCAAATCGAGTTTGATACGGCGGCCAATCGCCTGCTTATTTTGGAGAGTTTCAGCCCGTTGACCTTCCCCAAGCGCTACCTCAACGCCAACGGCCAGTTACAGGAACACGCGCCTTTCTACGAGCGGGACATTAAGACCCCCAACTCGCTGGAAACGCACAACGAAAAGGGCGAATACCGCTTCCTGATCAAGAAGCAGGGCATGATTTACCCCTACGAATACGCCAACCACCCGTTTGATCTGGTGGGCTGGGACGGTTACCACTATCCCTGGGCCATGTCCATTCACGATTTTGAACCCATTACAGGGCGCGTGCACCAACCCCCACCAGTACACCAGACCTTTGCCGCAAAAGGTTTCGTGGTCTGTTCGTTTGTACCGCGCATGTTCGACTACCACCCGTTGGCCATTCCCGCGCCCTACAACCACAGCAACATCGACTCGGACGAAGTGCTGTATTACGTGGATGGCGACTTCATGAGCCGCAAGCACGTAGAACGCGGCATGTTCACGCTTCATCCCGGTGGTATTCCGCACGGTCCGCACCCCGGCACGTATGAAGGGTCCGTAGGCAAGAAAGAAACCCGCGAACTGGCCGTGATGATCGATACTTTTAAACCCCTTCAACTAACCAGGCAGGCGCTGGCTGTGGAAGACCCCGAATACTACCGGAGCTGGTTGG
Source organism: uncultured Chitinophagales bacterium (assembly GCA_964429745.1). Classification (GTDB taxonomy): domain Bacteria; phylum Bacteroidota; class Bacteroidia; order Chitinophagales; family BACL12; genus WGOA01. The sequence goes on along the minus strand of CAYSDI010000007.1, from coordinate 2,167 downwards.
AAGAAGAAGACGAACCCGTGGCGAAACCCGCGCACTCCTGATTGACCTTAATTGACACAACATAAGTATTATTATGGAAACTCAAACGATTAAGAATCCCGCTGGCGTTCAGGACTTTTTGCCGCTGAACGGGACAGACCATGTGGAATTTTATTGCGGCAACGCCAAGCAGAGTGCCTACTACTACCAAATGGCCTGGGGTTATACGTTGGTAGCTTATGCCGGGCTGGAAACCGGCCTGAAAGATCGCGCCAGCTACGTGTTGCAACAAGGAAAAATTCGGCTGGTGTTGACTAGCAGCTTTGATCCCGAATCAGAGATTTCGCGCCACGTGGCCAAGCACGGCGATGGCGTTAAAGTGCTCGCGCTGTGGGTAGACGATGCGCGCAAGTCTTGGGAGGAAACCACCCGTCGCGGCGCTGTCAGCATCATGGAGCCCACCGAAATGAAGGATGAGCACGGCACGGTCGTGGTGTCTGCCATTAAAACTTACGGGGAAACCATCCATAAATTTGTGCAGCGCAGCGGGTACAAAGGCGCCTTTATGCCAGGTTATCAGCCCGCCAAAAGCGGCCTGGACGTAAGGCCGATAGGCCTGGAATACGTAGACCATTGCGTTGGCAATGTTGAATTGGGGCAGATGAACGAGTGGGTGCGTTTCTACGAAGACGTGCTCGGGTTTAAGCTCCTCATTACGTTCGACGACCAGGATATTTCGACCGAATACACCGCCCTGATGAGCAAGGTGGTGAGCAACGGAAACGGATACGTTAAATTCCCGATCAACGAGCCCGCAGACGGCAAGCGCAAAAGTCAGATTGAGGAGTACATCGAATTTTACCGCGGTGCCGGTGTTCAGCACATTGCCGTGGCCACCAACGACATCCTCAAGACGGTATCAGAATTGCGCCGCCGGGGCGTCGAATTCCTCTACGTTCCAGAGACTTATTACGATGATCTGTTGGATCGCGTAGGAAAAATCGAAGAGGACATGGAACCCCTTCGCGCCAACAACATTCTCGTGGACCGCGACGACGAAGGCTACCTGCTGCAGATCTTTACGCGCCCTGTGCAGGATCGTCCCACGGTTTTTTACGAGATCATCCAGCGCAAAGGCGCCAAGAGTTTCGGCAAAGGCAACTTCAAGGCGCTCTTTGAAGCCATCGAGCGCGAACAGGAGCGCAGGGGTACGTTGTGAGTGCTGGCCTTAAGTGCTTTTTCCAGCAATCGGCCGCACAAACTTGCGGAAACCCATGACCTGGCCACAAACCCGCAGCGGCTTTCGGGCCTGGATGATGCTGGAGCGTTCGCTGTCGGGTAATACAGTAGCTGGCTACCTGAACGATCTGGACAAGCTTATTGCCTACCTGGAGCCGGCCGGGGTCCTGCCAGTAGCGGTAACGCGCGAGCATTTGGAGAACTTTCTGGTCCAGCTGGGAGAGTTGGGCATGGGCGCGCGGTCACAGGCGCGGCTCATCAGTGCTACCCGGACATTCTACCGCTACTTGCTGCTCGAAGACCTGGTCACGGAAGATCCAACCGCGCTCCTTGACGGCCCGCGGCTGCCCCGCAAATTGCCCGACACACTCAGCCAGGCCGACATTGAAAAGCTGTTGGGGGTTATCGATCTTTCCACCCCGGAAGGCATGCGCAACCGCGCTATTCTGGAAACGCTGTACGGCTGTGGCCTGCGGGTCAGCGAACTGACCGAATTGCGTCTGAGCCAGTGCTTTTTGGACCTGGGTTTTGTGCGCGTTACCGGAAAGGGCGACAAAGAGCGCCTGGTGCCGCTGGGCGGCGCTGCAATCCGACGCATTCGCGACTACTTGCAATACACCCGTGTGCACGTGCCCATAAAGGCGGGCGAAGAGGACCTGGTGTTTCTCAACCGCCGTGGCAGTCGCCTCAGCCGCGTCATGGTTTTCAACATCGTTAAAGAAACCGCAGCGCTCGCGGGCATTCGAAAAAGCATTTCGCCCCACACCTTCCGGCACTCGTTTGCCACCCACCTGGTGGAAGGCGGCGCGGACTTGCGGGCCGTGCAGGAAATGCTCGGACACGAAAGCATTACCACAACCGAAATCTATACGCATCTGGACCGCAAGTACTTGCGTGACACCTTGGAGCGCTTTCACCCTCGGGGGCAATGAAGTGGCGGGGGCTGGAG
>CAYSDI010000006.1:58315-62839 GCA_964429745.1 uncultured Chitinophagales bacterium | reverse complement strand
TGATTGAAGTGGACGATGACGAGGATATTGACGAAGCACCGAAGATCTTTGAACAAGATTTTCAGGAAGACAAGGCCATTGAGCAGGTTAAATACGTTGAGCCTGAGAAACCCAAAGTGGTAGAAGCAGAAGAACCCGACTTCTTTGTGGTGGTTGAAGACATGCCTGAGTACCCCGGTGGGGAGCAGTCCATGTACAAATGGCTTGGCAAAAACATCAAGTACCCGCAGGTTGCCAAAGAAAACGGCATTGAGGGCAAGGTTTTCGTCCGCTTTATCGTGGACCAAAGCGGAAAAGTCAAAGACGCTCAGGTGGTCCGCGGAATCGGCGGCGGCTGCGACGAAGAAGCCCTTCGGGTGGTCAACCTAATGCCCGACTGGAAGCCCGGTAAGCAGCGCGGCAAGCCCGTGAAAGTGCAGTTTACCATACCGATCCACTTCCAGTTGAACTGAGTGGTTTCCAGGAGTGCTTAGGAGGCTTACACTACAGGTTGAACTGAGGTGTTTCCACTTCCAATAGAACTGAGCGGTCTGGGGTTCTCAAACTTCTAGTGCAACACTAAGCTCGGCTAAGATGCTGGTAAACATTTCATGCTGATGCTAATAATTTCTTAGGCGTCCTATCACCGTGTCAAGGGAATTTTTCATTTTGTCTATCCCTTTATCCACAGCGTTTTCAATGGTATCCCCGTGGCTGGTAACAGCCAAAGGTTGCATTCCTTTAAGACGCACTTCCAGCACGCATCTTTTATCAATGGCGCTAGTTTTATCGCCATTTTCATCACTTATTTTCACTTCTATTCTTGTTATATGATCGCTGAACTTGGCAAAGGCTTTTGCAATAGCAGCTTCCAAAGGCTCTCTCATTTCTTCAGTTCCTAATATATTATTATCAGTATTTAGTAAGATTGTCATTTGCAATGCGTTTTAGTTTTATGAAGTATCAATATTTATTTTATTATTAATAACGAAATACACAGGCGACCCCTGTTTTGGTGGGCATTTTTTCCTGTGGAACAATCATTACTTTGCCGCCCATTTTTGTAACCAGTTCGCCTAAGTCATCCAGCAAATCATCAATTTCAGGATTTTCTAAATCGCCTTTTTCAATACTGCCTTTGTCGCCTACTATTTTACCCGGAATTTGGAGGTCGGCTTCTATCAATAAGGTATCTACCCTGCTGGCTGCTGCCGCCGATGCTACGTCACTTATTCTGTCACTTCCTAAGCCTTTTGATTTTGCCTGATGGTATTCATCACAAGCTTTTTCGATAATGCCATTATAATACGGTTCCATAATTTCCCAGGCACGTTTTGCGAGTTCACCCGTCTCTATGGACTTCGGGTTGGCATCAATACTAGCGGGAAGTAATGAAAGGTTATTGCTCACCTTATGAAATAGATTGTGGTGCTCCGGCAATGCAGCCAGAATCAGCGGCAAACCGGAAGGTCTGGAATAGTGATCGTTGATAGCTTTTGCAACAAAGCGAAAAAATCGTTCAGAATCAATCTCCGCTTCATCTGCTTTTCCTCCGTGCCCGTGATGCATGACATTGCTTTGACCGCCTACACCGCCATAGGAGGCGACCGTGGAATGCTTTTCGGTTAAATCGTAACCCAATGCTTCTTCTATATTTTTAGGAATACTTGAAGAAAGCCCCAATTCTGTGAGCGAGTGCCTGTTGCCTTCATAAATTTGATAATCATGTAGGCTCAAACCCAACACGTGGTATCGCTCTACCGACTGCAAATATCTGCGGAGCGGTTTTGTATGAAAGCTGTTAGCAACAACGGTTAACTCTTCTATCGATGACGGTAAGCCTATGGTTCTGAACATATCAACAGTGCTAAGAACAGCCAGCCCATCTAATGTATGCCTCCAAAAATCTTCATTAGTTGAAAGCACTAAAAATGGCTCCAGTAGTATGGTAACTTCTGACGCTGAATATTGTTGGAGCAGGGATTGGTTTAGTCTCTTTAACAGATTTTTAAATAGTATGGGATCCTGAAGATTGTCAGGGTGAGTGCGGTGCGTGGGCATATAGAGTGATATGCATGTTTGGGCATGAACACTTAATAACTCCGGCATCATATCATGGGTAAACAATAGCATGAAAAATTAAATTATGTGTTATTAAATAATTTTAAAAATCTTTTTTTTGAGTAATCTGGCATGAAGGATATTATTGATGAGCCTATCATATTTCCCTTTCTCTGAGCCCTGGCTTTCCAGGGCTACCTACAATATGGCCATTTTGGCCAGTCCGGCCTTTTAAGTGCCGAACCTTCTGATAAGTACCACACATTCAATAGATATGTAGTATAGAAATAATTATTGATAAAATTGGGAACAACCGAAGCGGTTGTTCCCAATTTGGTGAATTACGCGGCTACTGCTAGCATAGCTTTACATTCTGCCGCACATTTGTTGCAAGCATCTGCGCATGCTTGGCAATGCTGCATGTCAGTATGTTTTTCACATTCATTTGCGCATGCCATACAAGCTTCTTCGCATTTTCTGCAAAGTGCATCCAAATTTGTACCACCACTTTTGCTTGCTGCGATTAACTCGTTGCAAGCGTCTTTGCAAGCTATACAAAGTTTGACGGAATTTTCCATTCCTGCTTTTCCTTTGTTTTCTGTCGAACAAGTTTCACAAGCATCAGCACACTTTTTGCAAGCGGCAATGCAACTTTCGATTAATTTATCATCTTTCATTTATAAATGTATTTAGTGCTCAATCTATTAGGCTCTAAAGGTTAAGCGTTATAGACTTTGAAGCATTACAAAATTTCAGAAATAATTTCCATCATTGACACATCTGTGATAAGTATATAAAATTATGATTAAAAGTTTTTGACAAAAGTTGCTGCCTGGAAAATTTTGGTTTCAAGCTCTATAGCGCCTACGACCTTCATCTTTCGCCTTAAACTTGTAGACGGTAAAGGTGACTGTAATCAGTATCTCCAATACACGCCCATGCATGGTAGCCATGCAAATACAGCAGACCCCGCAGTTTGCCTGATACAAACTGCATGACCCTAAATCAAGAAGCATGCAAAGAATACCTACCTTCAAATCAAGAGATACTTTCCATGATAAGAAAGGCTTTTTGCACAGTCAGGCGATTTAGATAATATACGTTATCATCCTGTTGGATGGCTGGGTTGGTTTGGCACGTGTTTTCCAGGTACGGTTTAAAACCGTGAATGAGTTTTTCACCTTTAGAGGCGATTTTGAGAAAAAATTCAATAATGGAAATAGGTAGCGTGATTAAATTATATTGCTAGCTCAAAATCTTTTTGACCAGTCTGTCGATTCAATCTTAAACATGAGCAAATTAGACAACAGTAAAAAACGGAGTGCTGATCAGCCAAAAGGGATCAATGATATATTGGAAGAACAGTTAGCCACTTCGATTAGCGAATATGAACGATCTAATAAGCGTTTGTTTATTTCTGCTCTTTCTGCGGGGCTAGAAATTGGGTTCAGCATATTTTTGATGGGGACATTATTTACTCTTTTTCACGGTCAGGTTTCCAGTGAATTCTTACACGTTCTCATCTCATTCGCTTACCCCATAGGGTTCATTTTTGTTATTATTGGCAGATCCGAATTGTTTACAGAGCACACTACTCTGGCAGTACTTCCGGTATTGAACAAGACCATTAGTATTAAGAGTCTTTTCATTCTTTGGGCAGTTATTCTAACGGGCAATTTAATTGGCGGATATATCTTCGGGACATTTCTGGTCTATTTTGCTCCGGCAATTGGAGTAATATCCAATGAAGCTTTTGCTCATCTGGCCCATAAAGTTATTGACTTTCCCTTGCCGTTGATCCTTATAAGCGCTGTCGTTGCTGGGTGGCTTATGGGGCTACTTTCCTGGTTAGTGGCCTCATCACAAGAGACAATAAGTCGCTTGTTTATGATCGTTTTGGTCACTTCCACAATTGGTATCGGTGGTTTGCATCATTCCATTGTGGGCTCTATAGAAGTGTTTGCGGGATTATTGATCGATCCTACTATCGGTATCATGGACTATGTAAGTTTTGAAGCCACCTCCATTCTGGGCAATGCAATAGGTGGCGTGTTTTTTGTAGGAATTCTCAAGTATGGACAAAGAAGGCGGTTTTGAAAATTTTGGTTTTTTGTCTGTAGAAATTAGATTATATAAGTATATCTACGCCAAGATTATCACTAGCAGTTTTGGACTTTGGCGGTCTGGCTGGTTTCCGAGTAAAAAGGTGCGTTTTATTGCCAACATAATGCCCAGAGACAACCGTGATTTTTGTTGGCGAACATTAGAGTTCGCCGTTATACTGACTTCAGAGAAAGTCCCAAGCTTCCTCTTAACCCTTCAACATTCGCTGTCCCAGCAGGTCAGCCAAGGCACGTCAGGAAGGCAGGCACCAACGCCGCTTTAGCTCTTGACCTTCTAAATCCGCGTTTTAAATGAAGATTTGTCCGCTTGTCTATACCCGTCGGGTGGATTTGTTTTCAAAAGGGCGGTATTTTAACGAAC
>CAYSDI010000006.1:0-58215 GCA_964429745.1 uncultured Chitinophagales bacterium | reverse complement strand
CTGTTCAGGTTAGGCTCGTAAGTTGCTTGAAGTAACGAACCTGTTCAGGTTAGGCTCGTAAGTTGCTTGAAGTAACGAACCTGTTCAGGTTAGGCCCGTAAGTTGCTTGAAGTAACAAACCTGTTGAGGTTAAGCTCGTAGGTTGCTGTAGGCAGCCAGGCGCTTCCCCCGACAGTGCTCTGTTCTCATTTTCTGCCCATGAAAATTCGTTTGATTGTTGTTGCCGCTTTGCTTTTACTCGCACAGGGGTTGTCTGCGCAGGTCAAAAAAGAGGCGCTCGCGCAGGAGTACCTCCGCAGGGGGGAATTCGCCAAGGCCGTAGTCTTGTACCAGGAGCTAAGGGAGCAGCAGCCGGAATCGGAGATCTTTTACCGCTATTTCTACGAGTGCCAGATGGCGCTCAAGGCTTTCGACGATCTGGAAAAGGAATTGCGCCGACTGATCCGCAAACAGCCGTTGCAATTGGGCTATCGTGTGGATTTGGGGGCCATGTACCGCCAAAAGGGTCAGGCAGACCAGGCAAAAATTCAGTTCGAAGGGGCTGTGGAGCAATTGGCAGCAGATCGCAGTCAGATAGTTCAGCTCTCTAACGCGTTTACGGCTATTGACGAATACGACTACGCCATTCGCGCGTTGGAGAGTGGCACCAAGCTGTTGAAGGGTCAGGCGCAGCCTTTCGACTACGAGTTGGCCAATCTCTATTACCGCAAAGGCGATATGCAGGCTATGATCGGCGCCTTTCTGGACTACTTACAGGCTGATGAACGCAATATGCCAACGGTTCAGGCGTCTCTCCAGCGCAACCTGACGGAGCAAAGCCAATACGAAGAGCTGCAAAACCAGGTTTACACCCGCATTCAACGGCAGCCCAACGACGAGCGATGGACCGAATTGCTCATTTGGAATTTCATCCAGAACAAGGACTTTGAAGCCGCTTTTCAACAGGTTCGGGCACAGGATCGCCGGCTCCAGGAAGGCGGCCATCGGGTGTATGAATTCGCTGAGCTAGCCCAGTCTGAAAAGGCTTGGACGGCAGCCATTCAGGCGTACGACTACTTGGTCAGCAAGGGGCGCGAAGGCATTTACTATTTCAACTCACGCAACGGGCTCATTGAATGCCGCCAGGAAAAGCTCATGGCGGGTTTTGACTATACTGAAGCGGATATTCGGGGGCTTAGCGCGGACTACCAACAGTTTTTGCGCGATTATGGCCGCCGTGATGCGCGCTCTGCGGAGGCCTGGCGCAGCCGCGCTCGCCTCCACGCCCTGTACCTGCACCAAATGGATTCAGCCATTGCGTGGGTGGAACAAACCTTGACCTGGCCTGGGTTGCGCCCTGCAGAGTTGGCTGAGGCCAAGCTTGATTTGGGCGATTACCTCCTTATGGACGGCGATATATGGGATGCTTCACTGCTGTACAGCCAGGTGGACAAGACCATGAAAGACGAACCTCTGGGCGAAAGGGCCCGTTTCCTGAACGCCCGTTTGTCTTACTTCCAGGGTGATTTTACCTGGGCCAAAGCGCAATTAGAAGTGCTTAAAGCCAGCACCAGCGAATTGGTGGCCAACGACGCGTTGAACCTGGACGTTTTCCTTTCGTCTAATATGGGCCTGGATACCAGTTCAGCGCCTATGGAACAGTATTCGCGGGCAGATTTGCTGGTGTTCCAGAATCGGCTAAGCGAAGCAGATGCAATCCTGGACTCTATGAAGGCGCTGACTCCTGGTCATGCCCTTGCGGACGATGTGCTTTGGTTGCGCAGTACGCTTGCTCGCAAGACCAACGATGTGGACAAGGCAGTTTCACTCCTCGAAACGCTGGTGGCGGGATTCAGCCACGATATTCTCGCCGATGATGCGCTGTTCACGCTGGCCGAGCTTTATGAAGAGCGCTTTGGAAACAAAGAAAAGGCTATGGAATACTACCAGCTCATTCTGGTAGACCACAAAGACTCTGTGTTTGTGGTGGAAGCGCGCAAACGATTCCGCGCGCTTCGCGGCGATAACCTGAATTGATTCCTGGACTTTCCTTTATTTTGTATTCATGATCGTCTACAACGTAACCATCAAGGTGGATCACGACATCCACGACGAATGGCTGCTATGGATGAAGCATGAACACATCCCCGCTGTCTTAGCCACAGGCTACTTTCAGGACAACCGCATGATGCGCCTGCTGGAGATGGACGAGCATGACGGGGTCACTTACGCCATCCAATACCGGGCAGTGTCCATGGAGGATTACCTGATCTACCAGGAGCAGAAGGCGCCTGCTTTGCAGCAAGAACATACCGAACGGTATCGAAACAAGTTTGTCGCGTTTAGGACGGTGATGCGCGAGGTCTGACTTTAGGGTACGCCTAAAAACCCCATTTCCGGCGAAGAAAATCCGCCATCGCCAGGGCCTCCGCCGTTCCGCTTGCGCTCAAAGGTTTGCTTGCCGAACTTGTAGTTGAAGGTCAGCCAGGCAATGCGCGATTCGCGCTTGAAAAAGCTGTCCTGGAAGAAGTTGGTATCTTCCAGCGTAAAGCCAAAACGCTGTTTGTTCAGGATGTCGCTGACCCGCAAACTAAGCGATGCTTTGCCATCCAGAAAGTCTTTGCGAATTGCAGCATCCAGTTCGGGAACCGCCACAAAGGTGCCTTGCGCTGTCAAGCCGGGACCGCGGTAGCGGAAGGAGGCCTGGAAGTAAAATTCTTTGGGAAGGTCGACGTTGGCATTGGTCTTGATGTTCCAACTGTAGTTGGTGTTGGTCAGCCCTTCCGCGGCAGCGCCAGCTTCAAAGTTGGCGCGGAACACCGATCCGCTTGCAGTCATTTTCAGCCACTCCGTAATGTTTAATACGGAAATGAGTTCCAGTCCGTAATCGCGCTGCCAACTAAAGTTGTTGTAAACCTGAGTGGATATACCCAGAGAATCTACGGTGCGTAAACTACGGATTACCCCGTCGGTTTGGCGAAAGAACAAGGAGCTGGTCAGGGCATTTCCGCTGGGCCAGGACTTGGCAAAGTTCATTTCAACAGAGTGCACATATTCCGGTTGAAGGTCTGGATTGCCAATGCGAATGTTTTGCGGATCCGAATTATCTATGAAGGGGTTGAGCGCCCAGCGATCCGGCCGGTTGATTCGCCGCGAATAATTCCACTGCAATTCCTGCTCGTTGCCCAAATCGCGGCTGATGTAAAGCGAGGGGAAAAACGAGAGATAATCGTTGTCAAAGACTTCGCCGGTGGTGAGAAGTTGAGGATCGGTCAAGGCTTGCTCTACGCGCAATCCTGCCTGCATACCCCAGCGGCTCCAGCGCTTGCGAAAACTTCCATAGGCCGAGAGAATACTTTCTTCTAGCCTAAAGACATTGCTTACTGTTTCATCCACAAGCAATTCGCCGGTAACCGAATCCTGAATCAAAGACTGGTAGTCTGTTTCGGACTGGCGCAGAATCACCTGCAACCCCGTTTCCAGTCGCCAGCTTTCCACTTCTTTTCCTCCGGAATTGACCATGTGCGGATGGACATAATCAGTCTGGACGGTAACAATCTGGTTGTTCGAAGCCTCGCTGTTATCGCGGACGAAGGGCGTGCTGGTCACTGGGCTGCCATTGAGCAGGTAGTCGGTGAGCAGGTTGTATTCCATTTCTGTTTCCGTGCGGTAGGAGTAACGGGCGTCCAGGGTCAACTGTTGACCGGGCACATCAAACAAGTGGTCCATACGGAAGTCGATGTCCGTATTCCAGCCATCTTCTTCGTCGTCTTCGCTCTGCACATCCAAGCTTTCCAGAAGCCCAGAAGCGGGCTCCAGGAAACGGTAGAAGGTGGATCCTTCCGAAACACGGCTGTCGGTGCTGAAAAGCCCACCCAGCGATAGCGTGGTCTTGGGGTTGACGTACCAGTCTGCGCCCAGCTTGGCCAGGTGCGATTGCGATTGGCCGTCGCCGTCGAAATCCTGGTCGAGCACGATCAGTTCTTCGCCCGTATCGGTTTCGCGGTACGTAGAGCGCTGCGAGAAGGCATTGTTGTACCGGTAGCCATAGTTTCCGAAGAGGTTGAAGGCTTGCGTGCGGTAGTTAAAATTCGTGGAGCCGTTGTATTTGTTGTTGGTGCCAGCGCCCACCGAAACCCCGCCGGACATGCCCTGTTTGCGGTCTTTTTTCATCACAATGTTGATGATGCCGGCCGTGCCGTCCGGGTTAAAGCGCGCAGAAGGGTTGGTGATGATCTCAATGGATTCAATCGATGACGCGGGAAGTTGCTCCAGAATGGCGGCACGACTGCTTCCGGTTAACCCGGAGGGCTTGCCGTCAATGAGGATGTTGACGTTCTCGCTCCCGCGCAAGCTCACGTTGCCTTCCACCCCAATATCCAGCGAGGGGATGTTTCGCATGGCATCCAAGGCGTCGCCCGATTGCGCAATCATGTCCTTTTCAATGGTGTACACTTTGCGGTCAATGCCGAGCTGCATGTAGGAGCGCTCGCCAGTGATTTGGACGGCTTCCAGGGTTTCGCCAGCCTCAGAGAGGTTCACTACCCCAATGTCCACCAGCGGCCGATCCGGACGCATCGCAATGGGTCCAACCCGGCGCATTTCAAAACCAAGAAAACTGATTTCCAGGCGAAGCGGCCCCGGGCCAACTCCTGTGAGCGTGAACCGTCCTTTTTGGTCGGTGATGCCCCCACCGATCAGGCTGTCCGGGTTGATGCTGTAGAGTGCAACGGTGGCATATTCCAATGCTTGTCCACTGATGGAATCATGCACAATGCCCGTAAGGGTACCAATGGCTGGCCGGGAGGAATAAGTGGCCCCTGAGGGGTTTGCGCTTGCTTTTCCGGAGCCGGAAGGCTGTTGAGCAAGGACCAAAAAGCTGTTGCTAACCAATAATAAAAGGACCGGTAAAGACCGAAAAGCAAAAGGCACGAAGTGAGGGGGCATGACAAAAGGAAACTTACCGCAAAAATCGCGCCTTATTCTACAAAATAGACCCTTTTAACACGGGACGAAACGCCTGTTAGCACTTCGTAGGGGATGGTTTGCATCCATCCGGCAAATTCCTCCAGCCGAATCTGCCCACCAAAGACCTCCACGGCATCTTCATCCTGCAATTCCGGCACCGCGGTAGCGTCAACCATGCACATGTCCATGCAGACGTTCCCAATCAACGGCAAACGCTTTCCATAGACAGCAACAGCCCCGATGCCTTTGCCCAGGCTGCGCCGCAGCCCGTCGGCGTAGCCGATGGTGAGGGTAGCTACACGGGTGGGTTTATCCATCAAAGCCGCGCGCCCGTAACCAACACTTTCGCCGGCAGGCACCAGGCGAATCTGCGCCACCGTGGCCAAGAGGCGACTAACCGGCCGCAGCCGTTCGCGGAAGAGCGCGGAGGGGTCATAGCCGTACAATCCAATGCCGAGCCGCACCATGTCATAGGCCGCCTCGGGAAAGCGCAGCATTCCGGCAGAGTTCAACAAATGGCGCAGGGGAACAGGCTGGTTCGGGTTTTGGCGGGCCCAGGCCTGCAAAATTTGGTTCGAAGAGTGCTCAAAACGAGCGAGTTGCGTGCGCGTGAAAGCGTCGTGAGCTGGGTCTTCTGCTGCGGAGAGATGGCTGAGCAAGGCCGCGAGCTTAAGCCCGCGCAAGCGTTCCGGGGCTGCTGCCAGCTCCTCAACTTCCTGCTCCGAAAGGCCCAGCCGGTGCATGCCGGTGTCCAGTTTCAGGTGAATGGCCAAGCCCGGGTAATGCTCCCGGATGTGCTCCAGCGTGGTCAAATCGTAGACTTCCGGTTCCAAGTCATAGCGCTGAAGCGTGGGCAAACTTTCCAGGGCGGCATTGAGCACCAAAATGGGCAGCCGGACGCCGGCCTGGCGCAGCGCTACGCCTTCATCGGCATAGGCCACGCCCAGGTAATCCGCGCGGGCAAATTCTAGCACCCGGGCAACCTCGGCGTCGCCTGACCCGTAGCCGAGCGCCTTGACCATAACCATAATTTTAGTTTCGGTCGGGACACGGTCGCGGTACACGCTGAAGTTGTGCGCCAGCGCCGTCAGGTTAATTTCCAGCCGTGTGCCGTGAATTTTTTCGGCCAGCGCTTGCGCCACGCGTTCCAGGCGGAAACGCCTCGCTCCTTTGATCAACACCATCTGGTTCTTTAGCTCCAACGCAGGCAAGGCCGTCAGCAAGGCCTCGGTATCCTCAAACGCGTGTACGTCAAGCCCGCCAAAGACATCGGCGCGGCTGATGGCCGGCCCAACGGCAAGCAAGCGGGTGTAACCGTTGTCGCGCAGGGTGCGGGCCAGCTCGCGGCAAAGCAAATCGCTGTCCATGCCGCTCTCTTCCAAATCGCTCAGCACAGCGGTGCGCGGCAGGTTTCCGGCTTGACGCGCAGCATAGGCCAGCGCCAGTTGCAACGAGCCGAGATCAGAACTGTAGGCATCGTTCACCAAAACCAATCCCCCCACCCCCCGCTGAACATTGAGGCGCAACTCGGGCAGCGTCAATTGGGCCACCCGGCCCGGCAGCGCAATGGGCATGACCCCCAGGTACAGGGCCGCTGTTAGCGCGTGCAGCAGGTTCTCGCGCGAAAAGGGATCGTCAAAGGGCGGGATCAGCCGGAATTCCTGGCCCCGCCATTGCAACACCCACTGCTGGTCGCCGCAGCGGGCTTGCAAGTCGGCAGGCCGGCCTTCGGCCGACCAACAGACCTTTTCGCGGTCGGGGTAGCGCTCCTGGATGGCGGCCACTACGTCGGGTTGATCGGCGCAGTACAGCAGCGTTCGCGAAGTGGAAAAGAGCGCCAACTTCTCCTGGAGCTTCTGGTTCCGGTCGGCGAAGCCTTCATCGTGAGCGGCCCCGAGCTGGGTAAACAGCCCGATATCCGGACGGATGATGCGCTGGAGACGGGGCATTTCGCCCGGAAGCGAAATGCCCGCTTCAAAGACACCGATTTCGTGGTAGGGGCGCATGGCCCAAACCGACAGCGGCACACCGATCTGCGAGTTGAAGCTGCGCGGATTTCGCACCACAAACAGGTCCGGCCCAAGCAGGTGCGCCAGCCATTCCTTAACGATGGTTTTGCCGTTGCTGCCAGTAATGCCCAGCACCGGATAGCGAAAGCGGGCCCGGTGCGCCGCAGCGATGGCCTGCAAGGCCTCCAGCGGGTTGGGATGCAACAGCCATTGGGCCGGACCGGGGAGGTCAACGGCTTTTTCCGCCAGGAAACAGCGCACCCCTTTCTGGTAAGCATCTAACAGAAAGCGATGCCCGTCGCGGCTTTTGCCTTTCAGGGCCACAAAGAGCGTGTCGAGTCCCAGCCCGGCACCGCGGCTGTCTGTGGCCAATTGGTGGATGCTGTTTTCGGGCGCAATTGCCTGCGCAAGGCCAGGATCAGCGTCGGGCCCGCTGCCTACCAATTTCACTGCCCCGCACCAGGCCGCCAGTTCATCAACATCATATCCGCGCCAGTCGCTCATCGGGGGCAAATTAAGGATTCACTATCTTTTCCAGTGGAAATGAACCGGAGTAGCGTTAAGCTGTTGGTAAGTAAGCATTCATGAACAACCTTCTCCTACAAATTCGCCGCCTTTTTCAGCAGGAAGCTGCGCCGCAGGAGGGTTTTGTGCGCGAAGCGTTGGAGCGCAGCGCCCGGGAGACCGCCAGTTACCAGGAATGGTGCAGCAGCAACCGGGAGCCCTTTCGCCTGATTTTGCAGCAGAAATTGTTGGCCGCAGACCCTGAAAAACGCCACGACGACTTTTTTGTGCTCCAGACACCCAGCACCCGCGGGTTCATTTTGCACCAGCCGGGCCTGCATTTTGGCCAGCGCAACTGCCCCTGGATTTTTGACTGGTTGGGCGAATCGGTGCAGCGCCAAGGCTACTACCGGCAACACGGCGATGTGCGTTCCTGGATTCGGGAGAACGACGTGGTAGAGCAACTGGAGCGCCGTTATTTTAAGCCCCGTTTTGCGTTTGACGAAGGGCAGAAGATCTCCGATCAGCGTTTCGGCAATATTCTGGTGGAGCACCGCATTTTTGACGGCCAAACCACCGAAATCCGCCTGGTCAACCACATTTACCACGACCGGGCCTGGACGCAAGCCCTCCCTTTTCAGGATTTGCTGACGGCGCTGTTGGCCCAACCAGCCTGAAGCTGCGAAAATTCGCGATACTTTGACCGCCGTCGGTTAACTTCGGGTTGGATGAACGCCCTTTTTCTGCGATCGCTGCGCCCGTGCATTTTCAGCTTTAAACCTTTTAGGTCGAAGGGCTTGGGGTTCCTGAAGCCAGAGTCTATCATCTGGCTTGGCTCGCTGCTGTGGCTTGGGCTTTTTGCCAACCTGGAGCAACAGCGCTGGAGTTTGTGCCCGCTGCACGCGCTTGGTTTAGACTTTTGCCCCGGATGCGGGCTGGGTCGCTCGATTGGAATGGCCATGCGCGGTCAGTTTGCCGCTTCATGGGCGATGCACCCGCTGGGTATTCCATCTTTTTTGATTCTGCTGCACCGCGTTGTAGTATTGTCGTTTCCAGGCTTGTCCGGTTTGCCCCAAAAACTAAAAACTCGCTTGTTTAATTCCTTCGCCAAATTCGCCCGCCATGAACGCCGTTGAAAAAGAGATTTTGTTGATGCCCAACATGGACGGAACGGAGCGCATTTTCCTGCACAATGTTTTGGGCGAATTGAACGAAGAGGAGCAAATAACCGCGCTCCAGATTTACCGGGCCAAGCGCAAGGATCCACAAATGATGCTGCTGCTGACGCTAATCGGTCTGGTAGGCGCGGCGGGGGTGCATCGCTTTATTATGGGCCAGATCGGGATGGGCATTCTCTACTTTTTCACCGCCGGTTTTTGTTTTATCGGCACCATCCTGGACCTGATCAATTACCGCCAACTCGCTTTGGAATCCAACAAGCAAAGTGCTGCCGAAGCAGCGGCCACGGTCAAGATCATGCGGCGATAATACGCGTCAAATCGTTTCACCCGCCTTCATTTTCTCCGCATTCTCGGCCAGTTGCAACGCGTCTACCAGCGGATCTATCTGCCCTGCCAACACGTCATCAAGGGCGTAGAGCGTCAGGTTAATCCGGTGGTCGGTGACGCGGCCCTGGGAGAAATTGTAGGTGCGGATTTTGGCGCTTCGGTCGCCGGTAGAAACGAGCGTTTTTCGCTTGCCGGCAATCTTGTCCAAGTGCTCCTTGAGCGTGTGTTCGTACAAACGCGTGCGAAGCACCTTCATGGCACTTTCGCGGTTTTTGATTTGTGAGCGGGAGTCCTGGCACTCCACCACAATTCCGGAGGGCGCGTGCACAACGCGCACGGCCGACTCCGTTTTGTTGATGTGCTGGCCCCCCGCCCCCGACGCGCGAAACACGTCTATGCGGACATCTTCCGGCCTAATGACAACATCTACTTCATCCGCTTCCGGCAGCACGGCCACGGTAGCGGCAGAAGTATGCACACGACCCTGGCTTTCGGTGGCCGGAACACGCTGCACGCGGTGCACCCCGCTTTCGTATTTCAATGTGCCGTAGACATCTTCACCGATCAAATTGGCGATGATTTCTTTGAAACCACCGCTGGTGCCTTCGCTGGAGGACACCACCTCCAGTTTCCAGCCCTGGCGTTCAACGTACCGGCTGTACATGCGGAACAGGTCACCGGCAAAAAGCGACGCTTCGTCTCCGCCAGTGCCGGCCCTTATTTCCAGAATGGCATCGCGGGCATCTTCCGGGTCTTTGGGAATCAGCAGTTGCCGAATGAGCGCATCCAATTCGGTCTTGCGCTGCTCCAACATCCCCAATTCCTCCCGGGCCATCTCGCGCAGCTCTGCGTCCTTTTCCACATAGAGGATTTGTTCAGAATCCTTGATGTTGCCCAGGACCAGTTTGTACTCCCGGAAAGCTTGCATGATGCCGTCCAGGTCTTTGTATTGTTTGTGAGTCTGCTTGTAGCGTTTCATGTCCCGGATGAGCTCCGGGTCATTGAGCTGCTCGCCTAAATTGCGCCAGCGGTCTTGCAGGATTTCCAATTTCTCAAGCATGGCGCAAAGGTAAGCGGGCGCTGCAGGAATCGGGGAAGGGCTTAAGTAATTGAATCAGGGAAGATCGTATACTGAAATTCCTTTTTCATATAACAGCGCCATGCGCCGCGCATCCATCGTCCAGCGCAGCGGGCTGCCCTGTGGCATTTGGAAAGGTCCTTCGGCCAAACTCCGCAAATCGTGGAAAAAAACACCGCTGGCATTTTCGTACAACACCTGCTCGGCGTAAACCTGCATGTGTGTTACGCCCTCCCCGCCAAAGCGGTATTCATACGTGCCAAACAGGTCAAACACCAGAATGCCGTGTTCCGGGTCGCGCAGAAAGAGGCGGTCATTGCGTTCAATGAGTTGCCGGGGTTGAAGGTCAAGCCCCAACACGTAGTTCAGCGGTTCGCTGCGGCGAATGATCTGGCCCCTTTCGTCAATTTTTATCAGTTCGAAATTGGCTTCGTCGTACAGCCACAACTGCCCGTCACGCGCCAGGCCTACCGCCCTGATTTTGTTAAAACCCAGCTGGCGAAAATTGATTTCGCCGCTGATGGCCAGCGTGTTGCTAAGCAGCACGGCCGTGAGGTAGTCGGGGTAGTACACCAAAACCCGCAGCGCGTTGGATACGTCCAGGCTGCCAACGCTGCCGAAGCGCACTTCGCTGAAGCGGTAAAGCAGCGCGCCGTCTTCACGGTAGCGCAGAACTTCGCCGTCTTCGCCCAAGGCGAACAGGTTGCCGAGGCCGTCCAGCGACAGATCCACAAAGCGACCTGGCACGGAGTACAGCGGTGCTGTTTGGTCGGTTGCGGCGGGTTCCTGCGTTCGCGCACCGGGAATGGGTTGTGCGGGGACGGGGGCGATTCCCCCGAAAAAGAGCAGCAACATGAGCAGTATTTTTAAGGATGCCGCGTGTTGCGTGGATGACTTCGAGGGCTTTGATGGAAGGGGAGGAGCGGGCGGTTCCTGCGTCCAGGTCTTGAGCGCCAGATTTTGCCCGTCAAAAACGGCGTAGCTGAACTGCGTGATCCAGTCGCCGAGGTTGCAAAAGGTGCTGTCTGGACGGAGCGGGTAAAGGGCGGCGCAGTGGCGGTGCCCGAAGATAAAGTAGCGGTAAGGTTCGCGCTGCAGCACTTGGCGGGCGTGGATGACCTGAGGCTCGGTTTCGCCCTTGAAGGTCTCGTCTTTGTGAGCGTCGGCCTGCCGGCTTTTTCGCGACCAATAGAGCGCCATGCCCACGCCCAGATTGGGGTGTAGGCGGGCGAAAGCCCACTGGCACCAGCGGTTGCTAAACACCCGTTTGATGAATTTGTACCCGTGATCGCCCGGGCCTATGCCGTCTCCGTGCCCGACCAGAAAGCGGCTGCCGTGATAGGTCCAGGATTGGGGTTCGCGGAATACGGGGATACCGAGCTCCTGTTCAAAGTAGTCGAACATCCACAAGTCGTGGTTGCCGGTGTACACGTAGAGGTCGATGCCGCGGTCGCGCAGTTCGGCCAGTTTGCCCAACACCCGCACAAAGCCGCGGGGCACGGCGTGGCGGTACTCGAACCAGAAATCAAACAAGTCGCCGACCAGGTGGATGGCAGCGGCATCTTGCGAAGCGGCGTCGAGCCATTCCACGAGCTTTTTTTCGCGTTGAAGGCTGCTGGCGTAATTCGGAACGCCCAGATGGGCGTCCGAAACAAAATAAATGTTATGGCCTGCCGGTTTGCCCATGTGCCTTTAGTTCCCGCTGTCTAAGCAGGGCTTTTGCGGGGGGTGTGCGGATCAACTGCGCTTCCCTAACGTCTTGCTTGCGTTTTTTTTGCGGTTTGCTTGCGCTTGGGTTGGCCTGTGGTTGGCCTCTCAGGGGCGATCCAACAGGAAAACGTAAACCTCGCGCGGCCCGTGTGCACCGAGTACCAGCGTTTTTTCGATGTCGGCTGTGCGGCTCGGTCCGGTCGCTAAGTTAATCAGCGAGGGCAGTTGTTGGCCGTCTCGCTTTCGGATGGCGGTAAGGCCGTCGGCAATATCCGGCACCAGTTGGGCGGTATCAGCCACCACGAGTTGAACGGGCGGATAAATGGGCAGCGCGCGACCGGAGGCCAACCGCGACGAAAGCAGAATGCTGCCGGTGCGGGCCACCAGCGATTCGCAGCGGCTCAGCCCGGCTTGGGCGGCTTCAAGGTCCAGTCCGTCGTACAGCGAAGGCAGGCCGGCCTGGGTAAATTCCCGGCGAAGGGCTTCATCGCGGCAGGCAACGGAGGTCCAGCCTTTGGCGGCAAACAACTCCCGGAGCGCCTGAATCAGGTGAACGGGGCTTTCCGCAAAGAAGAACTTGCCGCCTGCTTGCGTAAACCGCTCCGCAAACAACACATCCAGCGGATCACTGGATGCGGTAAACACTGGCCCGCTGAGATCCTCCCCCTCATAGGGCTGAGGATCCTGCCGTTGCAGGGCCTGTCTGATGCGACCGAGTATGCGCTCTTTGGCGTCAGCCATGGGAGGTTGCCAGGTTGTTTCTAATTGTTCCTAATTGTTTGCGGGATTGTTCTCTCCGGGAGCCTCCGCGCTTGGAGAACGTTCCGCCTGCGGGGAATCGCCGCTGCCAGCTTCTCCATCCGGGCGTTGCGAAGCTTCGCCTTCGGGTTGCTCTACCGAACCGGAGGCTGAGGGATCCCCTGCCGAAGCGCCGTTGCTGCTCTTGCTCACATAATCGGAAGCCTTTCCCGCGAGGCTCAACTCTTCCGGGATTTCAAACGGGCGGGCGCCGATTAAGTCTTCTAAATCCGCTTGGAAAATGATCTCCTTTTCCAGCAGCGAAAGGGCAACACGCTCCAGTTCCTGGCGCTTTTCGAGCAACAGGCGCTTAGTGCGCTGATAAGCTTCGTCAATGATTTTGCGAACTTCCTCGTCAATGGTCTTGGCCGTTTCTTCCGAGTAGGGGCGCTGAAAGCGATAGTCTCCGGAGGGGTCGTTGAACGACACGTTGCCCACCACTTCGTTCATCCCGTAGATGGTGACCATAGCGTAGGCCATGCGGGTAATTTTCTCCAGGTCGTTCTGCGCACCTGTGGAAATTTTGCCGAAGATGATGGACTCCGCTGCGCGGCCGCCCAGCGTCATGCACATCATGTCCGTGAGTTGCTCGGCCGTGTAGAGGTACTGCTCCTTGGGCAGGTACTGGGCATAGCCCAATGCGGCTACCCCGCGGGGGATGATGCTGACCTTAACCAACGGGTCGGCGTGTTCCAGGAACCAGCCGCAGATGGCGTGCCCGGCCTCGTGGTAGGCAATGATTTTCTTTTCCTCGGGCGAAATGATTTTGTTTCTCTTCTCAAGGCCGCCAATGACCCGGTCGATGGCGTCGTTGAAATCCTTCATTTCCACGGCCTTCTTGTCCCAACGGGCGGCAATCAGCGCCGCTTCGTTGCACACGTTGGCGATTTCTGCCCCGGCAAAGCCAGGCGTCTGCGCAGCGAGCTTATGGGCGTCAACATCAGAAGCCGTTTTGATCGGCTTGAGGTGAACGCGGAAAATCTGCTCGCGGCCGGTCAGGTCGGGCTTGTCAATGGAGATCTGGCGGTCAAAACGACCTGGGCGAAGCAAAGCAGAGTCCAGCACGTCAGGGCGGTTCGTGGCCCCGAGCATGATGACGCCTTTTTCTGAGCTGAACCCGTCCATTTCAACCAACAACTGGTTGAGGGTGTTTTCGCGCTCGTCGTTGCTCTGCATCATGTTTTTGCCCCGGGCGCGCCCGATAGCGTCAATCTCGTCAATGAAGATGATGCAAGGTGCTTTCTCGCGGGCCTGCTTGAACAAGTCGCGGACGCGGCTGGCGCCAACACCGACAAACAATTCCACAAAATCAGACCCGGAAATGGTGAAGAACGGAACTTGCGCTTCGCCCGCCATGGCTTTGGCCATAAGCGTTTTGCCGGTACCGGGTTCTCCGATGAGCAGCACCCCTTTTGGGATTTTTCCACCCAAAGCCGTGTATTTCTTAGGATTTTTCAGGAAGTCCACTACTTCCATGACTTCCTGCTTGGCTTCATCTAAGCCGGCAACATCGGCGAACGAAACGTTGACTTTGGTGTCCCGATCGTAGAGGTTAGCCCGCGATTTTCCGATGTTGAAGATCTGGCCGCTTCCGCCCATTCCCCCGCTCCCGGTAACCCGGCGCATGATGAACAGCCAGATGACTACGATGATGACAATGGGCAGCACCCAGGCCAACAGGGTTTTCATCCACTCTACCTGTGTGCGCGAATCCATGGCAATGCGGCTTTCGACCGCTTTGTCCGTGTTGTAGGTATTGATGGCCGTTTCGAAGCCTTCTACGCTGATGGGTTCAAATTGAAAATGGGGCGGACGGCGAAGGTCCATGTCCTTGAACTCCTGATCCTTCAACGCTTCCTCGGTCAGGGTCACCTCAACGTAGTTGCGGCTGGTGGTTTTGACAAGGGTCACTTCTTTGACATAAGCCTTCTCTACCAATTCGTTGAATTTGGTGGGATTGATCGGCTGATTGGTCTTGGGCATGAAGGTGTTAAACTGCAGACCAAGGACCAGAAGGGCCGCCAACCCGTACAACCAGTAGAAGTTGAACTTCTTCTTGGGCTGTTGGGGCTTTTCGTTATCGTTGTTTCTGATGATGCTCATCGTGGGTAGCGCGGAGGCTGATTTAAAAGATCACGCAGCGAACCTGCGCGGGGAGGAAAGTCAATAGAGAAACAGAGAACAGACCAATAGGGTTCAATACGTCATCAAGCGCGCATCGCTCCAAAGGTCTTCGAGGTTGTACAACTGCCGTTTGTCGCGCAAAAAGACGTGGACAACCGTATCCACGTAGTCGATCAGCACCCACTCCAGATTTTGCATCCCCTCGGTATGCCAGGGGTGATCGCCGGAAATGTCCTTGACCTTTTTACTGATGTGATCGGCGATGGCTTTTACCTGGGTGGTGGACTCAGCCGTGCAAATGATGAAGAAATCCGTTGCAGCTTCCTCTATTTTTCGAAGGTCAAGCGAAACGATGTTCAGTCCTTTCTTGTCGGAAATGCTGTCTACGATGAGATCGTTCAGCGTTTCGACATCGTATGTTTGCGTAAGCGGTCTGGTAAGCGGTCGGGAGAGCGATTTGTTCACACGCGAGGTTTAATGCCCAGGTTGCCGGGCCTTTCAACAACTGGCCAAAAAATTCGGCAAGATGGTTAAAAGGCAATTGGGCTATTCAAAGAGTCTGCTGCAAAAAAGCGCTTCTGCGGGCACAGACCCTCATTGTTTCTATCAAATTTACGCAAACTGGTTTGGAATCAAGACCCGCTACCCAATATGTAGGCAAGCCTTTGCTGATCAGGCAGGTGCTGGATTCCACCAACCGCTTCGCGCTGGACTGGTTAGCCGCAAAAACCAGGCCGGAGGACGCAGGCCCTTCCCCAACCGAAGGAACTGCCATAATGGCCCTGGAACAGCCCGCCGGCCGCGGACAATATGGCACAGGTTGGGTCACAAAGCCCGGTGCTGGCCTGGCGCTCTCTGTGGTCTTCTATCCCGGCTTTTTGCCGGCCAGAGAAGCTTTTCGGCTAAATGTGGCTCTTTCGCTCGGGGTTTGGGACGCTTTGCGGGGTCTGGTTGAACCCGCCGTTGCGCAAAACGCCTGGCAGATCAAATGGCCCAATGATCTGTACGCAGGTTCCCGAAAAGCTGCTGGTCTTCTGTTTGAGAACGGAATATCAAACAATCACTTGACATACAGTATTTTAGGCATAGGTTTAAACATAAATCAATCTGATTTTTCCGCCGATTTGCCCAACCCGGTCTCGCTTTGGCAACTGGATGGGCGGCAGCGCGAATTGGAGGAAGTGGCCTGGCAATTGTGCGAAGCCTTGGAGCCGCGCTATGAACAGCTTCGCCAGGGCGCCTGGACCGCCCTAAAGCGGCAGTATCTGCAAGCCCTTTGGGGTTATGGCGAAAAACGCCGTTTCCAGCGCGGCACCGGTTCTGGCATCGAAGTCTTTGAAGGCATCATTGCCGGCGTAGAAGACACTGGCGAACTCGCTATTGATTGCGGGGGTGTTTTAAAGCGTTTCCGCTTTAAAGAGGTGGTGCAGTTCGCGGACCAGCCCTAAAAGACGGAGCGGGCAATGGCAAGAATAGGTTCTGCCTTAGACATGGAGTAGTAGTGCACACAGGGCACGCCGAAATCGATCAGTTCACGGCTTTGCTGAATGGCCCATTCGATGCCGATTTTTTCTGCGGCCTTGTTGTCGGCAGCTTTAGCGACGGCACTTACAAGTTCGTCCGGGATATCCAGATGAAAAACGGGCGGCAGCGAGCTGATTTGTGTTTTAGCGGTTATGGGCTTGAGGCCTGGGATGATAGGGACGGTAATGCCCATCTCGCGGCAGCGCTTTACAAAGTCAAAATAGGCTTTGTTATCAAAGAACATTTGGGTGACAATATAGTCAGCGCCCTGGTCAACCTTGTGCTTGAGGTAGCGAAGGTCGGTACTCATGTTGGGCGCCTCAAAGTGCTTTTCCGGGTAACCAGCTACGCCAATGCAGAAGTCTGTGGCGGCATCGGTGGCCGTTTCTTCGTGCAGGAAGCGCCCACAGTTCATGTTGGCTACTTGCGCCACCAGGTCGGAGGCGTAGTGATGGCCGCCTTCGGAAGGCTGAAAACGGGGCTCACTTTTTAACCCGTCCCCGCGCAACAAGAGAAAGTTCTGGATGCCCAGGTAGTGCAGGGTAAAAATGGCGTCTTCGGTTTCCTCCTTGGTAAAACCCCCGCAAACCAGGTGCGGCACCGCGTCAATTTTGTAATGGGCGGTAATGGCCGCACAGATGCCTACGGTACCGGGGCGTTTCCGGGTAGGAACCTTTTCGACCAGACCATCTGCGCGTTTTTTATATACAATTTCTTCGCGATGGTAAGTAACATCCACAAAGGGCGGTTTGAACTCCATCAGCGGGTCCATAACCCGGAAGAGGTCCTGAATGGTCTTGCCCTTCATTGGGGGAAGAACTTCAAAACTGAACAGCGTGGACGACGCGTTCTGCAGGTGCTCGGTAACTTTCACAGCCGGCAAAGATAGCCTAATCGGAGTCGTTGGCTACCAAGCCTGAAGGGTATAACTTTGCTCCGGTAAAAAAAACCAGACCAGACCATTCTCAACCTTATCGAGATAGACTGAGGGATTCGGCCCGACGACGTCTTGGCAACCCGGCCGCAGCGCACTGCTGCTCCTGAAGGTGCCACCTCCGACCCAGAATGGCTGCAGCGCAAGCGCAGCCCTCCAAACCGGCCAATTGCGCACAGTTTGGAGGTACCGCTGGGGCAGATAAGAACCAATACCATGAGCCATACCATACGGGAACTTATACGCCAGCGCATTTTAGTGCTGGACGGTGCAATGGGCACCATGATTCAACGGCACACGCTAAGTGAGGCAGACTTCAGAGGCGAACGCTTCGCCGATCACCCCAGCGATCTTCGCGGCAACAACGACCTGCTCAGCCTGACCCGTCCGGACATTATCCGCGACATCCACCGGGCTTACCTGGAGGCTGGCGCGGACATTGTCGAGACCAATACGTTTAGCGGAACCGCCATCGCGCAGGCAGACTATGGCCTGCAGCACGTGGTTTATGAGCTCAATGTGGAGAGCGCCCGGTTGGCGCGCCAGGCTGCGGATGCGGTTATGGCTGCCGACCCTTCAAGGCCCCGCTTTGTGGCCGGCGCGATAGGGCCGACCAACCGCACGGCAAGCCTTTCCCCCGATGTAAACAACCCCGGCTACCGCGCCGTGACCTTTGATGAACTGGCCGAGGCTTATGCCGAGCAAACCCGCGGCCTGATTGATGGCGGCTGCGACCTGATGCTGATCGAGACCATTTTTGACACGCTCAACGCCAAAGCGGCGGTTTTTGCGATTCGCAAGGTCATGGAGGAAAAGGGGCTGGATATGCCGCTCATGATTTCGGGCACTATTACCGATGCCAGCGGGCGGACGCTGAGCGGGCAGACGCCGGAGGCTTTTTACATTTCGCTGGAGCACGGCAACCCCTTCAGCGTGGGCCTGAACTGCGCGCTGGGTGCCAAGGACATGCGGCCGCACTTGGAATCCATTTCGCGCATGGCCAGTTGCTTTGTTTCGGCATACCCCAATGCCGGCTTGCCCAATGCCTTTGGTGGCTACGACGAAAGCCCGGAGATGATGGGCGAGCAAATTGAAGATTTTTGTCGAAGTGGTTTCGTGAACATCATCGGCGGTTGTTGCGGAACTACCCCGGACCACATCCGCGAATTTGTTCGTGTTGCGGCTAAATACCAGCCCCGCAAACCTGCGGAGTATTCTCCTTACACACGCTTAAGCGGCCTGGAACCGCTGATCATAACCCCGGAAACCAACTTCGTCAACATAGGGGAACGCACCAACGTTACCGGTTCGCGGGCTTTTGCCCGCCTGATCCGCGACGAGAAATACGAAGAAGCCCTGTCGGTGGCCCGACACCAGGTGGACGGCGGCGCGCAGATCGTGGACGTGAACATGGACGAAGCTATGTTAGACTCTGCGGCCGCCATGACTCGTTTCATCAATCTGATGGCCTCCGAACCGGACATTGCGCGGTTGCCCTTCATGGTGGACTCGTCCAAGTGGTCGGTGCTGGAAGCTGGCCTCAAATGCCTGCAGGGCAAAGGCGTGGTCAATTCCATCAGCCTGAAAGAAGGCGAAGAAAGCTTTCTGAAGCAAGCCCGCCTGGTGCGCAGCTACGGCGCTGCCGTCGTGGTCATGGCCTTTGACGAGGGCGGGCAGGCCGATTCGGTCGAGAAGCGCGTGGCCATCTGCCGGCGCAGCTACGATCTGTTGTTGCGGGAAGCGGGCTTTTCGCCCCACGACATCATTTTTGACCCCAACATTTTTGCGGTAGCCACGGGCATTGAAGCCCACGACCGCTACGCGCTCGATTTCATCGAGGCCACCAGGCAAATCAAGGCCTCCATGCCCGGTGTCAAGGTGAGCGGCGGCGTGAGCAATGTGTCTTTTTCGTTCCGGGGAAATGACGCCGTTCGCGAAGCGATGCACACGGTTTTCCTCTACCACGCCATTGGAACCGGCATGGACATGGGCATTGTCAACGCCGGTATGATTGAAGTATACGACCAAATTGCTCCTGAACTTTTGGAGCGCGTAGAAGATGTTATCCTGGCCCGCCGCGAGGACGCCACGGAGCGGCTTGTGAGCTACGCCGTAACCATCAGCGCCAAAGGCAAAGTTGCCGTCAAGGATGAGCGCTGGCGCGATGCGCCGGTGGCCGAACGCCTCCGCCACGCGCTGATTAAGGGCATGGCCGACTACATAGAAGAAGATACGGAAGAAGCTCGCCTGCATTTTGCCGAGCCGCTTGAAGTGATCGAAGGGCCGCTAATGGACGGCATGGGAGTGGTCGGCGACTTGTTCGGGGCGGGCAAAATGTTCCTTCCCCAGGTGGTCAAATCAGCCCGCGTGATGAAACGAGCCGTGGCGCATTTGACGCCCTACATAGAGGCCAGCAAAGCAGCCGGAAGTTCCAAGGGCCGCATCCTCATGGCAACGGTCAAGGGCGATGTCCACGACATCGGCAAGAACATCGTCGGGGTGGTGCTGGGCTGCAACAATTACGACATCATTGACCTGGGGGTCATGGTCTCTGCCGACCGCATTTTGGACGCCGCTCGCTTGCACAACGTGGACATGATCGGGTTGAGCGGGCTTATTACGCCATCGCTGGACGAAATGGTGCATGTGGCGCAGGAAATGGAGCGCCAGGGCTTTGATATTCCGCTGCTGATTGGCGGGGCAACCACGTCGCGGATGCACACGGCGGTCAAAATCGCCCCGGCATACCACAAGCCAGTGGTGCATGTGCTGGATGCGTCGCGCGCCGTAACGGTAGCCAGCAGTCTGAAGGGCAACGAAACCGAGCGTTTGCGATTCATGCAGGCGCTGGACGAAGACTACCAGGTCTTCCGCGACCGCTACACCGCCAAGCAGGATGAGGGCCGCTTTGTGACCCTGGAAGAGGCCCGGAAGAACGCAGGGGCGCTTGATTTCAGCACGTATTCGCCCCCCGCCCCCCGCAACCCGGGCGTGCATGTCCTGGACCACGTGGACCTGGCCACCCTGGCTGCAGTCATTGACTGGACCCCCTTTTTCCAGACCTGGGAGTTGGCCGGTCGCTACCCGGCTATCCTGGACGACCACGTGGTGGGCGAGCAGGCCCGTGTGCTCTTTGAGGACGCTAAAGCCATGCTGGCCGAACTGATCGCCGGTAAGTGGTTGCGAGCCCGTGGCGTTTACGGCCTGTTCCCGGCCAACCGCCGCGGTGATGACGTCGTGGTTTGGACAGACGAATCGCGCCGGGAGGTGCTGAGCGTCCTGCACCACATCCGCCAGCAAAACCGCAAATCAGACGGGCAGCCCAACCGCTCGCTGGCCGATTTTATCGCCCCGGAGGGCACACCTGACTGGATTGGCGGCTTTGCGATAACCACCGGGCATGGCCTTGAAGAGCGCGCCGCTGCCTACGAAGCCGACCACGACGATTACAACAGCATCCTGCTCAAAGCGCTTGGGGATCGCCTGGCCGAAGCGTTTGCGGAGTACCTGCACGCGCAAATTCGCTCGGAGTACTGGGGCTATTCCCCCGATGAACGCTTGAGCGCGGAAGACCTGATCCACGAAAAGTACCGCGGCATTCGCCCGGCACCCGGTTACCCGGCCTGCCCGGACCACACAGAAAAAGCCACGCTCTGGTCTTTGCTCGATGCCGAGCGCAATACAGGCATCACGCTCACCGACTCTTTTGCCATGTTCCCGACGGCCGCAGTCAGCGGCTGGTACTTCAGCCACCCGGATGCGCGCTACTTCGGCACCGGAAAAATCGGCCGCGACCAGGTGGAAGACCTGGCCCGCCGCAAAGGCTGGCCCGCCGATGTCATGGAGCGCTGGTTGCGGCCTGTGCTGAATTACGGGTAGTCCCGAGCCGCGCGACTTAGGCGTAGAGGGCTTCCAGCATGCGCTCAACGGTGGGATAATCAAACCGGAAGCCCGCATCTTCTATCTTCTGGCAGCCTGCGCGGCTGCTCATCAGCACGGCGTCGGCCATCTCGCCGAGCACCATCCGAAGCCCAAATTCGGGCACTGGAGCCAGCAAGGCTTTGCGGCCACTGGCCCGCATAATGGCCCGCATGAGGTCGCGCTGGCGCACCGGGGCAGGCCCGACCGCGTTGTAAACGCCCTGGCAGCCCTGTTCTTCTGCCACAAAACGGAACATGCGCGCCAGATCGTCTACATGGATGACCGGGTAGAATTGGCGGCCGCTGCCCAGCACACCAGCTACGCCCAACGGCAGGGTTTTGGTTAGTTCAGGCAAAGCGCCTCCTTTTCGGGAGAGCACGATGCCAATTCGAAGGGTGACCAGCCGAATGCCCAGCCCCGTTACCGGCGCACTTGCCGCTTCCCACTTTTGGCTTAATTCTGCCAGGAAGTCCGAGCCGGGGTCGCTGTTTTCGTCCAGGCGCTCATCGCCGCGGCTGCCGTAGAACCCTACGGCAGAGGCGGCGATGAATGTTTTAACAAGATGGGTACGGGCTTGCAGGGCTTCCGTGAGGATGCGCGAAGTTCCAAGGCGGCTCTCTTCAAGCTCTTTCTTGCGCGCGGGCGACCAGCGCTTATCGGCGATGCCTGCTCCGGCCAGGTGAACAATGGCATCAACGCCATCGAAGGCATCGTCCGCCAGGTGTCCCCGGCGCGGGTCCCAGTAGACCATGCCGCGCTGGCGGCTCAGGACACGCACCTCGTGACCGTGCTCGCGAAGTGCCAGGCTGAGGCGGCTTCCTACTAATCCGGTGCCCCCGGAAATCAAAATCGTTTGCTTGGTTAGTTTCATGTTCGGGAAGACAAAGGCACAGGACCGGCTTAAATACGGGCAAAATCCGCCAGCCTCGCAGCTTCTGCGAGCGCCCGGCAAAGTAAGTCAAACCTTTGCAGCACAAGCTTTTTTGCGGGCAGGGCACTTTGCCTATATTTGTTAGCCTGGGTTTGGCACGTATGGGGAATTTTTCCGGCGCTAAACTCCTGATATCCAAATTATTCTATCCATGTCTCTAACTATCCGCCTCCAATCAGCTCTTCTTCTCACCTGCCTCGTCGGGCTGGCTTTTTTGCCAGGTTGTGTTCCTCCTCCGGATTTGAGCAGAAACGTGGTCACTTTTCACCTGTCTTCGCAGCCTGATGGGTTGCACCCGTTCAACAACAATTCCGGCGACCGGACCATCATTTTCAACTACACGCAAAAGAGCTTGGTCAAGCTGGATTTTGGCAGCCTGGAAACTTTCCCCGCGCTGGTGGAATCCATGCCGGAGATTTCAGAGGACCAGCTTTACTACAAGTATCGCTTGCGCAAAGGCATTAAATGGGATAACGGCGAAGAACTCACCGCTAAAGACGTGCTGTTCACCTCTAAGCTGCAGATTTGCCCGCTCACGGACAATGCCGCCGTTCGCCCTATTTACGACACCGTCATTGAAGACATCATCCTGGACCCGAACGATCCTTATGCGTTCACCATGAAGGCCAAAAAGGTCTACGCCACCAATGCGGAGATCTACGGCGAAATCTTCCTGCAACAGCAGAGTTATTGGGATCCGGATGGCGTGTTGGACCGCTACTCTTTTGCAGATTTTTACGGTCCCAATTTCAAATCCAAGGCCGGGCAGGACTTGGTAGACTGGATGCAAAAGTTCAATGATGCGGACAATTCTTACAAGCCCGAGCGTTTGGTGGGCCTGGGTCCCTACCAGATCACGGCTTGGGAAACAGACAACTACATTGAGCTGACCCGCAAGAAAAACTGGTGGGGCGATAACGACACCAGCCGCTACAACGCCAATTATCCCGACAAGATCGTTTTCAGAATTATCAAAGATGCTGCCGCCACCAAAATGGCACTCAAGAATCAAAAAGTGGATGTGGGCGTAAACATTGGCAACAGCTCGCTGCTGAAACTCCGAGCGCTGGACTATTTCAACGAAGCCTTTGATTCCGAGTTTGTGCCGGAATACGCCTACGCTTACATGGGGCTGAACATGCGCCCTGAAGAGGTGGGCCGCATGCCATTTTTCGCGGATAGAACAGTTCGAATGGCCATGGCTTACGCCACGCCGGTAGAAGAAATCATCGAAGTGTTGCTCTACGGCAGAGGCCAGCGCCAGACCAGCAATACCTCGCCGCTTGTACCGTCATACAACACGGATCTCCGCCCCATTCCATTTAACCTGGATACTGCAGCGATGCTACTGACCAAGGCTGGCTGGGTGGATACGGACGGCGATAACATTCGCGATAAGGTGATCAATGGCCGCAAGGTGGCGTTTCGTTTTGACATGAATTACTTCGGCAACTCCCAGCTTAGCAAAGAGACGGCCCTGATGATGAAAGAAGAGTATTACAAAGTAGGCCTTGAAGCCAACACGGTACCGCTTGATTTCACCATCCTTTACAAGAAAGCCTACGAGCACGACTTTGACGCCATGTTCGGGGTGTGGGGGGGAAGCGGTTCCTACTCCGATCCCGTGCAGTTGTGGCACACCAGTTCCTGGGTGAATAAGGGCTCCAACTTTGTGGGCTTTGGCGACGCAGCCAGCGATGCCCTCATCGACCTTTGCAACAGCAAGGTAGACAAGGATGAGCGTGCCATTGTAGAGAAAGCGTTGCAGAAGCGCATCTACGATGATCAACCCTATGTTTTTATGTACAGTCGGGTCCGTCCTACGGTCATCCACAAGCGCTTTGCCAATCGGCAGATGTACAGCGAAAAGCCCGGACTGTTTACCAATAACCTCAAGCTAAGACCGGAGTTTGCCACTGGGAGTGCCACACTGACGCCGGAGCAACTATAAGCCAGGCCTAACCATGTTCAAATACATCCTCAAACGCATCGTGGCCTTTATCCCCACGCTGCTGATCATTTCGCTTTTGGCCTTCGTCATCAGCATCAATGCGCCCGGCGATCCGGTAGAGCGCTTGCTGCGCGCAGCAGATTCGGAGGGGGGCACGAGCGAACAAAGCAGTGCAGCCTCCCAACAGCGCCAGGAACTGCGAAAGGAATTGGGTCTGGACCGCCCGGTGTTTTACATGACCCTGGGCACCCTCGCCCAGCCAGATACCCTCTACCGCATTCCCGAGCAGAGCGAGCGCAAAGCGCTGACCAAATTGGTAAACCGCACTGGCAATTGGGAATCGGTGAGCCGCTATTACCTGGCCCTGCAGAAAGCCAAAATGGCGCACAATGGGATCAACCCCGACGAATTGCTGCTGGCTGAAATGCCGATGGATACGGCCAACATCGATTCGGTGGCTAGGGCAGACGAACTTGCCCTGTTTCAGGACAAGAAGAACCAGATGCAGGAAAAGATCAACCGCAGTAAAATTTCTTATGGTATGTTAATGCGCACCGATGATCCAACGGTCATTGAAACCAAAATGGACTCGCTGCAAAGTCTCTATTTTGGCGCTACCTACCTGCAGGGACCCGCTACAGCGTATGCCGAAGTGCGCGAAGCTTACCAGGCCATGAGCACGGGAATTACTCGGTGGAAATCGTTTATTCCTACGCTCCAATGGCACGGTTACTTTAACCAGTATCACTTGTGGCTGTTCGGGGATGTTCCGTTTATCCGCAAGAATCCGGGCAACCGAACCCGCTACGGCATGATCCGCGGCGACTTCGGAAAATCCTTTCACGATGGGCAGCCTATCCGCGATAAGATTGGTCAGCGGGTGATGTGGTCTTTGCTGCTGGCTGGTCTGGGTATTTTCCTGGCCTACCTGATCTCGGTGCCGATCGGCATTTTGTCGGCTTACAAGCGCAACGGCGCTTTTGACCGAATTTCTTCTATCATCTTGTTTATCCTTTACTCGCTTCCAGTCTTTTTTGTTGGCACCTGGCTCCTGTACATGTTTGCCAACCCGGACAACCTGGTTTGGTTTCCCGAATCGGGCATCATGGACCCGGCCCGGTACAACCCCGACGAAATGAACATTTGGCAAAAGATTGAGCACCGCGCTCCCTTCTTTATCCTGCCGCTCATCGCTTACACCTACGGATCTTTCGCCTTTTTGAGCCGCATCATGCGGGTGGGCATGATTGAAGTATTTGGCCAGGACTATATCCGTACAGCACGGGCCAAAGGCCTGCCCGAAAAATCGGTGGTGCTCAAACACGCCCTTCGAAATTCATTGATCCCGATCATTACGGTGTTTGCGGACATTTTTCCGGTGGCCATTGGCGGGTCCATCATCATTGAAATGATTTTCTCCTACCCGGGCATGGGGGTGATGATTTACGAAGCAGTCATCAACCAGGACTACCCGGTCATCGTCAGCATCTTCACCATTTTGGGTTTCTTCACCATGATCGGATACCTCGTCTCCGACGTGTTGTACGGCATCGTCGACCCGCGCATTTCTTACAAGTAACCCGTATTCCCCTTACGTCCACGTTCACAACAGATCGACCAGCCCATGGGACCTTTCCTTCTGCATCTCTTTATTGAACTGGCCAAAATCGCAGCGGCTTCGGCAGTTTTTGGTTTGGCTTTGTACCCCAACTTTAAGAAGTGCGGACTGGATCCGTGGAAGGCCTTTGTGCCCTTCTACAACCTATGGGTTTGGACTACCCTAACCCGCAGCGGTGCCTTTGTATTCGTGCTGTTGCTTTGGGCCTTTCCGCTGCCGGAGCGCTGGATGATGCTGGTCAGTTTGGGTGCACTCACGCTGCTGACGCTGGAGACCTATCGGTTGTACCACAACCAGTTGCCAGGAAAGTGGCTGTTGGCGTTGCTACCGGTGGCCATTACTGCCGGTGCGGGATTGCTTTTTCCAACCATAGGTTTTTATGTAGCCTTGGGAGCCATGGTGCTCGTTTTGGGAGTATTGTTGTTCTACTGGGGCCAGTCTTCTATGCCATTTGACCGGGATGCCTACAACGCCGAAGAATTCTCGTTTCAGCGCTATGCGATCAAACAGTTTACGCGCAACGTTCCGGCCATGGTGTCGGTCTATGTGTTGGGTGCCCTCATTCTAATTGCGGTTTATGCTCCTTACCTGGCAAACGATCAGCCTATTTATGCGCAGTACCGGGGCAAGACTTATTTCCCCGCCTGGACCTCTGTGTTTGCCCCCACTACAGTGGATACTGTGTACAACGAGGCCGGCAATCCCGAGCGGCTGCAATTTGACATTACCAACTGGAAGGCGCTGGCCTTAGATGAAGTGGTGTGGGCTCCCGTGCCCTATTCGCCCGGAAAATCAGACCGCTACAACCGCGACTATGCCTCTCCCGGTGGTGTACAGAAATTCAAGACCGTAGAAGGCGAAATCATCGATGCGCCTAAGCGCTTTCGCCACCACCTGGGCACGGATCAGGTTGGTGCAGATGTGCTCAGCGGCCTGATTCACGGGTCGCGCATCTCGCTCACCATTGGCCTGGTCTCGATGGGCATTGCCACCTTTATTGGCATTGTGCTGGGTGCGCTGGCCGGATATTTTGGAGACACCGGATTGCGCACAGCGCGAATTCGCTATTGGCTGGTGCTGATCGGCTTTGGATTGCTCTTCTTTTACGGGGGTAAACTCGGACTCTGGGGCGTGGGCATCGCGTTTTTAGCGGTATGCCTCGTGGCAGGTGCGCTGCTCAACCGCGCCAAGCTCGGTTGGTTCACCGACGAGGTGCACGTGCCTGTAGACACTTTTGTCAGCCGGGGAATTGAGATCCTCAACTCCCTGCCACGCCTGCTCATCATCATTACCATCACGGCAATTTTGGACCGGTCTATGACCCTGCTGATGATTATCATCGGGGCTACTTCCTGGACGGGTATTGCCCGTTTTACCCGCGCAGAATTGCTGCGGACGCGCAGCCTTGAGTTCATTGACGCCGCGCGCAGCCTGGGATTCAGCGAATTCCGCGTCATTTTCCGCCACGCCCTTCCCAACTCATTGGCTCCTGTTTTTGTAGCCATTGCCTTCGGCATTGCCTCAGCCATTTTGGTCGAAAGTGGTTTGTCGTTCCTGGGCATCGGCGTCCCGGACGACGTGGTTACCTGGGGCCAAATGCTGAGCAAGGGCCGGCAGGAATTCGAAGCATCCTGGCTGGTGTACTTCCCAGGTCTGGCCATCTTCCTGACAGTGACGGCTTACAACCTGATCGGAGAAGCGCTGCGAGATGCACTGGATCCCAAGCTCAAGCAGTAGTGGGGGTGCTTCCAAGAATCCTGGATACTGTGCCCTCGCCTAATTTTCTAGCCACGCCCAAAGTGCCCCTTCGCCCGAAATCCGGGCTATTGATGCCGGAGTGTATCTTTACGAGACATGGTTCGCTACCGATTTTATCTAGGGCTGCTTTTGTTGCTCAGCGCAGTGCTTTCGCAGGCGCAATCGCTGTCCGTTTCAGAGGCTGAAAAGATCAGTTCAGCCTTTTTGAACTACAGGATTCTGGGCAAAAACAACACTGGTGTGCTGGTGTACAAGCACCGCAAGGACCGGGAGCTGATTGAAACCTACGATGACAACATGGCGCTGGTGCGCCGCAAAACGCTGGATTTGCAACACCAGCCGGCCGAGTCGGTCAATGTGCTCCTGATGGCCGATGGCAGCCTGGTTCATTTTTACGTATACAAAAGCAATAAGGTCCACTATTTGGAGGCGCAGCTCATGGATGAGCGCCTGGTGGATGTCGGAACCCCGGTGGTCTTGGATTCGGTCAACCCCCGCGAAGACGGTAATTGGGATGAATTTATGCTTCGCAACAGCGAAGACCGGAGCAAAGTCATGGTTTTTCGACAGTCGTTCCGGCTCGGACAAGTCAGCGGCATCCAAATGCGCTTGTTTGATGCAGCCCTGCAGCCTTTGTGGGCTGATGAAATGGTTGTGGACGGCAAGGACAAAGACATGACGCTTCAGGACGCTTTTTTGTCCAACAGGGGCGATGTAGCCTTTGTTCAGGTGCGCGATAAAACCCGCTTGCGAGCTGAAACCTATCCACACGCCACGCTGCACTTCCGTCCGGCAGATTTCGGCGATTTTCGCCGACAAGAAGTTTCTGCAAACCTGGACGTCAGGATTGGAGAATTGGCCTTTGCCTGGGACGTGCGCAACAACCGCCTGGTCGGCGCAGGGTTTTACTCCGAAGCAGGCAGGGCATATGCCGCAGGCGTCTTGTACGTGGCCACCGCAGCCTCCGGCGAAGCCCCAACTGAAACCTACAACGCCTTCAGTCCCGAGTTAGTCAAGAATTTGACGGGTCGCACCAGCAAGCGCCGGGAGGAAATTCCGCTGTACGACATTCAAGAGATCATCGTTCGCAGCGATGGAGGGCTCATCCTCATCTCCGAATACATCACCGAGACTTCTGAAGCCTACGAATTCACCGATTACGATCCCTACTACGGCGGTTACCGAACCTCCACGCGCTACATCAATTACCACGAATACGAAGACATTCTGCTGCTCATGATGGAACCCAATGGCACCCTGAGTTGGGAGGACGTCATCCGCAAAAAGCAGGTTTCGCGCGAAGACCACGGCCGCAACTCTTCTTTTGCCCTGTTGAACACGCACAACAATCTTTTCTTTATTTTCAACGAGGATATCAGCTACAACACCAATGTTTTGCAATACGTTATGGACACCAAAGGAGCGCTAAACCGAACGTCCATGTTCAACGCAAACACCAACGAAGTCATGCTGGTACCTCGCAAAGCGCGCCAGGTGTCGGGCAACGAGATCGTGATCCCGAGCATTTACAAGAACAGTCTGGCCTTCGTCAAGCTCACTTACTGATCCGGTGCTCTTCTTCTTTCGCCAAAGCCAGCCGCTGGCGCTCCCTTTCCTGCTGCTTTACGCCTTGGTGGTCTACGCCGTGCCCTTGTGGCAAAGCGCGCAGGGGCCTTCCATGGGTTTGTTAGAAAGCCTTGCCGCGGGGCACGCCGGAGTTTCCATGACTTGGGCCTTTCTTTTCGGTGGAATGGCCCTGGAGCCCACTGCAACAGACGCGCGGTTGCACCCCATTGTGGTGCTGGCGGGTGCGCTGTTGGTGCTGGGCCAGGCCGTGTTGGTGAACCGCAGCCTGCGCACCATCAAAGGACTCGCCGCCCCAGGCTACCTGCCGGCCTTGTTTTTCCTGCTTTTTGCAGCGGCCCTTGGGGCGGGCTTCAATGCGCCTACCGTAGGAGCGGGTTTCTTGCTGCTGGCCTTCAATCGGCTCATCCGGGCCTATGGACCCGAGCCCGCCGATGCGCTCCTGTTTGAAGCAGGTTTTTGGGTAGGGCTGGCCGCCATTACGGTCAGCGCTTATTTGGCCTTTCTTCCCTTTGCGCTTTTTATGGCTTCCAACTTGCGGCCGGTGAACTTCCGGGAGTTCGGGGTGCTGCTGGCGGGCTTTTTGGCCGTTTTCATCCTTTTGCTTTCGGGCATTTACCTTGGCGATGGCTGGTCCAACTTTAGTGCTGCCGGTTGGACGTTTGCCCCGACCTTTCCGCAACCGGCCACATGGACGGCATCGGGCTGGTTTAAAATACTCCCTGCGGTAGGGGTTGCCCTGGCCAGCGTAGTTACCGCAGGGCAGCGAAACCGCAAAAGCCTGATCCAGGTTCGAAAACTCAGCACCTGGACAGCCGTCTTTGGCCTTTTCGCAGTGTTGGTTTGGCTGGCGGCAGGCTCTGTGGCGGCTGCCGCGGTTTTCCCCATGGCCTTCTTCACGGCTTATTGGATCCACTCCGGCGGTTGGCCGCGCTCCTGGGAACTGGCCCATTTCGGGCTGCTCGCCCTGCTCGTCATCGGGCAGTTGCTCGAAGCACCTTAATCCTTTCGAACTAAAAGGCACCTATTGCTGCCAGTCTTGCGGGGTTGGACGGTTATCTTTGCCGAACATTGCTTCAACAGGCAATCTCAGGTATGAAATTCGGCGTTGTTCTGTTTCCCGGTTCCAATTGCGAACGCGATATGTTTCACGTGCTCAGCCAAGTGATGGACTGTGAAGTGCGCGAAATCTGGCACAAAGAGACCTCGCTGGACGGCTTCCAGGAGAGCGACTGCATCGTGTTGCCCGGCGGTTTTTCTTACGGCGACTACCTTAGAACGGGTGCCATTGCCCGTTTTTCGCCCATAATGGAGGCCATTATTCGCTTTGCCGGTAACGGGGGAAGGGTGTTCGGGGTCTGCAACGGCTTCCAGATTCTCTGCGAGGCCCATTTGCTGCCCGGCGCGCTGCTGCGCAACACCAACCAGCAGTACGTTTGCCGCAATGTTTACCTCCGCGCCGACGCCCCCGACAGCCTGCTGAGCCGGCATCTACCAGCCGGGCAGGTGCTTAAAATCCCGATTGCGCACGGCGAAGGCCGTTATTTTGCCCCGCCAGCGGTACTGGAGGAGTTGGAGGCCAACAAACAGGTGCTTTTTCGCTACTGCAACCTCCAGGGCCAGGTGGTCCCTGAGGCCAATCCGAATGGGTCCTTGAACAGCATTGCCGGGGTCAGAAACCTCGCGGGCAATGTGATGGGCATGATGCCCCACCCGGAGCGGGCGGCGGAGCCCGTGCTGGGCAATACCGACGGTCGCCTCATTTTTGAGTCGCTGTTGGGGGCGCTTGAAGTTGCCCAGGCAGGTGCCGGGGCGCTGGCCGGGTAACAACGCCCGCCTATTCCGTCCAGCCTGCGGAATGTGTAAATTTGAGAAGTGCTTTGTTCCAGCCTTCCCGGCTGGACAGTATTTTTTTTGGGCGCTACCTTCTTATTGTTCAAGTCACCTCGCCATGGCGGTATCCCTGTTTTCGCGGTTCATTCGAGTTCTGTTTGCCCTGTTGCTCAGCGCTTCCGGGCTTTTCGCCCAGGAAAAACTGGATCCTGTGAAGTGGAGCGCCAGCGCCACTCCCAATGAAGATGGCACTTACGAGCTTGTTTTTAGCGCCGAGATCCAGGAGAAATGGAAGCTCTACGACAACAATGTGCCCGATGGCGGACCCATTCCTACTTCCGTGCATTTTGAAGACTCAGCCAAATTCAGCTTTGTGGGCGAATGGAAGTCGCTGGGGCGCAAGAAGACGACTTATGATGCCATGTTTGACATGGAGATCTCGGCCTTCAGCAGCAAAGCTATTTTCCGGACTACGGTCAAGGCAGAACCGGGAACTCGCCTCAAGGGCTACGTCGAGTACATGACTTGCGATGACGCACAGTGCATTTTCCCCGAGCCTTTTGCCTTTTCACTGGTCCTGACCGGCACCAGTGCGCCTATTCAGGCCAACGGCAAACTGACCGATTTGGTGCGCTGGACCATGGAGTCTGAATCGCTGGGCAATGGCGAATACATGCTCCGTTTTAAAGCGGCCATTGCCGAAGGCTGGAAACTGTACAGCCAGAACATTCCCGAGGCCAAGGTTCGCCCCATTCCAACCTCCATTCAATTCAAGGCAGAAGACAACCCCGGCGTCACCTTCCTGGGCAGTCCAACAGAGTCCGGGCAGAGCGCGCAGGCCTCCGAGCCGCTGTTTGACAACCTGGTGATCAAGTGGTTTAAGAACGAGGCCGTTTTTGAGCAGCGCATCCGCGTGGATAACCCTACGGGACCCGTTAAGGGCCAAATTGAGTACATGACCTGCGACGCGATCCAGTGCACCTTCCCCGATCCCGTCGTTTTTGAACTGGACCTGGAGAAAGGCGAGAACGTTTTTCAGGGCGAAGGGGGACCGGTCCAGAACATCTGGGGAGACTTTGAATGGATGGATGCCTCCGCTTGTGCGGTCGCTGCGCAAGAGTCCACCAGTTGGTGGGGCGTGTTTCTGCGCGGTATGATTGGCGGCCTTATTGCCTTGTTCACACCCTGTGTGTTCCCGATGATTCCGATGACTGTGACTTTTTTCACCAAAAAGTCTAACCAGAGCCGGGCCAAGGGAGTGTTTGACGCAAGTTTTTACGGATTGAGTATTCTGGGCGTGTACCTGGCCTGTACCATACCTTTTGTTGTGTACCAGCTCCCGCCTGACACGCTCAACGTCATTTCCACACATCCGCTGCTGAACCTGGGCTTCTTTGCCATTTTCATCTTTTTTGCGTTCAGTTTTTTTGGGTACTACGAGCTCACGCTGCCCAGTTCCTGGGTATCGAAAACCGACAACGCCTCGCAGGTCGGTGGTTTGCTGGGCATCTTTTTCATGGCCGTAACCCTGGCTATTGTTTCGTTCTCCTGCACCGGTCCACTGCTGGGGGTTTTGCTGGTGCAAACGTTGAGTTCCACGGCCAGCCAGTCGGCTATTGTGGCCGGCTTCGCCGGCTTTGGGGTAGCGTTGGGCTTGCCCTTTGCGCTCTTTGCCGCTTTTCCCAGGGCTTTGAAAGCCTTGCCCAAATCGGGCGGCTGGTTGAACAGCGTCAAGGTGGTGCTGGGCTTTGTGGAGATTGCGCTGGCCCTCAAATTTCTCTCCAATGCCGATCTGGTGGCACACTGGGGTTTTCTCAAGCGCGATCTGTTTTTGCTACTCTGGATCCTGACGGGGGTAGCGACGGTGGCCTATCTCCTGGGATGGATTCGCTTTCCGCATGACTCGCCGATCCAACGCCGAGGTCCACTTCGCCTGGGGTTCGCCGCCCTTTTTGCGGCCTTTACCATTTACCTGGTGCCCGGACTTTTCGGCAGCAACCTCAAAATGATTTCCGGTTTCCCGCCCCCAATGTTCTACAGCTACGGTTGGTTCTACCAAACGGAATCCGAATGTCCACTGGACATTCCCTGCTTTAAAGACTATGAAGAAGGGCTCGCTTTTGCCCGGCAAACCAATCGCCCCATTATGCTGGACTTTACCGGCTGGGCGTGCGTCAATTGCCGCAAAATGGAGGAAGGCGTTTGGGTGGACCAGGAAGTGTACAAACGCTTAAGCGAAGAATACGTGTTGATTTCGCTTTACGTGGACGATACCAAGCCCCTTGCGGAAGACGAACGCTATGTGTCAGCCGCTTCCGGGCGAAGTGTCAAAACGGTGGGCAACAAGTGGAGCGATCTTCAA
Organism: uncultured Chitinophagales bacterium; assembly: GCA_964429745.1. GTDB lineage: Bacteria > Bacteroidota > Bacteroidia > Chitinophagales > BACL12 > WGOA01. The sequence goes on along the minus strand of CAYSDI010000006.1, from coordinate 25,121 downwards.
CTGACCAATTTTAAAGGGGTTTCTCAACCCTGGTATGTGCTCTTGACCCCGGACGGAAAAACGGTGCTCAACCAGCCGGTGGGCTATACCCCGGACAAACAGACCTATATTGAGTTCCTGGACTGCGGGTTGTCCAATTTTCAGACGTTGCAAGCCAAAAATCCGGCCGGCTCGTCGGAGTTGGTCGGCGAGTTGCGCTGAGCAGTGGCTCAGAACCGAAGTTCGGACAGCAGTGGTGAGCCGCAAGACGGAACAAGGCAACGCCGGGCTTTTGCTGAAAGCAGCGTCTCTGCACTATCCGTCTGCACTATCCGTCTGCAGTATCCGGTTTAACTGCCGGGCGCGGTGTAGCTGTTGCTAAAAGGACGGTGGCCATTCCCACGAAAAACATACCATTAAAAATCTTGTGTTGATGAAAATCATCAAGCGCGTTTTCCTCGGATTTGCTATTTTCCTGGTCGTGGTTTTAGCCGCGGCCATCGTCCTGCCCATTATTTTTCGCGATCAGATCGAAGCGGCCATCAAAGAGGAGGTTAGCAAGAACTTGCTCGCCGATGTGGATTGGGGCAAATGGAGTTTTAGCGTACTGCGCAGTTTCCCCAACTTGAGTGCGCGGGTTGACGATGTGCGCGTTATCAACCGCGCGCCGTTCGAAGGCGTGGAGCTGGCCAATATTGGCCGGTTTTCTGTAACACTTGCTATCAAAAGCCTATGGAGCGAACAGATGGAGGTGCTCAAGGTGCGCTTGGACGAGCCCGTCGTTTCTGTGTTGGTGCTCAAAGACGGCACGGCCAACTACAACATAACTAAACCTTCGGAGACAGAAACAGAAACCAGTCCTTTTCACCTGGCGCTCAAAGAGTACCAGATCAGCAAAGGTCAGATTTTTTACGAAGACCGCAAGCAGGATATCCGTGCCGAGCTGTACAACCTGGAGCACACTGGCTCTGGTGATTTTACGCAGGATCTGTTCACGCTCAAAACCAAAACGGGTGTCGGTACGTTGGATGTGGCGTATGGCGGTATTTCATATCTGAGAAAGGCAAATTTAGAGCTTGCGGCTATAATTGAAGTGGATGTGCCCAACCATACCTACCGCTTCAGCGAAAATGAGCTGAGCATTAACCAACTGGTTTTGGGCTTTGAAGGCTGGCTCTCCATGCCTGGCAAAGGCTATGATATGGACATTACCTGGCGTTCAAAGCGCAGCGACCTGGCCATGTTGCTTTCGCTCATTCCGGCCGAGTTTGCCTCTGATTTGAAAGGGGTAGACATGAGCGGCAGCGCCGCGTTCAACGGGCAGGTCAAAGGCATTTATCAGGGCGAAACGCTCCCGTCCATTTCGCTGCTGGCCAACGTCAAGGACGGCCGTTTTCGCTATCCCGATCTTCCCCAAAGCGCGGAGAACATCCAATTGGACTTGTCGGTGAACTACCCGGGCGGCAGCAACCTGGACAAAATGGTTATCGACCTTAAGCAGTTGTCGTTGACCATGGCCGGCAACCCGATCAACGCCCGCATGCGCCTGAGCAACGCCATGAGCGATCCGCTCATCGACGCAGCGTGCCAGGCAAAACTGGACTTAGCCACTATCAGCCAGGTGGTGCCCATGGAGCAAACGCTCAAAGGGCGGCTCGACGCCGACATCAAGCTCAAAGGCGCTCTTAGTGCCATTGAAAACCAGCGTTACGAGCAATTTAGTGCCGATGGGCAGCTTACACTCAAGGACATGACCTACCAGGACGAGTCGCTGGGTTCTCCGCTGGGCATTCGGGCGCTGCTTTTGACGTTCAGTCCGCAGTTCCTGAGCCTGGATCAGTTTGACGGCAGCCTGGGTTCCAGCGCCATCAAGGCGAGCGGTCGAATGGACAACTACCTCCAATACTGGCTGCGAGACGAAAAACTTCGCGGGCAATTCACGCTGTCTGCCAATAAAATTGACCTCAACGAGCTGGCCCCGGCCAGCACTGACGCCACTGACGAAAAAGCCCCGACCTCCACCAAAGGTCAAGCCCCCTCTTCAATGGCAGTGATTACCGTGCCCGATAACGTGGATTTCTCGCTGACGGCCACCGTGGCGGAGGTGCTGTACCAGAACCTTTCGCTCACTAATGTGCGCGGGAACATGCGCATCAGCGACCAGCGCCTGGACCTGCAGGAGTTGTTTTTTAATCTTTTCGGGGGAAGTGTGCTCGTCTCCGGAGGCTACGACACTAAAGATCCTAAGGCTCCGCGCGTTGATCTGACCTATGCTATCACCAATCTGGATATTGCCCGCACCGCCGAGGCCATGAACACGGTTGAAAAGCTCGCCCCCATTGCCCGCTATTGCCAGGGCAAGTTCAGCACTAACTTAGGCATGCAGGCCGTGTTAGACGAGCACATGGAGCCTGTGATGAGCAGCATCACGGGCAGGGGAACGCTGAACACGAGCCAGGTGAGCATCAGCGGTTTTGAGCCCATGACAAAGCTGGCTTCCACACTCAAAATCAAGGAGCTGGCCAACGCCACCCTGCAGAACATTAACCTGACTTATGAAATTGAGGACGGTAAAATGATCACCGAGCCCTTTGATGTAAAAATTGGGGCTATGCAAGCCAAAGTAGGAGGAGCCATGGGCATCGCGGATCAAAGCCTGGATTACTCCATGACCAGCAAAATTCCGACGTCGCTTTTTGGAGCGGCGGCTGGCCAAACGGTCGGTGGTTTGCTGGGGCTCAATCAGCAGGCCCTTGCCGGTTTTGCCGTTCCCGAGACGCTGGATGCCACCATCGCATTTACAGGGACGGTGCTTAAGCCGATCATTCGGCCGGTTTTTGCCGGCGGCGCAGCCAACCTGGTGGAGTCCGTGGTGGAAGAGGCCAAAGAGCAACTTAACGAGGCCATCGACAACACCAAGGCTGAGGCGATTGCCAAAGCCAAACAAGAGCGCGACCGCCTGATTGCCGAGGCCCGGAAACAAGCGGACAAGCTCAAAGCGGATGCCCGCACAGAGTCTGCCCGAATCAAGGAAACGGCCTACAAAGCTGCTGATGCCGAACTGGCCAAGGTTAAAAACCCCGTAGCCAAAGCTGGTGCAAAACTGGTGGCTGACAAGGCCAAGGCTGAAGCAGATAAAAAGGAAGCCCAGGCCTTAGCCGAAACGGACAAACGCGCAGATGGCCTTGTGGACGCCGCCCGCCGCAAGGGCGACGATCTGGTCCGCAAAGCAGAGGGCACCAACACCACGGTCAACTAGGGTTGTTTCCCGACAGCAGGTCGGCTGTTGAAGTGCGGTTGTGGCCGACACGATAGCCATTCGCCCGAAAAATTGCGCCAATTTGGCAGCAAAACCGGGCATTTTTGCGCCGTTTAGGGCATGGCACAGCATTTGCCTCCGGCCAGACAGAACGTTAAAAGCACTCCAGCATGGCAACCGTTGAAAAAGGCACGATCTCCGTACAGACGGAGAACATTTTCCCGATTATTAAGAAATTTCTGTACTCGGACCACGAGATTTTTCTGCGGGAATTGGTCTCTAATGCAGTTGATGCCACTCAAAAGCTGCGCAAACTGGCGGCAATTGGCGATGTGAAAGGCGAAATTGGCGACACCACCATCGAGGTTCGCCTGGACAAGGAGGCCAGAACGCTGACCATCAGCGACAAAGGGATCGGGATGAGTGCCGATGAGGTCAAGCGCTACATCAATCAGGTGGCTTTTTCGAGCGCAACCGAGTTTTTGGACAAGTTTAAGGGCCAGGATCCGGCCTCGATTATCGGGCATTTTGGCCTTGGGTTTTACTCCTCGTTCATGGTGGCCAGCCAGGTGGAGATTCTGACCCGCAGCTACCAGGGTACGCCAGCCGTCCGCTGGACCTGCGACGGCAGCCCGGAGTTTACGCTCGAAGAATCGGACCGCGAGGAGCGGGGCACCGACATCGTCTTGCACATCACCGACGAGGAGAACAAGGAATTCCTGGAGGAGCACCGCATTCGCGCGCTTCTCAACAAGTACGCCAAGTTCATGCCTGTGTCCATTCAGTTCGGCACGCGCACGGAAAAAGAAGGCGAAGGGGATAACGCGATAGAAACTGAAGTCCCGGATCTGATCAACAACACCGCACCAGCCTGGACCAAAGCTCCTGCCGACCTCACGGACGAAGACTACCTTAGTTTTTACCGCGAATTGTATCCGTTCGCGGAGCCGCCGCTGTTTTGGATTCACCTGAACGTGGACTACCCCTTCAATCTGACCGGGATTTTGTACTTCCCCCGGATCAAAAAAGGGTTGGAGGTGCAGAAAAACAAAATTCAGCTCTACAGCAACCAGGTTTTCGTCACCGATGAAGTGGGCGACATTGTGCCGGAATGGCTAACGCTCCTGCACGGGGTCATTGACTCCCCGGATATTCCTTTGAACGTTTCCCGCAGCTATTTGCAAAGCGATGGCAACGTCAAGAAGATTGCCGGTTACATCACCCGCAAAGTGGCTGACCGCCTGGATGATTTGTTCCGCAAAGACCGCGCAGATTTTGAAGCCAAATGGGAGAATTTCTCGGTCATTGTCAAGTACGGCATGCTCACGGACGAGAAATTTGAAGAGCGCGCCCGCAAGTTCTGCCTGCTCAAAAGCGTTGGCGGCCAGTTTGCAACGCTTGAAGAATACAAGGATAAGATTGCTCCGGAACAGACCGACAAGAACAGCAAGGTTGTAGCCTTGTACGCCAACGATCGCGAGTTGCAGGACCCCTACATTAAAGCTGCACAGCGCAAGGGCTACGATGTATTGGAAGTGGATAATGTCATTGACAACCACTTTTTGAGCTTCGCGGAGTCGAAAGTTGAAAACATAAGCTTTGTTAGGGTAGATGCTGAAACGGCCGATAAGCTCATTGACAAGGACGAGACGGTTGAGTCCGTATTAGACGAGAAAGACCAGGACAGAGTTCGCGAGGTATTCACCGAGGTGATTGCCGATGGAAAAGTGTTCGTGCAGATGCAGCCGATGGGTCCGCAAGACGGTGCCGTGACCATCATCAAACCAGAAATGATGCGCCGTATGCGCGACATGGCGGCCTTCAATGGCATGAGCTTTTTGGCGGAACAACCCGAGCATTACAACGTGGTAGTTAATACCAACCACCCGGTCACTGCCAAGTTGCTTCGCGCGCGGGGCGAAAACCGCACGCGCATGGCCCGACAACTTTACGACCTGGCCCTCCTGGCGCAGGGCATGCTCAAAGGCAGCCGCCTGACCGACTTCGTAGACCGCAGCGTAGAGCTCCTGGCACCGAAAGCTGAGTCAGCAGAGGCTGGGGTGAACAGTTGAGCGTTCGGCGGAGCCCCCCCCTTGGCGCAACGCTTACACTTCTGATTTGGGGGCCTCGGCTTGGCGAGCTTCCGCTCGGCGAGCTTCTGCTTCTTGTTGGGCCAGGTGAATCGTGGTAGTTGGGAAAGCAAAATCGCCCCCATTCCGCAACACGATTTGCATAATCTCCAGCGAGACTTCCTCGCGCATTCTCAAATACATATTGTATTCGATTACCTTGATGAAGTAGATCACCTGGATATCGAGAGAACTGGGTCCGTAGTTGTAGAAGGAAGCAATGCCGTCTTCGGTGGTTTTTTCGTGGCTGTCCAAGTAGGCTTGAATTTCGCCAACAATCTTGCGGATGGTCTCTACAGGAGTGCCGTAAAGCAGGCCAACGTTGTACTGCACCCGTCTGAAGGTGCGCTCGCTCAGGTTGTTGATGGGGTTTTCCATCACCTTGCGGTTTGGCAGGGTAACAAATGTTTTGTCAAGCGTTCGAATTCTTGTGGAGCGGAACCCGACCTTTTCCACCGTGCCGAGAATTTCATTGGTTTCTACCAGATCGCCCATAACGAAAGGCTTTTCCGAGAAAATGGTGAGCGAGCCAAAGAGGTTGGCCAAACTGTCTTGAGCGGCTAATGCCACGGCAAGGCCGGCAAGCCCTGCCCCTGCCAGCAGCGAGTTGATGTTCATGTCGAACACACTCCCAAACAGTATAAAAATAATTGCTATGTATACGAGTACTTTGAGTACGTCCCGGATGAACAGAATGAACTGATCGTCCTGGGTGGATTCCGTAAGCGATGCTTTGTGGTGGAGCACTTCGCCCACAAAGTCCACCATTCGGAGCACCAGCCAGCTAACCGCGCCAATGAACAGCAGCTCCATGGTCATCTGAAGGATCCGGTGTACATGGATGTTAAAAAGATCAAAGTCCAGTGCGGTGGGGTACTTCATAAAGGAAAGCACCGTGCCAATGGCTGTCAGGACCGCCAGGTACTCCAGTGGCCGGAGCACCAGGTCTGTAAAGCGCTCTCCCCGTTCCGGAGCTACACGTCTAAATAATTGGTATACAATTTTTCCAATAACTCTTCCCAGAAAAGGGTTGAGCAGCACCACCAGCAGCACAACACCGACAAGGATGCCCCATTGGAGGACGCTGTTATCCAAAAAGATCTGGTTGAGAAAATCCGTCATGGTTCCTTAGTCTGCCCGGGTTGGTCAACAAAAGGCAGGGCTGCAAAAATAAGGGTTGTTGCGCAAGGGGGCTGCGCGTTGCCCCTTCCAGCATACAATGGGCAACAAGCTGTGGATTCCGCCCTTGCGGACTGGACTAACTTCGGCACCATGTTTAACCACATCCTGCGCGCAGTAGATCCCGAACGCGTTACCGGCGATTCGCGGACTTTTCCCGGAACCTGGGGCCACGAAACGGCCTTTCCCCAAGGCGATATCGAAGGCATTGAAGCCCAATTGGCCCTGGTGGGCGTACCCGGTACACGGGATCAGGCGGGTCGGGATGTGCCAGACGGCGGCACGGACCGGATTCGGCGGGCGCTTTACGGCCTCGCCGCCGGGCACAACGGCCAGCGCGTGGCCGACCTGGGGGACATTATCCCCGGACGCACCCCGCGGGATACGCGAGCCGCCTTGCGGGAAGTGGTGGGGGTGCTCTTGGATCGGGGCGTGGTGCCCGTGGTTTTTGGGGGGGGGCAAGAGCTGACCTTGCCGATTTACGAAGCCTATGAGGCCCGCAGCCAATCGGTTAACCTGGTTTCTGTCGATGCCTTTATTGACCTGATTGACCGCGAAGAAGTGAACGCGCGCACCTGGATGTGGCATGTGCTGGACCGGGAGCCTTCCTGGCTGTTCAACTACACGCACATTGGCTACCAAAGCCATTTCATTTCGCCGGATATGATTAAGAGCATGGACCGCTTGCATTTTGACCACCTCCGGTTGGGGCAGTTGCGGGAGAACATGCGCCAGGTGGAACCGGCGGTGCGCGACGCAGACATTTTGAGTTTTGACCTCCTTGCGCTGCGGGCCGCAGACTTTCCCGCGGCAACGCTTACCGGACCGAACGGTTTGTCTGGTGAAGAAGCCTGCCAGATTGCGCGGTTCTCCGGCATCAGCGACAAACTCAGTTGCTTTGGGCTGTTTGGCTACGAGCCCGACCTGGACCGCCGCGGTTTGGGTGCAGCGCTGGCCGCTCAGATGATCTGGTACTTTGTGGATGGATTTTACAACCGCAAAAACGACCTGCCCAACGCCAATTCACAAGACTACACGCGCTATCGCGTTACGCTGGACGCCGGCGGCTACGAACTTACCTTCCTTAAAAGCGACCGCTCCGGCCGCTGGTGGATGGAGGTGCCCTTCAAACCAGACGACCGCCACGAGCGCCACGCGCTGCTGCCCTGCACCTACGAGGATTACGAATTGGCTACCCGCCAGGAAGTTCCGGATCGCTGGCTCAAGGCGTTGAATCGGCTGAACGTATAAATCGCTATGGCTTGATGCCGGGGGAAGGGGGATGTCTCCAGCGCAGCCCTTTCGGGTTTGGAAGCACCTGCGTTTGCCTACACCAAGGCCTCCATGACCCGCTCTACCCCGATCCCGCGCGACCCTTTGAGCAACAGAACACAGTCGCTCACGCGCTGCCCGCGCAGCCAGGCCACAGCCCCCGAAGCATCCTGGAAGTGAACCGAGGCGACAGGAAGCCGCACAAGCCCAAACTCCGGTCCAATAAAAACCAGCAGCCCAAGCCCGAGCGAGCCCGCCAGATCAGCGATCTCTTGGTGCGCAGCGCGGCTGTACTCGCCCAGTTCCAACATGTCGCCGAGCACGGCACCTTTCTGTTGGGCAGATAAAGCTGCTTTGGCGGACGAAATCAACCCAGCAGCATCCCCGCTGGATGCATCAGCCCCGTCTTCATACGATTCCGCGCGCTCCGAATCGTCCCCAACTGGCAGGGCTGCAAGGCTGATCAAGGCTTCGCGCATGCTGGTAGGGTTGGCATTGTAGGCATCCAGGTACAACGTGTTGGAGCCATGCTGCCGCCATTCAGATCGCTGGTTGCCTGGCCGATATTGCTCTAAACCGCGCTGTATGGCTTCTGGCGACACGCCGTAGAACGCCGCCACGCAGGCCGCAGCGGTTACATTGGCGTTGTTATATCCGCCCACAAGTTGCGTGCGAACCACCATGCGGGCCTCTGGGAAAGGGTGTTGAAACTGCAGGGTCGCGGCGGCAAAAAGTCCGCCAGTAAGTGGTTCCATGCGCACAGCACAAGCCGGCCCGCTTCCATAAGTTATTGTATGCAAGCTTCCCGAAGCAAGTTCTACCAGGTCGTCGGAATCGCTCCAGCAAAAGATCGTGCCTCCGCGCGAGCGCATGTAATCAAAGAGCTCACCTTTGCCCTTTTTCACGCCGGCCCTTCCCCCGAAACCTTCCAGATGGGCATCGCCAATGTTGGTGATTAACCCGGCATCCGGTTCGGCAATGGCGCACAGCCCCGCGATTTCGCGCTGCGCATTAGCCCCCATTTCCACCACTGCAAATTCGGTGTCTGCAGGCAGGCTCAACAGCGTGAGCGGCACGCCGATGTGGTTGTTCAGGTTGCCTTGTGTAAAGCCCACGCGGTAGCGCTGCGCCAAGGCGGCGGCCAGCAATTCCTTGGTGGTGGTTTTCCCGTTTGATCCGGTTAGGGCGAATAGCGGAAAGTTGAAGCTGCGGCGGTGCGTCCGCGCTAAATCCTGCAAAGCCGCCAACACATCGGAGACCAGCAGCACGCGCGGATCGGAGGCCAGAGCGGCGCGCTCAGGCGGCTCGTCCAACACCAGCAAAGAGGCCCCAAGCGCCAAGGCTTGTTCCGCAAAGCGGTTGCCGTTGAAGTTTGGACCCTTCAGCGCGAAATAAAGGTCGCCGGGAAGGAGTTTGCGCGTGTCGGTGCAGACCGAGCGCGCTTCTAAAAATGCGGGATAAAGAGCAGCGTATTCCACAGCAACAAAGGAACGCAGCGAATGGCAAACCGCAGCAGCACCCAACCACGTGACTTAAGGGTGCTTCTAAAAACAAAGCCATCCCGGAGGATGGCTTTGAACATTGTATTTTAAAAAGCAGAAGGCTTACTTGATCTGGCTCTTCTTGCGAGCCTTGTCGCTGGCCTTTTGGACCTTTTTGGCCTCGTTGAACTGGTTGCCACCGGGGGTTTCGTTGCTCACGTCACCACCCATGCGGATCATTGCGCAGCGGAAGCCGATGGTGGCGGTGCTCAGGTTCTCGTCCAAATAACGGCGGGCACCGGGAGAGAGCCAGAAGGCTTCGTCTGACCAGGAACCGCCTTTGTAGACGCGGGCCTGATCGTTGATCAGTGTGTTTTTGCCGTAGCGGTATTCGGCCATCGAAATGGAGTCACCGTCAACGAAGTTGCGCACGTCACCGCGCTTGTAGTTGCGGCGATCTACGACTTCGGCGTCCTCAACAGCGCGGTAGCGGATGCGGCCCAAGCTGTCTTTTTCGGCCACGTTGCCTTCTTCGTCCAGCACACGGGTTTCAAATTTGTTACCGCGGTAGGGGTTCATGTCGTCCATGTCCATGTAGGTCATGGGGCGGAAAACGTCCTGAACCCATTCGTTCACGTTACCGGCCATGTTGAACAAGCCAAAGTCGTTGGGCAGGTAGCTGACCACTGGCGCCGTCACAATGGCGTTGTCGTTGAGTTTGCCGGCCACACCGGCATAGTCACCGCGACCGCGCTTAAAGTTGGCGACCATCTGGCCTTGCTGCCAGCGCTCCCTCGTATTGGGGTAGCGCATCGTGCTGCCGTTCCAGGGGTAAATGCGACGATCGGTGATCATTTCATTTTCCTCGATCTGGTTGCCGCGCAGACCCAAGGCTGCATATTCCCATTCTGCCTCAGTGGGCAGGCGGTAGTCCGGCATGATGATGCCGTCTTCCATTTTGATTTTGCGACCAGCTTTTGGATCAGCGGCATCCGGGCTGTAGTCTTTCTTGCCTTTCAGCAAACCGGTCTGGTACTGACCCAACAGGTAAGCTTCGGTGTTAAAGTTGTCGTCGCCATAAGCGTTGACGTTCAGCTCCAGGTATTTGCCTTCGGCCAACAGCCCTTCGTTGACGCGGTCGGTGCGCCATCTGCAAAATTCATTGGCTTGCGTCCAGGTTACCCCAACCACCGGGTAGTCGTTGTACGACGGGTGGCGGAAGTAGTACTCCACGTAAGGGTCGTTGTAGGCCAACTCCTCGCGCCAAACCAGCGTGTCCGGATGGGCGTCCCAGAAAACCTGGGGGAATTCGGCGCGGAAAACGCGACCGAGCCAGAACAGGTACTCCCGGTAGTGTGTGTTGGAGATCTCCGTTTCGTCAATGTAAAACGAAGAAACCGTTACCCGGCGAGGCACGTTGTTGTATTCGTAGGTGACATCCTGTTCGGTAACCCCCATCATGAAGGTACCGCCCTCGATGAGCACCAGGTTGGGACCAGTCGCCTGACCGGCGTAGTCCACTTTTTCGTAGCCGCCCCATTTGGCGTCGTTGTAATTCCAGTTGGTGATCTCGGATTTGTTCTGGCTGCAGGAAGAGAGCACCAACAGGCCGGCCACCGCGGGCAATAGAAAATGAATGGTCTTGTTCATATGCAGGGCGCAGGTTTAAACTGCTGAGCAGACGAGGCGGAGTAATTCTTAAGTGAAGAGCTTAAGTTGAGAGCTTAAGTGAAGAGCTTAAGTTGAGAGCTTGAATTGAAAGCTTAAGCTGTGAGCTTGAGTTGACGGCTTAGTTCTGCCATCGAACTCCTTTTTCACGAGAAAAAGGTTCAGACTGAAGGCAAATGTAAACAATCAATCATATCGAAGCCCGAACGGAGCTTATCATTTCCCGTTTACGTTTAGGATTCATGTTTTGTTGTGCAAAGGGGCAGGAAAAAAGCGTTTGCGCATGTTCAGAAAACCGGACAGCGCAGGGATTCGCTCCGCAGTCGCCCTGCTTCGCGTGCCCCTTCGCCCGTTAAACGCAAAAGCAAGGCCAATTCGTGTGCCCCACCGCTCTGACCAGCCACCGGACCCACCGCAACGTCGTAGCTGTAAGTCATTTCAAACCCATTTTTGCGCAGTCCCGCCTCCAGGATCAGCGCATCAGCGGTTCCACCAAGCGGGGAGAAGGCGTAGCGGAGCGCCGTACCTCCGTAAACAAGCCCTTTGCCGAGCCGCATTCCGGCCCGGGCCTGGCTGAAATCACCTTGGCGAATGCCCAGCAAATAAGGCGAAAACACCGTTGGATCGCGCCTGTTGGCTCCGATGGGCAGGCGGGCACCGGCTTGCGCGGACCAGGCAATCGGCAGGCGGTCTTCGCGCCCCTCGTAAAAGGCGGTATTTGGGCGAGGGAGGTGCTTGATGGAAAAGCCCGCGTAGGTTTTGCGGTTGAAGATCATGGCCCCGGCGCCGGCGTCAAACCAATTAATGCTGGGGTCTCCCGGTGGGATTTCACCCGTCGGATTCAGCACACCAGCCGAGTTGTTGAAGCCAAAAACCGGGTCAATTTGGTCGAAGAAGCGCAGATCCTCCCAGCGAAGGCCGCGTTGCGCCCAACTGAATTCCATGCCCAGGCGAATGGCGCTGTGTTGGCCCAAGGGCACGCCGTACACGTAAAAGCCGTGCAGGCTGTGGGTGTTAAAAATCCCATTCCCCTGCCGATCGCCGAGGGCCATGACCCCAAAAGCGCTGTTGATGCGCGGAAAAAACTGGTCCCAGGCCAGGGCGTAGGTGACGTAACTCTGTGGAAATTCCGGCCATTGGTCGCGGAAAATCAGGCTCATTTGCCCGTGCCCGGCATTGCCGGCCAGCGCCGGGTTGACGCTCATGGGCAAACTCGGGAACTGGCTAAACGCCGGATCCTGAGAAAAAGCTGGCCCTGTAACCAGCGAAAGCACTGTGCATAAACTCCACACAGCCCGTTTGAGACCCGTAGATTTGAACGTTTCTATGAACTTTTGACTAAGCCGACGGGTTAAAAAGTGCATGGATGCTGGTAGAATGGCAATTTTGCCCAAAGCTATTCGTTTCGTTAACGTTCCTACCGTTAACGTTCCATTTTGCGGTTTCATACTTCTGCCCAAAACTTCCCTGGATTTGACGTCTTCTACTCCTTTTCTGTCGCGATGGTTGTTGTTTGCTGCGTTTTGGATGTCCGTTTTGTCCGTACCCGCACAAACGCGTCAGGGGAATGGCCTGGGCGCGGCAGGCGACAGCAGGAACAATCGCCCAGCCCCACAGTTTCAAGCGCCTCGCAGCGCGGGAGATTGGCACGAATTGACCTGGCAGGGACCACAAGCTGTGGTGCTCCCAAATGGCCAAAGCGCCAGCCGTCCCACGTTCCGCGGTGCCTTCACCAACCGGGAAAACGGCCTTCCTGTTTACCGGTTTCAGGAAAATTTATCCACGGATGGTTCCTGGACCGCTGCCGTAGTGGACGCGGTGTACGAATCCCTTCCTCCGTCTGAACCCGGTTTGACTGCAGATGAGCCGACCTGGCCCGAAGCAATAGAGCCCCGGAGTTGGATCATGACCAGTGCCCGCCAACCCATCGGGGTGGTCACGCTCGTGCCGATTCGCCGGAATCCGGCCACCGGCGTTGTGGAGCGACTGGTCCGCTTTCGCCTGGAAACGCGGCTAACACCCCGCAGCGGTGACCCGCAAACCGACAACAGGCAGCTCCGCGCCGGTGGTCCGAGTGTGCTGGCTCAAGGGCGCTGGTTTAAAATTGCCGTTTCGCGCGATGGCGTTTACCGCATTGACCGGTCTTTTTTGCAGGATTTAGGCATTAACACCGCGTCGCTGGATCCGCAGAAGCTGGCCATTTTCGGCAACGGCGGTGGCATGGTTCCCGAAGACAACAGTGCTTTCAGACACGATGATCTGGTCGAAAATGCCACGGTTATTGTCGGCGGCGGCGACGGCTCCTTTGACGAAGGAGACTACTTGCTTTTTTACGGACAGGGTCCAGACCGCCTGGACTACGACGGGCTGCGTTTTCGCCCGGTCAAAAACCTATACGCGGACCAGACTTACTACTTTCTGACCAGCGATCAGGGCAGCGGTTTGCGCCTTCAATCGCAGGGCGAAAGTCCCGGTTCCCCAACCACAACGGTCACGGCTTTTGACGATGTGGCCTTCTACGACACCGACGAGGAGAACCTGCTAAAGTCAGGCCGGCAGTGGTTCGGCGACTTTTACGACGTGTTCACGCCTGTGCGGAGCTATTCGTTCAATTTCCCCGACCGCGTTAGCGCAGAACCCATCTGGATCGAAGGCCTGGTCGCTGCCCGATCCGCGGTGGCCTCTTCCAATTTTGACCTTTCGGTCAATGGCAGCAACCTGTTGAATTTTAACCTGAGCATCATTACCATTGGTTTTGACCGGCTCTATGCGCAAACCAGGACATCCAACGCAGAATTGGTTACTGCCGGAGATAACATCAACGTCCAGATGCGCTATACCTCCGACGCCACGGCCAGAGGTTGGCTTGATTACCTGGTCATCAACGCCCGCCGCAATCTTCGCATGCCCGGGACTGGCGGCATGAGTTTTCGCGATACGCGCAGTGTAGCCCCGGGCAGCATAGCAGAGTTTCAGCTTGGCAATGCAGGCGGGGCCAGCGTTTGGGACGTGAGCGACCCGACGTCTCCGCGGTTGCAGGACGGCAATTTCAGCGGGAGCGAGTTTGTATGGCGCACAGACGCCAACATTGCGATCAAAGCGTATTTTGCCTTCCGCGAAAGCGATGTTCTGCCTTCCAGCCAGATTACTTCGCTGGGTGGGCTGGCCAATCAGGACCTGCACAACCCGGCGCGCGGCTTCCCCGATTTTATTGTGGTAAGCCATCCCAATTTCGCCGATCAGGCCCGCCGCGTGGCCGGATTTCACGCTGACCAGGACGGCCTGGACACGCTGGTAGCACTGACGCCGCAGTTGTTCAATGAATTTGGCAACGGAGCACCGGACCCTTCCGCCGTCCGCGATTTCATGCGGATGTTCTACGAACGGGCCACCTCCAATGAGCAGCTTCCGCGCTACCTCTTGCTTTTTGGTGACGGTTCCTACGATTTCAAAAACCTGGATTTTGACGCATCGGTCAACCAGAATTTTGTGCCTACGTTCCAAAGCAAGAATTCCACGAACCCCATTGCCACCTTTACTTCTGATGACTTTTTCGGCTTTCTGGATCCGGGGGAAGGGGGTAGCAACATAACACAAGATACGTTAGGGATCGACTTGGGAATCGGGCGCTTCCCCGTTAAATCAGAGGCTGAAGCACGCGCGGTAGTGGACAAAGTCATTCATTATATTTCCGAAAGCAGTCTGGGAAGCTGGCGCAATATGGTCACGTTTGTGGCTGACGACGAGGACGGCGACCTGCACCGCCGCGATGCCGACCGCATTGCAACCGATCAACTTGCAGCTGATTACCCGGTTTACAACGTGGACAAGATCTACCTGGACGCTTACCAGCAGGTGTCCGCATCGGGTGGGGAGCGCTACCCTGACGCCAATGAAGCCATCAGCAACCGCATGTTTTCGGGCACGCTGATCATGAACTACACGGGCCACGGCAGCGAGCAAAGCTGGGCAAAAGAGCGGGTTTTATCTGAAAGCGACATCAGCAATTGGACCAACCTGGACAACCTGGCGTTGTTTATCACCGCAACCTGTTCATTCAGCCGCTACGACAACCCCGCGGCCACATCCGCCGGCGAACAAACCTTGCTTCACGCTGAGGGCGGAGCCATTGCCCTGATTTCCACGGTGCGTCTCGTGTTTAGCAATGCCAATTACGAAACCAACCGCGAAGTCTTTCGCACCATTTTTGAACCGATGCCCGATGGTTCCCGGCCTGCGCTCGGCGACGTGGTCCGGCTGACCAAACTCGGTCTGGCCACTGGTCCTGACCTCAGCGACGGTGACAACAACCGCAAGTTCACCTTGTTGGGCGATCCGGCGCTGCGCCTGGCCTACCCCAATTATGATGTCGTGACCACCTCCGTCAACGGGCTGCCGGCTGACGGAGCCGTATCGGATACGCTCCGCGGCCTGGCCAAAGTGCTGATAACCGGCGAGGTCCGGGACGACTCCGGCAACCGCCTGGAGAGTTTTGGCGGCACGGTTTACCCCACCATCTACGATAAGGCCAGCACACTGGCTACCCTCAGCAACGATGGCGCCTTGAGTCCGGTTCGCCAATTCGAACTACAAAAAAATATTATATACCGGGGAAGGGCCAGCGTTACAAATGGCGGCTTTCAGTTCGAATTTATCGTGCCCAAGGACATCTCCTACAGTTTTGGCAAGGGCAAAGTGAGTTATTACGCCGACAACGGTGTACTGGACGCGAACGGTTTTGATACCACCGTGGTCATCGGCGGCACAGCGGACAGCATTCTTGCCGACGATTCCGGCCCTGAGGTCAATGTCTTTTTGAACGAAGAGAGCTTTGCGTTTGGGGGCATTACCGACGAGCAACCCATTTTATTGGTTAAACTGCAAGACCAAAGCGGCATTAATACCGTGGGTAACGGCATCGGCCACGACATCACGGCTGTTGTTGATGAGAACACGCAGAACACATTGACGCTCAATGAGTTCTATGAATCTGACCTGGACTCTTACCAAAGCGGCAGCCTGCGATACCGCCTTTCCACCCTGGAACCGGGCCGGCATACCATCCGGCTCAAAGCGTGGGATGTGCACAACAACAGCGGGGAGGGATACACCGAATTTGTAGTGGCGGAATCTTCAGAACTGGCTCTGCGTCAAGTACTTAACTACCCCAACCCCTTCACTACCCGCACCGAATTCATGTTCGAGCACAACCGCCCCGGTGACATGATGCAGGTGATGGTTGAAATTTTTACGGTTAGTGGAAAACGCATCAAAACCCTTGTCCAAGACGTAATTACAGATGGTTATCGGATTGATGGTATACTTTGGGACGGTTTGGATGACTTTGGAGATACTATAGGCCGTGGGGTCTACGTTTACAAGGTCTCTGTGCGTAGCCTATCGGATCCCTCCACAAGGGCCAGCGCCTTTGAGAAACTAGTTTTGCTTCGTTAATTGGGGTACTTTTGCGCTCCAGCTTTTCACAAACCTTTTCGCGCTATTTGGTATGAAGAATTTCCAGGCACTTTTTTTAGCATGCATTGGGCTGGTTTCCACGCTGTCTGTCCAGGCACAAGTTGCTAATCCCGGGGGTGTTGACGGCCGCATCAACACCATCAATACCGCCGTTCCTTTCCTTCGCATTGCCCCCAACGCCCGCTCCGGCGGCATGGGCGACTTAGGAGTGGCCATTTCTCCGGATGCCAATTCCATCTTCTGGAATTCGTCTAAGCTGGCTTTTGTAGAAAGCGAAATGGGTTTCTCGCTCACTTACACCCCCTGGCTTAAGCAACTTGTCAACGACATTTACCTGGCCTACCTGAGCGGCTACAAGAAAGTAGACGATCTGTCTACGATTGGTTTTTCGCTGCGCTACTTCTCGCTGGGAAACATTGTTTTCACGGATATTACCGGTACAGAAACGGGACAGGGTCGTCCAAATGAATTTGCCGTGGATGTGGCCTACGCCCGCAAACTCAGCGACAACGTTGGAGCTGGTGTCAATCTTCGCTACATTTTCTCTAACCTGGCAAGTGGCCAGCAAGTCAACGGCATCAACATTAATCCCGGTCAGGCTATTGCCGCAGACATCAACTTCTATGGGCAGCACCCGGTAGAAGTAAACGACCTGGAGACCGTGCTGGCCTGGGGAATCAACGTGTCCAACATCGGCACCAAAATTTCCTACACCGACAACGCGGAAAACCGGGACTTTCTGCCGACCAACCTAGGCACCGGCGTGGCCTGGACCATCAACGTGGACGACTTCAACAGCATCATGATTGGTGCCGATATCAACAAGCTGTTGGTTCCTACGCCTGATACTTCTGACTTTGATCCTTCCAACGGCATTTTCGATTACAAAGAACAAAGCATCGTTTCCGGCATGCTTACATCGTTCTCCGATGCCCCGGGTGGCTTCTCTGAAGAGTTTAACGAGTTTATCTACAGCCTCGGTGTCGAATACTGGTACGATCAGCAGTTTGCGGTCCGCGCCGGCTACTTCAACGAGCATAGTACTAAAGGCAACCGCAAGTTCTTTACGGTGGGCATTGGTTTGCGCTACAACGTCTTTGGCTTGGACTTCAGCTACCTGGTGCCTACGTCCAACCAGCGCAACCCGCTGGACAACACCTTGCGCTTCTCCCTCAGCTTCGATTTTAACGACATCAAAGGCAAGACCAAAGAAGCGGGAAGCTAAACCTCGTGTAGCTGGGCTATTGCTCCAAAGTTTTTGTGCCTTTTTGCGGCCCGAATTCCTCCTCAAGGAATTCGGGCCGCAACATTTAACGGCGGAGGCTACCCTTTTAATGGAGGATGGTAAAGCTTTCGCGCATCGAAGTAGCTGGGGTTTCTGAAAGTGTCCTAAAGCCTGTTCTGTCACGATGGGTGTTCCAGGCCCCCAAAACGCAGCCTTTTTCAGCATGCAACCCCTGCGGATGTCACCTTTAGGGTTTGATGCTGCTGATTTAGCGTCTTTTTGGGTCAAATTCCTGGAAAAGAGGCTCTTCACAATTCCACTAAATAATAATTTTATTAATTACGTAAAGTATTGAATGGCAAAATAATAACTCACCTTTTTCGAAAATTGCTAGGTGCTTTCAACCCGGCTCCTTACCTTAATGGGAGCAAACCGGGGGAGGGTCATTGTTTCAAGTTTTTGTTTCAAGTCTTTGTTTCAAGAAACGACCCTCATGCATCAACGCTACTCCCAACTTTTTTCTGTTGCCTTCTCTTTATGCATTGCGCTAGGGCTCCCTTCCGGGGTTAGCGCCTTGCCAACGCACAAGGCTAACCAGGCAGGAATGGCTGCGGCTAAAGCACCCAATTCGCCCATTTTACCTCTTTCGCAGAACGATTCCGCGGATTCCAAGGCACAGGCATCGGACCCCATTGCGATGCACCGCCAGGCCTCTGAGCCAAGCACAGCATCGCGCAGTTCCATCAGGCCAGCCAGCCAAAGCAATGACCCGAGTTCCCGTTCGGTGGTATATGGCACGGGCGTTTGGGAGGCCGGCCATGCCGGGCTTGCGCTGCCTGCCCGCGGCGACAGTCGGATTGGCGAACCCCTGGTCATTCCCGGAATTGAGCAGTTCCCGGAAAACCGCATCCTGATCTTCAACAGCCAGGGCCAAAAAGTCTTTACCCAGCGCGGCTACGCCAACGGCTGGAGCGGCCTGGACCGCGAGGGTCAGCCTTTGCCACAGGGCAGGTACTTCGTGATTGTCGAAGTGGACGGCATGGGCGATGACGTACAGTCCTACCTGAACCTGGTGCGGTAAGCGGCCGCTACATCGGCAAACCGGTCGCCCAGCCTAAAGCACTACCCGATCGGCAGACCTTGTTTCCAGGCCAACAGGAAGGGATTGCTCTTCCGTTCGCGCCCTACTGTGGTTTCCTGCATGTGGCCGGAAAGAATGCGCGTTTGGTCCGGCAAGCTGAGCAATTCGCGCTCGATACTCGCCAGGAGCACCGGGGCACTTCCCCCGGGAAGATCCGTGCGGCCGATGCTGCCCGCAAAAAGCGTGTCCCCGGCAATGACATAGCCCTCCTTGCGGTTGTAAAAGGCGATGGATGCGGGCGAATGGCCTGGTACGAAGAGCACCTCCAGTTGCGTTTGACCAAACTCGACCACCTGACCCGGCTCCAAAAAGCGGCTGATGGCCGGTGAGGGCTCGAACGGAACACCAAAAGCATCGGCGAAGGGCCCCGCTGCGTTGAGCACTTCTTGTTCGCCGCGGTGGCTGGCCAGTTCCAACTGGAAGCGAGCGGCAACAAAGGCGTTGCCAAACACGTGGTCAATGTGGCAATGGGTATTGAGCAGGTGGACGGGCGTCAGGTGGTTGTCCAGGATGTAAGCCTCCAGCTCGCGCCGCTCGACTGCATCTGAACAACCCGGATCAATAATGACACAGGTGCCACCGGGATCGGCGATGACGTAAGTATTTTCGGCAAATGGGCTGAACACAAAGCTCGCAATAGCGTTCATGGTCTTGCGTTGTCTAATCAGTTCCCTGTAATTTTCCAGGATAACTTGCAGGCTTGCCGCAGCGGCGTTTTAAAGCGTCGGGCGCTCAAAGTTAACCGACCTTGTGGAGCCAATTGGTTTATTCCCCGCCCAATTCCTCGTCTAAGGGTCAGTCAGGTGATCAAAAAACGTAACTTTTAACGGCCGCTGCGTACCCCTTGTATTGTCGCTTATGTTCCGAATTCTGCTTCGAGCGCTTTGTCTGATGCTGGCCTCTGTGGCCTTTGTTGCTGCCCAAGCCCAGGGCACGCAGGAGCGCTTTGGCCAGAACCGGGTACAGTACAAGGAATTTGAGTGGCAGCACTACGAATCGGAGCACTTTAACACCTATTTCAACGCAGGCGGTCAGCAGCTCGGGCGCTTTGCGTCGCAAATGGCCGAAGTAGACCTTATTGAAATTGAACAGATGCTGGATTACCGGGTCAACCGGCAGATTTCCATCATTGTTTACAACACCATCAGCGACCTTAACCAGACCAACATTGGGGCGTCAACCGGGGCCAGCTACAACACGGGCGGCACCACGGCCATCATCGGCAATAAGCTCTTCATCTATTTCACCGGTTCTCATGCCGATATGCGCCGGCAGATCCGCGAAGGCATCGCGCGGATTTTGATTGAGAACATGGTCTTTGGCGGCAGCTTGCAGGAAATTGTGCAAAACGCTGTGTTGCTTAACCTTCCGGAGTGGTTCAGCGAAGGGCTGGTGGCGTATGTGGGCCAGGAATGGACCTCTGAACTGGACGACCAGCTCCGCGACGGCATGACCAGCGGCCGCTATGACAAATTCAGCAAGCTGACAGGCTCCGACGCGCGTTTTGCCGGCCATTCGCTCTGGCATTTTATCGCCGACAAGTATGGAGCCTCCAACATTCCCAACCTGCTGTACCTGATCCGGGTCAACCGGAGCCTGGAAAACGGCTTTCTGTTCGTGCTTGGGGCGTCAGTACCCCAGGTTATCGAAGAATGGCGGGCCTTTTACGACACGCAATACACGCTGGGCAGCAAAAACATGGTCCAGCCGGACTCTACTGTTCTGGCTGGCAAGAAATACCGCAAACGCTGGGACTACCACAGCCCCACGTTGCACCCCAGCGGCTCTCATTTGGCCTACGTAACTGACGATGACGGTCGCTATGCTGTGCGCCTGCAGGAATTGAAGTTGCCTTCAACCCGTCCAGTCCGAGCTCCTAAAGCCAGCGCAGATGCCACGGAAGACCTGACGCCGGGCAAAGCCAAAGTGATTCAGCGCGGCGGCTTTCGCACACTTAGCCTGGCCACCGATCTTTCTTATCCCCTGTTAGCCTGGGACTCGCGCGGAAGCCGGCTGGCCATTGTCTACGAAAAGCGAGCCAAAATCCGGCTTGTCCTGTACGATTTGGAAACCGGCGAAAAAGAAGAAAGTGAGATTGCCCGCTTCCAGCGCATTCACGCCATTGCGTTTACCAACGATCCGCGCAAGTTGGTCATTTCGGCCATGAACAAGGGTCAATCCGACCTCTACTACTATTACGTCAACAATGCCCGGCTTCAGCAGATCACCAACGATTACTACGACGATCTGGACCCATCCTGGGTCAGCCTGGATGGCCGCGAAGGGGTCATTTTTGCCTCCAACCGCCAACGGGACACCTTGTTGAACCTGCGCGAGGATTCCGTGCTGCCGGTAGGCAACCTGGACCTCTGGTTTTACGACGACGAGGGGGCAAACAAAAGCCTGTTGCGCCTGACGCGCACCCCCGATGCTCAGGAACGGCAACCGCAGCAATTAGACGATCTGCATTTCAGTTTTCTCAGCGATGACAACGGTATCCGCAACCGTTTTGCCGGTTACCTGGACAGCGTTTTCGCCTACACCGCCATAACCGCCTTTTTCAAAGATTCCGTGGCGTTCCAGCCCCGCTATGACCTGGCTCCCTTTTTGGAAGCAGGCCTGATTGATTCGGTTTGGCGAAAGCCGGTCTATCGCGACACGGCGGTGGTTTTTGCGCAATCCAAATTCGCCCGCAACCTGCAAGCGCATAACGCCGCTCCCAAAATAGGACGTTCCGTAGATTTGTTTATGGTCGGGGGAAGGGCGGAATTCTTTTTGCACAAGTTGCCGGAAGACCTTCTGGCTACGCGTCCGGAAAACCCGGGTAGCAACGGCACAACCGGCGATGGCCTGGCGCAACAAAAGCCGCCTAAAAAACAGCCCACTGAACCAGAACCCGTTGAAGAAGACGAGCCGTCGTACTGGTTCCAGAGCGAATTTCCCCCGGTTGAAATCAAAGCCATACCCGGTGCCCAAGTGGCCCCGACAGCCAAAGTGCCGGACGGACCGGGCGAATATAACCTGGTCTATCGGGGTGAGCCTTTCCGGCGCGGCAATATCCGGCCCTACCGCGTGCAGTTTGCCACCGAAGCCGTGACGACGCAATTGGATAACAGCCTGTTCATCAACCGCTACCAGAGTTTCCGCGCCGGAGGGGGCCAGTTTACGCAACCGGATTTGAGCGGCTTGTTCACCGTCTCCATTGCCGACTTGTTTGAAGACCACCGTTTCATTGGCGGATTCCGGTTGCCCACTTCGTTTAACGGCTCGGAGTACTTTCTCACTTACCAGGATTTTCGCCGCCGACTAGACCGCGAGTTCATGTATTACTACTCCGCTAATCGCACGGCTTATGATGTTCGGCCGCTGACCAACAACCCGCTGAACGCGCGGGTAAAAACCAACCTGGCACAAGTTACGCTGTCGTGGCCTTTTGATGTTATGCGCAGCGTTCGGGGTTACGCGACCTACCGCAACGACAAGATCAATTTTCTCTCGTCTGACGAGTTCAGCCTGAACGTGCCCAACGAAAAAGACGACTGGGTTTCCGTCAAAGTGGAGTATGTCCAGGACAACACCATTTCGCTGGGCACCAACTTGCCTTTGGGATTGCGCTGGAAAGTGTGGACAGAAATGCACAAAGGCTTTGAAGTCAATGTGACCGATCAGATAGACGTGAGTTTCGACGACGGATTTTTGGGCGTCGTCGGACTTGACGCCCGCCACTATCTGCGCGTGCACCGAAACATCATTTGGGCCAACCGGGTTGCCGGAGCTTCCTCCTTTGGAGCCAGCAAATTGATCTACTACCTGGGCGGGGTGGATTCCTGGATCGGTGCCCGTTTTAATACGGAAACGGTGGTTGACCCCAACGTCAACTACGCGTTCCAGACATTGGCTACAAATATGCGGGGCTTTGACCAGAACGCCCGCAACGGGAGCAGCTATGCCGTACTCAACTCAGAGTTGCGCGTGCCCTTGTTCAGCTACCTGCTCAACAAGCCCATTCGCTCCGAGCTCATCCGCAATTTCCAGATGGTCGGTTTCTTTGACGCCGGTTCGGCCTGGCAGGGCGCGTTGCCCTTTGATGACGAAGACCGGTTCAACACGGTGGTCAACGTAAACGGGCCCATTACCACTACGGTGAACTATTTCCAGAACCCGGTTGTCTTTGGCTATGGATTTGGCGCTCGCACGTTGATTTTTGGGTACTTCCTTCGCTTTGATATGGCGTGGGGGCTGGACACCGGCGAAGTCCTTGATCCGACCTATTACTTTAGTCTCAGCCTCGATTTTTAAGGGTGCCTTTAAAAAGACCAGATACTTCGTTACGCCCAATTTTTAGCATCCTCATTTACAGGAGTAAACTCTGGTGTTAAAAATTGGTTGAGCCTCGTCTCTGGTATTTTTATAAGCACCCGATAGAGTAGTTCAAAACGTCCTTTGCGCTTCCGACCTCACCTCTACCTGCTGGGCGCCAACCTCCTTTACGGGGTCAACTACCACATTGCCAAAATTGCGCTCAACGGCTGGATACCACCGCTGGGCTTCATCGTGCTTCGGGTTATTGTGGCCCTGATTTTGTTCGCGTTGTTCCAGCGCATGTTCATTCGCGAAAAAGTAGAGCGAAAGGACATGCCCCTCCTGGCGCTCTGCGGTCTTTTTGGGGTGGCCATCAACCAGCTTTGCTTTTTTCAGGGGCTCTACATGACCTCCGAAATCCACGCTTCGCTGATTATGATCGCCACGCCGTTGCTGGTGCTGCTGGTGGGCTGGATCAGCGGTCGCGAAGGCATAACGGTTCGAAAGGGCGCCGGAATTCTGCTCGGGGCCGCAGGGCTCGCCTGGCTGGTGGGCCAGAGTGCCGGCCCTTCTTCGCGCACAGCCAGCCTCACCGGCGACCTGCTCATCCTGGTCAACGCCACGTCTTACGGCATTTACCTGGCCTTGGTCAAACCGCTTATGCAGCGCTACCACCCGGTTACGGTGGTGACCTGGGTTTTCTTTTTTGGCCTGTTTGCGGTGGTGCCCGTTGGTGCCGGACAATTGCCCCAGATTGAATGGGCGGCTTTGCCGTCAGAAGTCTGGTGGTCCATCCTCTTTGTGCTGGTGGGCAGCACTTTTTTGGCCTACCTGTTCAACATGCTGGCCCTCAAAGAGGTCAACGCGTCGGTGGTGAGCATCTACATTTACACCCAGCCATTAATCGCCACGCTGATTGCGGTGCTGAGCGGCAACGACGTGCTGCATTGGTCTATGTTGGGCAGCGGCGTAATGATCGGAGCGGGGGTCTGGCTGGTTAGCCAACCGGGTCGCCTTTGGCAGGGGAGCCCTTCGCCCGCCACTGTGCCTGCGCAAAAATCTTAATTTCACGCCCATGTTGCGATCAATGACCGGATACGGGCGCGAAGTGCTCGAGTGGGGTGTTCACACAGTGACCGTCGAAGTCCGGTCGTTGAACAACAAATTTCTGGACCTGACGGTGCGCCTGCCTCAGGAGTTTCGCTACCAGGAAATGGCACTGCGCAAGCAATTGCAAACGCGTGTCATGCGCGGAAAAGTAGACCTGACCATTTCGTTGGAATCGCTTGGCGGGGACGAGCGGCAGGAGTTGAATGCCGATGCTATCCGGTATTACCACCGCGAATTGCAGGCGCTGGGCCGCGAATTGGACCTGCACACCCACGATCTGATGTCGGTCATCATGCGCTTGCCAAACGTCACGGTGCCGGGGCAGCCTTTGGATGCTGAGGAACTTTGGGGCAAAACTGCGGAGGCGATTGAAACGGCGTTGACGCGCTTTGAGGCCTTCCGGGCCCAGGAAGGGGCCAATCTGGTCGCAGACATGAATGCCCGGCTGGAAGCTATCGAAGCGCTCACGGCTTCCATCACCGCCTCCAGCGGCGATAGGCTGCTGCGCGTGCGGCAAAAACTGGAACAGCAGTTGTTGGAAACGCTGGGCCCCGGCAAAGTGGACCAAAACCGTTTCGAACAGGAATTAATATACTATCTGGAGAAATTGGATCTCAACGAAGAGTTGGTCCGCCTGTCCAGCCATTTGAGCTATTTCCGCGAAACGCTGTTGCACGACGAGCAGGAGGCCGGCAAAAAGTTGGGTTTCATTAGCCAGGAAATGGGTCGCGAAATCAACACCCTTGGGTCCAAAGCCAACGAAGCGTTCATTCAGCAGCAGGTAGTGCGAATGAAAGATGAATTGGAGAAAATTAAAGAGCAGGCGCTGAACGTGCTTTAATCATGGCCGAACTGTTTTCACCTGGAGCAAGCCCGGATCCCGAATCCGGCTCTTCCGGCC
>CAYSDI010000005.1:21263-68644 GCA_964429745.1 uncultured Chitinophagales bacterium | reverse complement strand
GGCTTCCCAATGCACATCAAACTGGACACCTGCCGCAACACCGAAGCCACAGAGCGTTTCGTGGTCTGCAACGCCGACGAAGGTGATCCCGGCGCCTATACCGATCGCTACCTGTTGGAACAACGGCCTCACGCCGTGTTGTTTGGCCTGATGGCTGCTGGCTTCATCGCTCGAGCCAGTACCGGCGTGCTGTACATCCGCGGCGAATACCCCGAATCTATCGCCATCATGCGGCAAGCGGTGACAGAACTGGAACAGCGCGGCTGGCTCGGCGACAACATCCGAGGCAGCGGCTTTCGCTTCCGCGTAAAAATCATCGCGGCACAAGGTGCGTACATCTGCGGCGAAGAAACCGCGCTGCTCGCCTCCATCGAAGGGCAGCGTCCCGAAGTGCGCATCCGCCCTCCCTTCCCCGCAACAGAAGGTTTGTTCCGGTTGCCCACCGTAGTAAACAATGTGGAAACGCTTGCGTCGCTCCACTGGATTTTAGAAAACGGGGGAACGGCTTTCGCTGCGCTGGGCCGCGGTCGGTCTACGGGCACCAAGTTGCTCTCACTGGACGGGCATTTCCGCAAGCCCGGTGTGTATGAAGTGCCAATGGGTACACCGCTCAGCACCGTATTAAAAGATATGGGCGGTGGCTTCCGGCACCCGGTTAAAGCCCTGCACATCGGCGGTCCGCTCGGGGGCCTGGTTCCGGTCAGCCATACGGACCGCTTGACGGTTGACTTTGAATCGTTTGCCGAGAACGGCTTTTTGCTGGGTCACGGTTCGGTGCTCTGTATCCCGGAGCGCTTTCCCCTGATTCAGTATCTGGAACACTTGTTCCAATTCACCGCACACGAGAGTTGCGGCAAATGTTTTCCCTGCCGCTTGGGTTCCGTGCGCGGCCAGGAATTGTTGCGGCGCGCTCGCGGCGTGGCTGGGGCAACGGGCATGCCTGGGGCGGCTGGCGTGGCTGGGGCGGCTGGCGTGGCTGGGGCAACGGGCATGCCTGGGGCAACGGGCGCGTCGGGCGTGGCTGGGGCGGCTGGCGCAGAACACACAAACGCGAACCCTACCTACGCTGCCAATGGCATGCCTGGGGCATACGCAACCCATTCGGCCGACACCAGAATTGACCGCGAGCTCTTTTTGGATTTGCTCGACACGCTGGAAAAAGGTTCGCTCTGTGCGCTGGGAGGTGGCTTGCCGCTTCCGGTGCGCAACGCGCTGCAGCATTTCCCTCAAGAATTGGCCCCGTACTTTAGCCCGGATTTATCCTGATAAGACTTACAAAACTGACCCTCCATGGCAGGCCTGCCCAATCCCGCATACCACAGCGAAGCTTATGTTCCAGGAACTACAGCTAAAGCGGTAACGACGCGCGCCTTCCTGAATGGCCAGCCCGCAACAGCGATGCCCGGCGAAACCATCCTGGCCTTCCTGCGCCGGCACATGGGCCCTGATCCGGTACCGACGCTTTGCGATGCGCCCAACCTGGAGCCCTACGGCGCCTGCCGGGTGTGCAGCGTAGAAGTGGCTATGCAAGAGGACGGCCCGCGCAAAACGGTCGCGTCGTGCCACACGCCAATTTCACTAAATTCATATATAATTACAGATTCTGCGTCCGTTCGCAAATTGCGCCGAAACATCGTAGAACTTGTGCTCACCGACCACCCGCTGGACTGCCTGACCTGCGAAGTGAACGGCAATTGCGAATTGCAGGATGTGGCAGCGCGCGTGGGCATTCGGGAGGTCCGCTACCCGGCGGGAGCCAACCACACCGACCGCAAAAAGGACCTGAGCCATGCCTACATGACCTCCGACATGAGCAAGTGCATCAACTGCTCTCGCTGCGTGCGCGCCTGCGACGAAGTGCAGGGACAATTTGTGCTGAGCATGGCCGGACGGGGATTTGATGCACACATTGTCAAAGGAGCCAACGTGTCGTTTGCCGAATCGGATTGTGTCAGTTGCGGGGCCTGTGCGCAGGCCTGCCCCACGTCGGCTATCTCGGATGTTTTTCAGAGTAAGGCAATCCAGGCCACGACTAAAACCCGGACGGTTTGCACCTACTGCGGCGTAGGATGCAACCTGGAAGTGGCTTCAACCGGGCCAGAAATTCTTGGCATTCAGGCGCCGTATGAAGCGGAAGTAAACCAGGGCCATACCTGCCTGAAAGGCCGCTACGCGTTCAGCTTTTACGACCATCCTGATCGTCTTCGCACGCCACTCATCCGTAAAAATGGCGCATTGGAACCTGCAACCTGGGACGAAGCCTACGCCTTCATTGCCGATTCGCTAAAGAGAATCCGCTCGGAGCATGGCGCAGATTCCATCGGGGGAATATCTTCAGCGCGCTGCACCAATGAGGAGAATTACCTCATGCAGAAGTTCATCCGCGCGGTCATAGGCACCAACAACATTGACGGCTGCGCGCGGGTATGCCATTCCCCGACTGCTCTGGGCATGCAGCGAACCTTTGGAACGGGTGCGGCCACAAACAGCGTGGAGGACATCGGCTACACCACCTGCATGTTGGTCATTGGAGCCAACCCTACGGCAGCGCATCCCGTTACCGGGGCCAAAATCAAGCAGCGCGCCATGAAAGGCGTTCCGCTGATTGTCATTGATCCGCGAAAAACAGAGTTAACCCGCTACGCCGCGCATCACCTGCAACTGCGGCCAGGCACCAATGTGGCCATCCTCAACATGATGTGCCGCTACATCCTGGATGAAGGTTTGGTGGACCAGAAGTTTGTGGAATCGCGCACGGAGGGCTTTGCAGAGTTTGAACGTTCGCTCAAGGCGCTGGACCTGGACGAACTTGAACGGATACATGGAGTGCCGCAGGAGCAGGTGCGTGAGGCTGCGCTGTGCTACGCGCGGGCCTCCGCGGCCATGAGCTTTCATGGCCTCGGCGTGACCGAACACCGCCAGGGCACTTTCACCGTCATGCAAATTGCCGACCTGGCCATGATTACCGGAAACATTGGCAGGCGGGGTGTCGGCGTCAACCCGCTGCGCGGCCAAAACAACGTTCAGGGCCTGGCCGACATGGGGGTGCAACCGCACCAGGGCGCCGGCTACCTGGATGTGACCCTGCCGGAAGTGCATGCTAAGTACGAAAGCTTTTATGGCGCCAGTTTATCGCGCGAGGTGGGCCTGAAGATTCCGGAGATGTACGATGCCGCGCTGGAGGGCAGCTTTAAAGCGCTGTGGGTCATGGGCGAAGATCTGGTGCAGACTGATCCCAATACCAACAAGGTCAACGCTGCGCTAAAAGCCCTGGATCTGTTGGTGGTGCAGGAACTGTTTATGACCGATACAGCGCGAGCGGCCACGGTAGTCTTGCCTGCCGCTTCCTTTTTGGAAAAGACCGGCACCTTTACTAATGCGGAACGAAGGGTGCAACGCGTACAACAAGTCATTCCCCCGTTGCCCGGCACAAAAACTGACGGGCAGATAGTCGTGGACATCATGCAGGCGATGGGCTACGCGCAGCCCGACTACGATCCCAAAGCGGTGTTGGAGGAAATCTCGCGCATCGTGCCGTTCATGGCCGGAGCCACCTGGGAAGGCCTGGGTGAAAATGGCGTGCAGTGGCCCTTCGGCGCAGACGGAAAAGGCACGGCAGTGCTGCACACCGAGCAGTTCAAAATTGGCAAGGGCCGACTGGCCTTCAAAGGTTTTGAAGAGAGCCCGGAGTTGCTGGAGAACGCCAAGGCCTTTCCCTATATCCTGACCACCAACCGCGATCTGGAACACTACAATTGTGGCACCATGACCCGGCGAACGGCCAATGCCGTGATTCACCAGGAAGATGTGCTTTGGATTCATCCCCTGGATGCCTCGGCTAAAGGAATTTCGGACGGGGAATGGGTTTGTGTGTCCAGCGCAAGGGGCAAAGTGGATATTCGCGCCATGATCACCGATGGGGTCAAGCCGGGCGTGTTGAGCACCACCTTTCACTTTCCGGAACTAATGATCAATGTACTCACCTCCAGTGTTTGCGACACCGAAGCCAAATGCCCGGAGTACAAGGTGGTAGCGGTTGATATCCGCAAGAGCCGGAAGGTGGACGAGCGACGCGGGATGCCAACCAGCAAGGACTCTGCCCTCAGGCATTCATAGTTCTTGGCTCCGCTTTTTTCCGCTTCTATGCGTCAACCTTCGGGTGGCCCTTTCGCTTTTTGCGAATTTCTGTAGTCTGGCAAGTGCTTTGCAGGCGCTGATGTAGTGATAGTGTAGCGGTTGCCAGTATTCTAAAAGAAAAACATTAACTGATGTAGTCATGATGTAGGACGATATGTCAAGATGTATCCTGATTCTCAAGACATTGGGACAAACGTTTTAAAAAGTTTTACCAACATGAGAAAATTATGCTATCTGATTGTTCTGGGGCTTCTACCCTGGACAACATGGGGACAAACGGTCATTCTTGACCACGAAACCCCTGGAACAACCAACCCGTTCACCTATTTCGGCAACTGCACCCTGGACGGTGCTAACACAGGCCTGCTGGCTAATCCGGATGCCTCGGGGCTGAACACCAGTGCCAATGTAGGATCCTTTACTAAAACCGGCTGCGCGCTGACCTTTGCGGGCTGCTTTGGCAATCCCGCTCCAGCCACCCCGGTTAACTTGGCCATTAACAACCAGGTTCGGATGAAAGTTTGGATGGACCACGTTGGTTCAGTTTCCCTGAAACTGGAAGGCTCTACCAATGGAGGCGCAAACTGGTTGCAAACACAGCCCGTCACGGCCATTAACCAATGGGTCGAAGTATCCTTCAACATGACCTTGGGATCTATTGAACCGCCATTTACGGCTGCCAGTGGGTTCAACTACGTTCAAGTGGTGCTGTTCTTTGACTTTGGCGCTCCAGGCACTGGTGCTGATGTAACCTCTTACTACGATGACATCGTCACCGATTTTGTGTTTACGCTTGCCCCGATTGACCTGCCCATCACCTGGGACAACCCTGCCGTGAATTACACGGTGACCGATTTTGGCGACAACATGTCTGCCTTAACCGCAGATCCCTTCGACGCTGGCAACAACGTCATGAGCACCACCAAGCCTGTTAGCGCTCCGCTTTGGGCTGGCACCACGATGTCCACGCCCGCTGGTTTGGCAAGCCCAATTGCCATGAGCAACGCCAACACTCGCATGAGCGTACGGGTCCTTTCGCCCAATGCTGGCATTCCAGTTCGCCTGAAAATTGAAGATGCCGCTGACCCAACACGCAGCGTAGAAACCGAAGCCGTAACCACAGTGGCCAACACTTGGGAAACGCTGATCTTTGATTTCGCCAACGAAGCCCCTGGAACAGCTGCCCTGAACATCAGCTATACCTTTAATAAGGCCTCTATTTTCTTCAACTTTGGCACCGACGGTGCCACGGCTGGTGAAAAGACCTACCTGTGGGATAATGTGGCGTTCATCGGCGGCGGCGGAACGGGCATTGTCCTTATTGACCTGCCCATCACTTTCGACGAGCCCGGCGTGGATTATACCCTGACCGATTTCGAGGGAAACAGCACCGTACTCGCAGCAGATCCTGAAGATGCCGGCAACACCGTTGCCCGCACCACCAAAGGCCCTGGCGCACAGTTCTTTGCCGGTACCACCATGTCTACTACGGCTGGATTCGCAAACCCAATTCCAGTTACGTTTACCGAAAGCACAATGAGCATCCGCGTTTACTCGCCGAATGCCGGTATTGTAGTTCGCTTGAAAATTGAAGATGCCACCGATCCTACCCGCAGCGTGGAAACCGATGTGATCAACACGGTAGCCAACGGGTGGGAAACGCTCGTGTTTGACTTCAACAACGAAGTTACCGGAACAGCTATTCTGAACCCTTCCTACAGCTTCACAAAAGCTTCGGTATTCTTCAACTTTGGTGTTGACGGCAACACCGCTGGTGAAAAGATTTACCTGTGGGATGACATCTACTTCGGTCTACCACCGCTAGGCTGTGACAATTCCACGGCTCCCTCCGGGCTATCTTCAACTATCGGTGGTGCCGGTGTTACCCTAAACTGGAACCCACTATCCCAGTCTCTGGGTTGTTTGGTGCAAGGTGCTAAGGTGGGTTCGGCTCCAACAAAGATTCGCGTTCCCGGTGCCGAAGTGTCTTCAACCTTTATTCCCTATGCTCGACTGGAAGCTGGCGCCACCTACAAGTGGGCCGTAGCTTGTGGTTGCGACTTGACCCCAGCTAGTCTGACGCCGTATTCATCTGTAGCACTCTTCAGTGTACCTGCCCTGCGCACCGCTTCGATGCAGGTCAGCAACCCGGTTTCCAGCACCTTGAATCTGGTATGGACCAGCTCTGTTGTTGCTGAACTGCCCATCCAATTAACCGACCTGAGCGGTCGTACCCTGGCTACCTGGAACACGCAGGTATTGGAAGGTGCGAACACGATGTCGTTTGATGTGCAAAACATTCCCAATGGTATGTACCTCTTGCACGGTGGCAGCATCGAGACTCCACAAATGGTGGTGGTCCAACACTAATCAACTACACGCAGGCTTAGGCCTGATGATCGCTTAAAAGAAGAAAGCCACTCTCGCGAGTGGCTTTCTTCTTTTTGCGCCTAGCGTTCTGCCGCGAAAATTGTGAAGATGATGCTACTTCAGACTATTCGTTTATCAATGTACTTGGAGTTCATGACTCCCAATGCTCCCATGTATCGAAGGCTGAACGACACTAAATCGCCTACTTTGTAGCCTGGTTGTTGTTCGCCTAAATCGATGACCAGCATATCAGAGCTGGCCCCTAAAATTTTAATGTTCTCATCGTCAGGGATCAGAAAATCCGGGGAAATATCCAACAGCCCTATGTCGAGAATAGCACGGGTAGCGGTTCTTCCATAATCTTCTTCATTGGGCTCATAGATGACACCGCTTGGATTTGCTTCGAGGATACCGATGGGAATTACTGGTTTTACGTGCAACTCAATAATTTCTGCGTAAAGTTTGAACACATCGTCTGACATGCCAGGCAGTACATCATTGTCAACTATATTTTTGCCAAAAAACAACGATTCACCAATGCGAAAGTGATTGATGCCTTTGGGCAATTGGCCGCGCAGCATCATGGGCAACACCACCGATGTTCCGCCGGTAACCCAGGAAATGTCCCGATTGAACTTGGCTTCAATAAGTTGCTTATAGAGGCTGAGCTGAATGAGTTTGTCTTCGGAGGGCATGACCCCATGCAAGCAATTGAGGTTGGATCCTATGGCCGTGACCCGAATGTTGGGAAGCTCAAATACTGACTCGTAAAACCCAACGAGCTCTTCGCCCATAACCCCTTCGCGCAAATCGCCCAACTCGATCATAATGATCACTTTGTGCAACTTGTTTTGTGCAACTGCCTCTTTCGAAAGCCATTTGATGGTTTGAATTTCCGTATTGAAACTAGCATCTGCATAGCGGATCACACTAGCTATACTGCGCTTTGCGGGAGGTTTGATGTAAACCGTTTGGATTTCAGGGCTAATTTCCTTAATCAGGCGCAAGTTGCTGACACGGGAATCGCATACTTCGGTGGCCCCTAAAGCTGAAATTAATCGCAGGTACTCCTTGTTTCCGCACAAGAGCTTGGTCACTACCGCCCAAGCGATGCCTCGGCGCTGAAATTGATTGTACAAAAACGCGTAGTTCCTGGTGAGATTCTCTTTATGAAGGGTGAGGTAAGCCATTGTTGATAATTTTTCGGGGAATGGTACGGGGCAAACGAGTCAACAGTTCGTAGTTGAGTACATGCAGCGTTTCACTGAAGGAACTCACCGAAATTTCTGCGCCGCCCTGGGTGCCAATCAGCACCACCTCGTCCCCAGGTTCCGCACCATAGCATTTCGTTACATCCACTGAAATACAATTCATATTGACAATGCCAACTACTGGTGCAGCGACACCCCGAATGAGAACACTTCCTAGATTGCTCAACGAGCGATCAAAACCGTGTGAATAGCCAACTGGCACCACAGCTATGCGCGAATTGCGCTCCGCTCTGTAGCTCTCGCCGTACCCTATCCATTCATCCTTCTTGACTTGTTGCACCGCCATAATGTGGCTTTTCCAAGAAATGACACGCTTCAGCGGACTGTGCTCCAGGCCTGTCTTTGTCAAGAAGGCATGCCGGGTCTGTTCGTTGGGCCAAAAACCGTAGTGCAGAATACCGGCGCGCACCATGTCAAAATTGTACTCCGGAAAATTGAGCATCCCGGCGGAGCAACTGGTATGTGTTATACCCGAATCGACCTGGTGTTGAAAAAAAAGTTGGTGCAACGTGTGAAACGTTTTGATCTGGTTGTGAATTCGATCAAAA
The DNA here is from genome assembly GCA_964429745.1 of uncultured Chitinophagales bacterium. GTDB lineage: Bacteria > Bacteroidota > Bacteroidia > Chitinophagales > BACL12 > WGOA01. The sequence continues at coordinate 60,318 of CAYSDI010000005.1, read as the reverse complement.
TTTCGCGCATTCTCTGCACCCGCTAGGTGGGTGCACGTGCCTACAATATGTACGTACTCCGCATTTAACTTGATGTGCTTGAGTGCTTTGTTCAACCCCACTTTATCCATCCCGGTCCTATTCATCCCTGTTTCCAATTCCAGATGGATACTAACTTTAGATTTTAGCCCTTTCGCCATATTGATCGCGCGCTCCAACCGCTCCTGATCAAAAATATAAAAACTTATCTTATTGTGAATGGCCCACCCAATGGCATCGTTATCTATGCTGCCCATGATCATGATATCGGGCCGTCCATCTGTGGCTTCGAAAACTTCTACTGCTTCATCGGCGCTGTATACTGAAAAATGATTCACCCCGCAGTGCCCGGCCATCTGCACTAACTCGCGAACACCGTGCCCATAAGCATTGCCTTTCACCACCATGGAAAGTTCACATGGCTGGCCACAGAGCGTCGATAAGAATTGACGATTGGACTTAAGGTGGTTAAAATTGAGTTCTATGAAGGAAGGATCAAACATGATACGTCGCAGTGCTTTTTAAAATGGCTTTGAACATTTCAACAGCCGGTGCGATCAGGGCATCCGGGAAATCATAGGTTTCATCATGGAGCTGTGCCACCGTTTCCCCTGCGCCTATTCCAAACAATGCCCCTTTAAAATGCTGAGTAAACAACCCAAAATCTTCACCCCAGCTAAAGGAACTTTCCATTTCGGTAAGGGAAAGGGCTGCCCCAGCAGCTGCATCAGCGATCATCGCCACTGCCTTTTGCTCGTTAATGCAGGGTTCAAAAGCCTGCAGATAGTGGTAATCCACGCTCAGATTTGCCTGTTGGGCAATGTCGTTGACCAGGGTTCGAAATTTGTTCACCTTCTCATCCAGCAATCGACTTTCTTTGCACCGAAGGGTAAAGTGCAGTTCAGCATCTGCCGGGGAAATGCCGTAATCCGGACTCCCGACCCGAAGGTAAACCGGTGTAACAATTGCGAAATTATCCGAGTGCTTGTTTTGCTCCTCCAAGGAGTGCGCTGCCGCCAATATGTTCCCGATGGCAAGGGAAGGATTGATGGCATGCCAGGGTTCCGCAGCATGGGCTCTGCGTCCCTCCAAGGTGATTATCATGGAAATGACCGCGGTGGTGATTGGGCCGACTTTACAAAACACTCGGCCCAATTCCTCACCGGGTATATTGTGCAGGGCAAAGACAAAATCGAAAAGTTGTTGATCCTGCAGCAGTGTTGCTAAGACCCGTTTTGCCCCTTCGCCCGTTTCTTCGGCAGGCTGAAATAAGAGGGACACCCGAGCCGCCTCAGGAGGGTGCTCGTGCAAATGCAAGGCAAGACCGCACAGGATGGTGGCGTGCCCGTCGTGTCCACACTTGTGGCCTACACCGTTTTGGAGGGAACGATAATCAGCGTCAATGCGATCCAGAATGGGCAGTGCATCTATGTCTGATCGGAACAAAAGTCCTGGGCCAGATTCGGTTGTAGAAAACGAAACCAACAATCCTGTTTCCGCAATAGGTGTAACAGCGGCGGAAGGGCAGTTTTGCTCCAGAAACCCGCGAATGATCTGCTGAGTTTTGAACTCTGCACCGGATAACTCCGCATGTTGATGCAGTTTTTGACGCAGTTCTGTCAATACCTCAACAGTTGCCCGGCTGATCATGGCTTGTGCAATCGCATTTCAAGGTACTTGTAGGTGAATCCCAGTTTTTCATAGAGTTTTCGCGCCGTATTTTCCGGCTCTACGTGCAGCGCTATACTGCCCTTCGTGTTGTCGATGACGTATTGCATTAATTGTCTTCCAATGCCCTGGCCACGTAAGGACTGTTCTACAGCCACATAGACCAAAAAGTTTTCGGGGATAAACCCACTCATGCCGGTTTCATTAACCACGACAATTCCAGCTATTTGACTGTTCAACCGACCAATCGTGATAGAGCCCCCCCGGTCGAAGACATACTGGAGGCATTTTCCAATGTCTACCTTGGAATCGCCAAAGTTCTCCAGTCTACTGAATAAGAAATCGACAATGACGGCTACGGAGTCGTCGAGTTCTGCCTGGGTTGTATAACTAAGAATTTTCATAATTTGATTTTAACTGATTGGCCTTGTACAGGATCGTGTATGCACCTATGGAGCTTATCAGGCCAAACAAAATGGGATCAAAGCCATAGGGTAGGGCAACTTTCGCTAGCGTTAGAACGATGGTCACTGCTCCTCCTGCCACCATAGCTCCTATGGCTGCCGTAGCATTGGCCTTTTTGAAGAAAAGTCCGGCAACAAGTGGAATCAATAACCCAGATACCATAAACGCATAAGAGAGCAACATCAGTTCCAAAACACTCTCCAGGTACAGGGCAATCCCCAAAGCCAGAATCCCCAAAATCAAGGTCGCCCATTGGGAACAGGCTAGCGTTCTTCCTGTCTTTCCTTTGCGGAGAAAGGGCAGGATGTCTGTGGTCAAGTTGCCTGCTGCCGCCATCAGGCAGCTGTCTGCTGTTGACAGAATGGCAGAAAAGTAGGCCGCCATCATTAGGCCTAGCAAGCCACTAGGCAAAATAGTACTCAACAACATTGGCAAACCTATCTCAGGATCCGGTAATGCCCCTACCCCGTATCCCAATGCTTCAAACATTCCCTGCTCTGCGGCAACACGCGCCAAAAGACCCAAACTAACCCCGAGAAATGCCATGACCGGCCATTCAAAAAGTCCTGCTATATACCAGGCCTTTTTTGCTGATTGTTCATCTCGGCTCGCGTAAATGCGCTGGTACAAGGTCATCCCAATAAACCAGATAGGAATGATGGTAATGGCCCAATTGATAATCTGAACAAGACTTATGTTTCCCAGACTAAGCATTCTCGCCGGCAGTGCTGCCTGTATTCCTGACATTCCTCCAACGGCGATAAACCCCATGGGCAGCCCGATAAAGATCAGCCCTGCCAAAAGTATAATCCATTGAATTGTGTCGGTGTAAATGACCGCCTTTATTCCGCCCATGACGGTATAGACCACAGCGATGATTCCCATCAGCAGCAACGCCTGAACAAGGCCGAAACCTGGGAATGTACCGGAGGCTAATTTAGCGCCTGCTAAGAGCTGGGAGCTGGTAAAGCCCAGGTATCCTATCAGAGAAATCACAGCAGCCAGAAAAGCCGGCCACTTGCCAAACAGATTTTGGAAAATTTGGGGGAAGGTGCTCAGTTTGGAAAACCCAGACAGCCGGTAAACCCTTGGGATGAGTAAACAAGCAGCCAGCCATGCGCCCAGTAATCCGGTGAACAACATCCAGGAACCAGCAATTCCCATGGTAAAACCCAGCCCTCCAAGCCCAATGGAGAAACCGCCACCAACATCGGTTGCTACCACTGAAAACCCAATGTGCCAGGGGCCCATGCTGCGTCCGCCTATGAAATAGTCCTCTTCCGATTCATTGCTGCGGTAAAAGTGATACCCCACGCCAAGCATCAATAAAATGTATGCTATAAATATAATTATGTCGAGTGTGCTGATCAAAAAAATTGTTTTGGACCAGACATCAACGCTCATAAAAACAGCGTAAACCTTACCAAGGCTGTATTGCCTTAGACCAAGTGAGACATCTGAATAAAATGGAGATACAGCTAAACTACGAAATATTTCCCCAACCAGCCATAAGGCAATTTATAAAGTATATGTCTAATCACTCTTTACAAGGGAAGTTTACGGAAGATGACTCCAAACATTAACTTACTTCATGAGGCGTACCAGGCATCGTTGACTTAGCCGTTCTGCTAGCCCAGCAAAAGAAGGGACACAGCAAACTGCTGCTTGAAAATGTTGAAGACAAATGCCCGTCAGCTAATGCTCATCTGAATCTTCTTCTGGATATCAGAGACGCTGTCTTTGAACTTGCCATCCGTATCCATCAGGTTTTGGACGGCCTGGCAGGAGTGAATGACCGTGCTGTGATCCCGGCCTCCAAAGTGCTTGCCAATGACCTTGAGCGAGTTTTTGGTAAAATGCTTGGCCAGGAACATGGACAGTTGACGTGCCTGGACTACCTGACGTTTTCGCGTCTTCTCGCGAAGCTTTTCTACCGGAACGTCAAAATACTCGCAGACCGTTTTCTGGATGAAGTCAATGGAAACTTCGCGACTGATGCTCTTGACAAAATTCTTGATAATCTTTTTGGCCAGGTCCAGGTCAATTTCCTTTTTGTTCAGTGACGCCTGCGCCAACAAAGAGATCAGTGCACCTTCCAACTCGCGTACATTAGAGTTGATGTTGTAGGCCACAAATTCCACCACTTCCCGGGGTAGTTCGATGCCGTCGGCATACATCTTCTTTTCCAGGATGGCTAGTCGGGTTTCAAAGTCGGGCACCGTCAGGTCTGCAGCCAAGCCCCACTTGAAACGGGACAACAGGCGTTCCTCTACTCCTTCCAGGTCGCGGGGGGCGCGGTCTGAGGTAAGGATCAATTGTTTCTTCTCCTGGTGCAGATGGTTGAAGATGTGAAAGAACATGTCCTGCGTCTTTTGCTTGTTGGCAAAAAACTGGATGTCGTCAATAATCAGGACGTCAATGAGTTGGTAAAAGTGGATGAAGTCGTTGACCGAGTTGTTCTTAAGCGAATCAATGAACTGGTTGGTGAACTTCTCGCTGCTGACGTACAGAACCGTTTTATTCTTGTACTTCTGCTTGACCATGTTGCCGATGGCCTGCGCAAGGTGGGTCTTGCCCAAACCGACACCGCCATAAATCACGAGCGGATTGAAAGCGGTGGTACCGGGCTTGTCGGCCACTGCGTACCCCGCAGAGCGGGCGAGTCGGTTGCAATCTCCTTCTACAAACGATTCAAAATTGGCGTTCGGGTTGAGCTGCGAGTCAATGTTGATCTTCTTGAGCCCTGGAATGACGAACGGGTTCTTGATGGAATTGCCCACGACCATGGGCGGGTCCAGTTCCAGATTCTGCGAGTCGCCTGAATTGTAGTTGGGGTAGTTGACTGTATAAGGACGGCCACTGGCCGAACCTCCTTCAACGATGATCTGGTACTCCAGCTTCGCCTCTTTGCCCATCTCCCGTTTAATGGTCTTGCGCAGCAGACTAACGTAGTGCTCTTCCAACCATTCGTAGAAGAACTGGCTGGGAACCTGGATGGTCAGGATGTTTTCGTGGAGGGAAACCGGCTTTATAGGCTCAAACCAGGTGCGAAAACTTTGCTGGCTGACGTTGTCCTTGATGATTTCGAGGCAATTGGTCCATACGTTGTCATGTGATTTACTCATCCGGCTCGTTCAGGTTAATCAGGTTATCCAATAGCGGTAGTGCATACCATTTGGCATTGTATTGGGCGCGTGTTCCTGAGCAATTGGCATGGCAAACCCTGAACGACCTGGTCGCGAGCGGAAGCTACCCGGCAACGGGTACGCTTTCTACTGACAACCAGACCATCCTGTGAGAGAGGGTCAGATGCTTAAAATCTAAGAAAGTGATCAACTTGTTGGCAGAGAAAGGAGCTGGATGTGGATAAGATACGGTCCATCACTTCTCGAAACGCCAACTTATTAACCGAACGCCCGCGGCAACGCCAAACGGTGGACTAAACTAGGAAGAAATTCCACATTGCGCGGGGCAAAACGTGGAGAAAAATGGACGAAGTTGAACAGATGTTTCTGGCGCGCGGTTTGCTTGTGTGCATTACTAAATGGCTTTCAACAATTAATGCACCAAAATAGTAGTGCCACAGGAATACGCGCTGTTTTGGTAGTGGGAAAATAAAATTTAGTAAAAATTTTTCCACCCGTTTTCCACTAAAAAGTTGTCAAAATACTTGCTCAATACAATTCCATCACTTCGCGTTTCAAAACGTCCAGTGCGCGTTGGGTCGGAGTTTTGTCTTCGGTGTCGATCATGTGGGCAAAGATGCGTTTGCTCAGTTCAATGCCCGGTGCCTGAGGTGGCAACTCCGAGGCAACGCGGTTGACGATGCTGACGACCTCTTCTTTGGCCGCCTTGACTGCGGTCCACAATTCAATGGACACGTAAACCTGTTGGGTGACATTGTGATCGAATTCCGAACGAATGTTAGACAGGATGGCCAACTGGAAATCCCGCACTGTCATATCGGTCTTTCGCACCCGGTGCAGGATGTTGTTCAAAGCAATCCGCTCCAGCAAAAGCGCAACGCGCTCATAGGCCTGGAATCGGACCGGCCTGGCTTCGCGGATACCCGCCATTTTCAACTCAATCTGCTTAAGCCGGTATTCCTTCTGCAGATAGAGGCGCAGCGACAGGTAGGTTACCAAAAAAACCACCAAGGCGGGTATCGTGTACAACAGAATTTGCAAGAAGGGATTGATCTCCATAGGAACGGGGTATTCTTGGGCTAAAGAACGCTTATTTAACGCAGGCAAACTCTTGGGGTTACCTCACCAATGTTGAAAATGCCTCTTTCGGGCGAAGGGCCGCTGTGGGGGTGGCCAGTTGAAAACATGCCCTGGCCGGTCAATCGGGATTGCCTGGAGAGGTTGTTTAGGCGTAATTTAGCGTCATGAGTTCATTGAAAACCCTTTCGGTTGCCTGCCCGGTCCGCTTCACAGAAGGGGCATTGGGGGAGATCCGATCCTTGATCAGCCGCAGCGGTGTGGAGTCTGGCAAAGCGCTGCGGATCGGGGTGAAGGGAGGCGGCTGCTCCGGCCTTTCTTATCTGCTGGATTTTGACCAGGCCGGACCAAATGACCAGGAGTTTGATTGCGAAGGCATTCGCGTCCTCATGGATCCGGCCCACGCCCTCTATCTGGACGGCATGGAGATTCACTATTCAGAAGGCCTGGACAACCGGGGATTCACCTTCAACAACCCCAACGCCAGCGCAACCTGTGGTTGCGGAACCTCGTTTTCTGCTTAGAGGGTGCTTCTGAAAACCCTTTAGTTTTTAAGCCAGAGCACCGCGGCTAATCACCATCCGCTGTACCTCTGATGTTCCCTCGTAAATCTGCGTAATTTTTGCATCGCGCATGAGGCGCTCTACATGATATTCCTTGACGTATCCGTAACCGCCGTGAACCTGCACAGCTTCTACGGTAGTGCGCATGGCCACTTCAGAGGCAAACAACTTGGCCATCGACGAAGCGGTCGTGTAGTCCAATCCGTTGTCTTTCAACCAGGCTGCCTTGTACACCAACAAACGGGCGGCTTCAATTTGGGTGGCCATGTCGGCCAACTTGAACTGAATAGCCTGGTGGTTGGCAATCTCGGTGCCGAAAGCACGGCGTAGCTTAGCGTAATCGGTAGCCAATTCAAACGCTCCGGCGGCAATGCCCAAGGCTTGCGCGGCGATTCCGATGCGCCCACCTCCAAGCGTTTTCATAGCAAACTTGAACCCGAAACCGTCTTCGCCAATCCGGTTAGCCTTAGGCACCTTAACATCGGAAAACATCAGCGTATGGGTGTCCGAGGCCCGAATTCCCAGCTTGTCTTCTTTAGCGCCGACGTCAAAGCCGGGCATGCCGCGCTCCACAATCAGGCAATTAATGCCACGGGGACCGGCGTTCACGCGGGTTTGCGCCATGACCAGGTACACGCCGGCTGTTCCGCCGTTGGTAATCCAGTTTTTGGTACCATTCAGTAAGTAGTAATCGCCCATGTCCTCCGCCGTTGTGCGCTGGCTGGTGGCATCAGAACCGGCTTCGGGCTCCGAAAGGCAAAAGGCACCGACCGTGTTGCCAGAAGTCAACTGGCGCAAGTAGCGATTCTTCTGGTCTTCGTTGCCGTACTGCTCCAGTCCCCAGGTGACGAGCGAGTTGTTGACCGAAACAATAACCGAGCAGGAGTTGTCCACCTTGGACAATTCTTCCATAACCAGCACATAGCTGAGCGTGTCCATTCCCCCACCCCCGTACTTAGGATCGACCATCATGCCGAGAAAGCCCAATTCCCCCATTCGCTTTACCTGCTCGGCAGGGTAGGTCATGGTGGAATCGCGGTAGATGGCACCGGGTTTTAGCTCTTGCTGCGCAAAATCGCGGGCAGCTTTCTGGATCATCAGGTGCTCTTCGGAAAGATCGAAATACATGCAGGGAGAATTGAGGGAAAATTCAGGAGAACGAGAGCGGGCCAAAGTTAGCTACGACGGCTTGTTTCAAAACAACCAGGAAATAACCGGGGAAGGGGGCTGGTTTGCTACAACTGCGCCATTTTATGCGCCAATTCCGTTGTGGACCAACCCGTCAGGTAAGGCACCACTTGCACATCACCGCCGGACTGGCGGACCAGATCGGCTCCAACAATGTCTTTTTCGGCCCAATCTCCTCCTTTAACCAACAGATCCGGGAGCAACAGGCCAATGAGTTCAAGCGGGGTGTCTTGTTCAAAGATGACCACCGCGTCTACAAAGAGAAAAGCGGCCAGCAAAAGAGCCCGTTGTTCCTGGCTGACCAAGGGCCGCGAAGCCCCTTTCAACCGGCTGACGGAAGCATCGCTGTTGATGCCCACCACGACTTTGTCGGAATGATCTGCCGTGTGCATCAGGGTGTGGAGATGACCCACGTGCAAAAGATCAAAACAGCCGTTTGTGAAACCGATGCGGGCACTTTTCAGCTTCCAACCGAGGACGGTATGCGCCGCTTTGTCCGGCGTCATGATTTTTTGTTGCAGATAAAGGAGGTTGCTCATAAAGGGGTCATGCAGGTTGATGCCGAACGCGAAAGAGGGGCAGAATGGCGAGCGAAGTGAGACCGAAAACGATGATCATGGCTGTCTGCGCTCCCCAAACGATGTTGGCAAAAGCAAAAGCTCCTCCCTCGGCAACGCCGTACAATTTGACCAGGATTTCGCTGACGATTAACTGGTAAGCTCCAATGCCACCTGGTGTAGCGATAATCCCCACCGAGCCGAATACCAAAATAGCCATTCCAGCGGAGAATCCGAGACCGGCTGTTTCCACAAGGGCCGGAAAGGCGACAGCCACCATTGCGTAGTACATGGCCCAGATGAACACCGAATGAAAAATGAACAGCGGCAGATTCCGGACCCTCCGCAAGCTGGTCAGCCCTTCTTTGACATTGCGCAACACATCGCGAAAGCGCTCCAAACGGTCTGAATCGCGGACTTTGCGCCAAGCCAGCCAGCCCAGCGCAACAGCAACCCCTAAGCCAATCAGCAAGCCTGGACCCAGAAGCGGATTGCTGGCCAGCGTAGCCTGCATGGGCGCGGTGACGCTTTCGTGGAAGAATTCACGGAGTTTGTTGTATTGCAAGGCGAGCGTGACCAAGGTGACCAGCACCAGGGTGATGGCATCCACCGAGCGCTCGGCGATCATGGTACCGATGACTTTATCGGCCGGAATGCGCTCGTAACGGCTCAGGAAGGTGCATTTGAGCACTTCGCCCAAGCGCGGAACCGCCAAATTGGCCACATAACTGATCATGACGCACAAAAAGGTAACCCCATAGCGCGGATAGTGACCAAGCGGTTCAATCAGCATGCGCCAGCGCTGGGTTCTGCTCATGTGACTGAGTATGCCGCAACCGATAGAAAGGACCACCCAACCGTATTTGGCCTGGCGAAGCGCTTCGACGGTTTGTGTGCGCACTTCCTCGCTCATGCCGTCCACTAACTTCCACAGAATGAAGACGCCCAACGCCAGAAAAATGGCAGGTTTGAGCATCTTTATGGCTATTGCTTTCAAGAGTTAAGGGATACGGATGGAGAAAGAAAAGGGTTAGCCTGCTCGCGGTGTGGGCCATCATCCTGATGGCTGCCGAATGCGCGGCAAAAATAGCATTCCCCGCATCGCTGGCGGTTTAAGCGGCAGAAACTTTGCTTTCGGTGGATAAGTACCGGGTCAACCAGCGTGGCTGACCAAAACATTGTCGATCAGACGGACTCCCCCCAACCAAGCGGCGACGCAGAGCAGTACCGTGGTGGTTCGGTTCCAATGCTGCACGGGACTCAGGGTTTCGGCATCCACTGCTTCTAAATATTCGACGGTAATTCCCGGCCTTGCGGCGAGCCAGGTCCGCGCCTGTGCCAGCATGTCCGGCAGGCAAGAACCTGCCCCCTGAAGCTGATCGCGGAGGGCAAAGAGCGTGCGGGACAATTCTGTGGCCTGCGCGCGCTCCTGAACGCTCAGACGCACGTTTCGGGAACTCATGGCCAGTCCGTCGTGCTCGCGGATGGTTGGACAGACGCGGACATCCACCGGAAGTTGCTCGAGTTCCACCATTTTTCGAACTACAGCATACTGCTGGTAGTCTTTTTGGCCCAGGTACAAGACATCCGGCTGCACACATTCGAGCAGGATTTTGACCACCTGCGCCACCCCGTCAAAGTGCCCGGGGCGAAACTGCCCTTCCAAGCCTTTGTCAAGGCCGGCAAAGTCCCATTGCTGCTGCACGATGGCCCCTCCCGGATAGATTTCTGACACGGAGGGCAGAAAGAGCGCGCCGCAGGAAGAAACGTTTAAAAGAGCCATATCCGCCTTCAACGGTCTGGGATAAAGGACCAGGTCCTCGGCCTGATTGAATTGGGTAGGGTTCACAAAAATGGACACTACGGTGCAATCGCACTCTAGCGCGCTGCGGTCAACCAGCGATAAATGGCCTTGGTGCAAGGCCCCCATTGTGGGCACGAAACCTAAGGTAGCTCCCCCTTTTCGTTGTCTCTCAACGAATTCTGCAAGGGCCGTCTTTTGCGTCAGACAGACCATTGCCGCCTTGCCGTGGTGGACCAATGCGTTCTTTTTTGTATTTTTGCACGTCGGACAGCGCCTTTCCCAAAGGCCGCAAGTTAGTCAATCGCCCCATACATGGATAAGAAACGAGTGCTCATCCTGACCCAGGAAATGAAGCCGTATCTGGTGGCTACGGAAATTGCGGAGATCACCCGCCAGCTTCCCCAATACATTCAGGACAACGGAATGGAAATCCGGGTATTGATGCCTCGTTTCGGAAGCATCAACGAGCGGCGGCATCGCCTGCACGAAGTGGTTCGCCTGTCCGGTATGAACATCATTGTAGACAACGACGATTACCCCTTGATCATCAAGGTAGCGTCTGTTCCTGGCGCCAGAATGCAGGTGTATTTTCTGGACAACGACGACTTTTTCAAGCGCAAGACCGTTTTCCGGGACCCTAAAGAGGCTTTTTACGACGACAATGCCGACCGGATGATCTTTTTCTGCAAAGGTGCCCTGGAAACCATCCGCCGCATGGATTGGCCGCCGGATATCATCCATTGCCACGGCTGGATGACAAGCCTGGTGCCGCTGTACTTAAAAACAGCCTACAAAGGCGATCCGGTGTTTCGCAGCACCAAAGTAGTTTACTCGGTGTACAAGAATTCCTTTACCGAGACGTTATCGGAGGAATTCATGGTAAAAGCACTCATCAACGATGCCATTGGCGGCAAGGAACTTAAGGTGTTCGAAAAGCTGGACAATGCGGCCTTGACCATGGGCGGTATTGCCTATGCCGACGGCGTTATTCTGGGCAATGCGGGGATGGACGCCGAAATGAACGGCTCCCTGAAAAAACTAGGCAAGCCCGTATTGCCTTTCCTTAACGGCGAAGATTACCTGAGCGCTTACCAGAACTTTTACGAAGAGCTGGGCGGCAAGTGACCAAGGCTCTCATCCTGTCGCATTCTCCCCGCTGCTAAATTTCCCTGGAACCAATGCCCGCTTTCCGCCTTCTGCCTGCGGCCTTCGCCGCCTTTCTGCTGGCCATGGCATCCTGCAACGAGCCCACGGGCATCGGGAGGGATTTGCTGGGCGATGGTGACCTCCTAACCGCGCTGACAGACACCTTTACGATACATACCTACACGGTGCGCAGCGATTCGGTTTACGCCACAAATTTGCTGGACAACCTGATCGGCAGTGATGACGATCTGGTTTTTGGCCGTTCTACTGCCGGTTTGTACACCCAGTTTATTCTGTCCACCAACAACCTGGATTTTACGCCTGACACCGGGGCGACCGTTTATGTGTTTGACTCGCTGGTATTGAGCCTTTCCCTCACCGGATTTTACGGCGATGAAACCGTGCCGCAGAACATTTCCGTTTACCGCATGACGGAGGAAATGGAAACGGCAACCGTCTACAACGCTGATCGCGATTTTACCGTCGATCCGATTCGGGTAGGCCAGCGGCTCAGTTTTCTGCCTGCCGTGGGTGATAGCGTAACGGTGGGCGGTGTGCTCCAACCGCCACAGGTCAGAATCCCATTGGACATCGCTTTTGGGCAGCAACTCTTCAACTTGGCAGGCCAACCGGAACTGTCCAATGACACGTCGTTCCAAAATTGGCTGCCCGGCCTGTTCATCGTGCCGGATACCTTGAGCGGATTTTCGCGCGGTTTTTTCCGCGTCAACCCCCGCAATGTGGTCTCGCGGTTGAACTTATACTACCGGGCCATTTCCCCCGTCAATACAGACACCAGCGTCGTGGTTTTTCCCGTCGGTACTTCATCCATTACAGTAGCGCACTACACCCATCAATACACTACTGGCCAGGCCATTCCGCAGAGCTGCGGAAATACATCGACTGACAGCCTGGTGTACCTCTCCGGACTTGCCGGACACAGCATGCGCATTGAGATACCCAACCTGGAAGACCTGGGAACAGTGGCCATCAACCGCGCCATTTTGCGCTTTGCGCTGACCGGAGGCACCGCTGCGGATTCCATCTTTCCGGCACCTTCGCAGTGCTACGTGCTGGCCACAGACAGTGTTTGTGGAAACGAGTTCATTTTCATCAGCCGCAGCAGCGAAACGTATTGGTCGGTCTACGACCAGTTTGAGCCAGCTTCACACTATGGCGGATTGAAAGAAAGCATTTCCGTGGGCCCTGGCCAGCGAATCACAGGCTACGAACTGAACCTTACCCGGCATGTGCAGCGAATCCTGAACGGTGAGGTGGATAACAAAGGTTTTGTTTTAGTACCGTTCCCCTATTTTCGGAATGCCAACCGCGCCATCATCGGAGGAATCAATCACCCCGATGAACGGATTCGGATGTCGCTGGAAATTCTTTACACCGAAATCGAATAGCCTATGTGCGGGATCGTCGGTTATGTGGGTTACCGGGAAGCCATTCCGGTTATTATCAAGGGCCTGAAACGGCTGGAGTACCGAGGCTACGACAGCGCAGGAGTAGCGGTCCTGAATGGTGCCCTGCAAGTCTGCAAAAAAGCGGGCAAGGTGGCAGACCTGGAAAAGGAACTCGCCGGGCGTAACCTGCACGGCACCATGGGCATGGGCCATACCCGCTGGGCTACTCACGGTCAGCCGAATGATACCAACGCCCACCCGCATGTTTCGTCCAGCACCAACCTGGCCATCATCCACAACGGCATCATCGAGAACTACGCTGCTCTGCGCGCTGAGCTCGAAGGCCGCGGCCATCGCTTTGTTTCCGAAACGGATACGGAGGTTTTGGTCAACCTGATCGAAGACATTCAGCAGAAAGAAGGGTTGGACCTGGAGAAAGCTTTGCCCATTGCCCTTTCGCAAGTCGTCGGAGCCTACGCTATTGTCATCATCAGCCAGGACGAGCCAAACAGGCTCTACGCAGCCCGAAAATCCAGCCCGTTGGTAATTGGTTTGGGCAAAGGCGAGTTCTTTTTGGCCTCAGACGCCACCCCCATTATTGAGTACACCCGCAACGTGGTGTACCTCAACGACGAGGAAGTGGCGGTGGTGAACCGCAACGGCGAAATGAGCATTCGCACCATTGACAACATACGGATAACGCCTTACGTCCAGGAGCTCCAAATGAAATTGGAGACCATCGAAAAAGGCGGCTACGAGCATTTCATGCTCAAGGAAATTTACGAGCAGCCGCGCTCCATCACGGATTCGCTTCGCGGCCGCATCGGGTCTGGCGACCAAAGCATTCACCTGCGAGGCATTCAGGAGTTCGAAGCAAAATTTGTTGCTGCGCGGCGAATCATCGTGGTGGCATGCGGCACGTCCTGGCACGCTGGTTTAGTGGCCGAGTACTTGTTTGAAGACTACGCGCGCATCCCTGTTGAAGTAGAGTACGCCTCAGAGTTTCGCTACCGCAACCCCATCCTGGACGAGAACGACATTGTCATCGCCATTTCTCAATCGGGCGAAACGGCTGACACACTCGCCGCAATTGAATTAGCTAAGTCCAGAGGGGCTACCATCTATGGCATTTGCAACGTCGTGGGCTCTTCCATGTCTCGCGCCACGGACGCCGGGTCATACACCCACGCTGGCCCAGAGATCGGCGTCGCTTCAACCAAAGCCTTCACCGCTCAGATCACCATTGTAACGCTAATGGCCCTGGCTATTGCGCGGGCCAAAGGCACCATCTCCGAATCGAGGTACCACTTTATTCTGGATGAACTCCAGCGCATTCCCGCACAAATTGAAGCGCTACTTCAAAGCGATTCACTCATTCGGGACATCGCCGAAGAATTTGTGGACGTGCGCAACTTCCTGTACCTCGGCCGCGGGTACAATTTCCCGGTTGCCCTTGAAGGCGCTTTGAAGCTGAAAGAAATCAGCTACATCCACGCCGAAGGATATCCCGCAGCAGAGATGAAACACGGTCCGATTGCCCTTATTGACGAGCACATGCCCGTGGTGGTTTTGGCGACCAACCCTAGTGCCTACGACAAAATCGTAAGCAACATACAGGAGGTGAAGGCCCGCAAAGGAAGAATTATCGCCATTGTTGCCGAAGACGACAAGGTTATTCGCCAATTGGCGGATTACACCATTGTCATACCAAAAACAGAGGAGTCACTGACCCCTCTGCTTTCTGTTGTGCCGCTTCAATTGTTGGCTTACCACATCGCGGTGATGCGCGGGTGCAACGTTGACCAGCCTCGCAACCTGGCCAAATCGGTTACTGTAGAGTAGCCTGGCCGAGGCTGGATGAGTCTGGTCGAATAGCCTGTTTCCAATTTGTCTATACAATGGTCCGAACTTACCGGGCTGCCGCGCCCAAGTTGTCGGCTACCTGCTTCCAATTGACTAAGTTCCAAAATGCCTTTATGTAGTCGGGACGGCGATTCTGGTAGTTGAGGTAGTAGGCGTGTTCCCAAACGTCCAGCCCTAAAATTGGCGTGCCTTTAACTTCGGCTACGTCCATCAATGGGTTGTCTTGGTTGGGTGTAGAAGAAACAACCAGCTTGCCATCCTTGGCAACCAACCAGGCCCAGCCAGACCCGAAGCGGGTGGTTGCCGCCTTGTCAAAAGCTTCCTTGAACTTGGCAAAGGATCCCAAGTCCCGGTCAATGGCTGTGGCAAGCGCACCTTCGGGTTCACCACCCGCATTAGGGGCCAGTATAGTCCAAAACAAATTGTGGTTGTAAAAACCACCACCGTTGTTGCGCACCGCTGCACCGTGCTCTCCGGCTTTCGCCATCAAGTCAAGAATGCTCTTGCCCTCGAGAGGTGTACCAGCAACAGCGTTGTTCAGATTTGTAGTGTAGGCAGCATGGTGCTTTCCGTGGTGGATTTCCATGGTCTTAGCATCAATGTGCGGTTCCAGGGCATCAAATGCGTATGGGAGGGGTGGCAATTCAAAAGCCATAAGGAGTAAATTTAAAACGTTAAACAGTTAAGTGTTTCTACGTGGTTGCTTTTCAAAGGTACGGTTTAGGCGAGGATAACCGGGACCGACAGGAAGGAAGAATATTATCACAAAAGCCCGGAAAATTGCAAGATGATCAGTTCCTCTTACTTTGGAAGTACTGCTTGAGAAGCGCGGAGCACTCCTCCGATTCCACACCCTGCCAGTAGTCAGTCTTTGGGTGAAGAAGCGCAAGTCCGAACCGCATGAACCCCACTTTGGGATCTGTCGCTCCAACAACAACTCTACCAATGCGGGTCCAAAAGCAGGCACCTGCGCACATCACGCATGGCTCCAGGGTTACAAACAAGGTGCACGTTTCCAGGATTTTACTGCCGAGCGTTTCTTCAGCGGCAGTAAGCGCAAGCAT
This sequence comes from uncultured Chitinophagales bacterium, assembly GCA_964429745.1. Classification (GTDB taxonomy): domain Bacteria; phylum Bacteroidota; class Bacteroidia; order Chitinophagales; family BACL12; genus WGOA01. Next base: position 44,350 of record CAYSDI010000005.1, on the reverse strand, counting down.
TTCCGCATGAGCGGTAGAATCGCGCAGCTTTTCGGTCTGGTTGTGGGCACGGGCAATAATGCGGTTGCGACAGACAACCACAGCCCCCACCGGCACTTCATCCTCTGAAAATGCCAACTGAGCTTCCATCAAGGCTGCCCGCATAAAGACGACATCGGAATTATCCTGGAACATAGGTGAAGAGCTATACAATCCTGGAGCAAAGGTAAAGCATGCCAGCACCGCAGTAACCGCATTTTTTGAATGAAAAGGAAGCCAGCACTATAGCTGCATCTGCCACTGACCAAACCAACCGTGATAAAACATTTGCTAATCAAAGAGCATTAAAAATTCTTCAAACCTATTTGATAGCGTTTGCGTTAAACCTCCGGCATGAAATACTCAACTAAAATAATTAAATCCTTGAAAACAGTGATGTGCTATGGGTTTAATTCCATGTTTATGGCTAAAGATATTGAGAAATGACTAAGGGAAAACAAGGATACTCGGATCACGGCGGTTCCAAATTATCTATTATGGTTAGGTAGACTGGAAAAAAAATGACGAAGTTTTACCACAAATCAACCCATAATTTATAAAGCCAATTTTATGTATATGAAATTTACTTGCCAATTAAAACTGAAGGCTGTTTTCTGCTTTTTGATGCTCACACCGATTTTGCTGTTTGCCCAAAATATTGGAATCAATGCCGACGGGGCATTACCAGACACTAAGGCAATGTTGGATATTTCTTCCACTACCAGTGGCTTGCTTATCCCTCGGATGAATACTGTACAGCGGAATGCAATTGTTTCGCCTCCTACAGGTCTGCAGGTCTATAATCTTACCACCAATACACTTGATCTATACACGAGCACTGGATGGAAGTCCGCGGCATATACCCAAGCCGCTACTAATTTGGTCTATGTTTATTCGCTTTCGGACCTCCCTGCGCCAAGTTCAGGATCCATCCTTTTAGATGCTACCAAAATGTACATTTTTTCAGGTATCGTGGATATTTCGCCAAACTATTTAAACTTGAACGGGGCGGGCTTGCGAGGTACCGATCCGGCAAAGGATGGGGTGATGTCAACGGTTGCCGGGGGCGTTCTGCAGAGTACAAATGTTAGCGTATTTATTGAAAACCTTGCTGTTATCCCCGCCAGCGGTACCACAAAAGCCTACGATTTTGCGGATGCGACTGGCACTAAATTCTGCAACCTATTTGCTGGTTGCTCCGTGGTGGAAATTGGCATTCCAAGTCTTGGTGTAGGACAAGTAAGTGGCTTTAAGGCCGTTACCGCTATAAAAAACTATTGGAATTGTAAGGATGGAATTAAGGTAACTGGAACCATGGGAAAATTTACTTCAGCTTACAATTTTATTACAGGAATCAGTGCTGGAAGTGGCATAGAATTCTTAGCCGGATTAACCATTGACGACATCGATCTTTCCAACAACTATTTTATTTATATAGGTCAAACCGGAGTTAAAATAATTGCTGGCGCTACTGTTGACCAAGGGAGGATGACCACCAATATGTTTCGTGGGGTAGGTACGCACTTGAGCGGATTTGACTCCTATTCGTTTGGATGGGAAATGCAGCAAAATACTGATATCCCCAATACGAGAGCATTTGCCTATGACTTCATGGATGGAAATGCTACGGCCTCAACATTTTCGGCTGTTGATACCTACAGAAAGATACTGGGAACTACGACTCTTGTGACAAATCAGAAATTTTCCGCCTCTAGCAATCGATTTACGTATACTGGACAGAGTAATGTGGTGTGTAGAGTTTTTGCCGTCATCGGTAGCAGAGCTCCCGCTACCTCTACAGATTATACCATCGTCTTTTCTAAAAATGGTTCCGTAATTTCTCAACCAACCTCTTCTTTAGGCCCCCTAAGCAATGGCCAAGGTTTCCAGATTGTATTGGAATCAGAAGTTGCTTTTTCTACCAATGATTACATAGAGGTGTTTATCAAGAGCAACTCAGGCACTGCATCAATCACTGTTTCTGATATGCAGTTCAGGGTTAGTGAATTTTGATACGTCTTATCAGCAATTGCATTGTAAGTAATTTAATATATTAATTTTATAATTTAATAATTTCGTATTCTATGCGCAAGAAAAGCACATTGTTGGCTTCTTGGAAACTGTGTATGTTTCCAAAGAAACAGACACTCCTGGTCTCAGGGATACTGTTCATGTTTTCCGAGCTTAGCGCAGCCCCGCCCACCAGAATCATCTTGAATGGTGCAAACATCATCATTGCTGAGGGCGCTCAACTCGTTGTCGAGAATTCATCACCGGCAGCCATTACAAGGTACGATGGCAGTATCATCAGCGAGGGCGAAGACAACATCATCAAATGGAACATCGGTACGGCAACGGGTGATTATGTTGTCCCTTTGGGAGACTTTACCAGTTATTTTCCTTTGACTTTTACCTCAACCGACGCTGTTGGAGGGGGCTATTTCAACTTTGCCACCTATTCCACCCCTTGGAACAATAGCAGTCAGCTGCCGACAGGTATCGCCCAGGTAAACGACGAGTTCGGGCTAGATAATTCAGCTTTTGTCATTGACCGATTCTGGTTGATTGAGGCGCTTGATTATTCCGTTAAACCGACGTTGTCAAACCTGCAATTCACTTACTTGGATGCCGAACATTCCGCCGTTGGAAATACGATAACAGAAGGTAACCTCGGGGTGCAACGCTATGAAGAGGTGACCATGTACTGGGGCGGGTACCCACCCTCAGGGTCTGTAAACACCGCGGATAATACCGTAACCGTTGCTTTTTTGGAGCCTTCCGAACTCTATCCATGGTGGACGATGGCTGACGCATCAAGCCCCCTGCCTATAAGCCTGCTCTCCTTTACTGCATACCCTGAAGGGTCAACGGTCTGGTTAAATTGGGTTTCGGAGACTGAAATCAACAATGACTATTTCACCCTTGCAAAAAGTTTGAATGGGATTGATTTTGAAACCGTCGCAAAGGCAGATGGGGCAGGAAATAGCACTGTTAGAATAAATTATACTACAGTAGACAACAATCCATGGAGGGGCGTGTCTTATTACAGGCTCATGCAAACTGATTTTGACGGAAGAAACTCCTTTTCAAATCTTGTCTCTGTTCTGATAAATCAGGACTCCGATGTTAAATTTAATCTACACCCTAATCCAACGAATGGCAACGATTTGACGCTGACATTTTCCAGTACGACCGGCGAAATGATACAGATCAAAATTTTCAACGATTCTGGAAATAAAGTATATGAGAAAACCATACCAACAATTAAAGAGGCTAATTTCACTACAACCATCGACCTGCCAAAAGGATTGCCTGAAGATGTCTATTTCATCAAAATTGATGCTAACACTTCTACAAGCACCAAGAAATTTATATTAATTAATAATTGAGTATAGCAGGCACCAATTGCGGTAAGTTTAGGGCTTCATTATAAACGCCCGGATCCAGAAGTGGAAATGTTAATTATTGCTTAATAGCCCTGTTTTAGCAAGGTGGTTCTGCAGCATATGGCTAATTTCAACCCGCGTGTTTCCGGCCCCCTCGCCGGTGCATGTATTTTCAAGGTGACTCCTGCTCTCCTGCCGTTAAATCTGGGCAACCAGAGCACCTAAAACCGACCAGCCATGTACCGCAAATTGTTGTTTTTTACGCTGTTGGTAAGCGGATTGGCGTTCGCCACAAGCGCCCAGTCTATAGGAAACGCAGAAGTGCCTGCTATGGAAAGCAGCGAAAATGAGCCCGTCTGGAGCCTGGAAAAATGCCTGAACTACGCCTTGGAACACAACCTGGATGTTCGGCTGGCTGGTATAGGGGTGGAGCAGGCTGACGTAACGCTGCAGCAACGCCGGCTAAACCGTTTGCCCAACGTAACGGGCAATGCCTATTATGGGCTGGCTTTTGGGCGCTTTACCAATCCGGACAACCTGACTATTGACGCCTCGCGCTCCCAAAGCAATTCCTTTGGCTTAAACGGAAACCTGCCCATTTTTCAGGGTTTTGGGTTGATGCGAAGCATTCGCTCGGCTATAGACCAGCGCGGATTGGCTGAAACCGACCAAAAAGCAGCCGAAGACCAAGTGCGCATCAACGTATTGCAGGCCTATCTGCAGGTGCTGCTCGCCCTTGAGGATGAGCGCCGGCGCGAAGTCCAGATTGAAGTAAGCCGGGACAACCTTAGCAATTCCGCGCGTTTGGCCAAGGCTGGTGTTATACCGGAAGGCAACCTGCGCGAGTTGGAAGCCCAGGTAGCAACCGACGAATTGGGGGTCATTCAGGCGAGCAACAACATTGTTTTGGCATACCTGCAACTGCGGTTGGTGATGCAGGCTGGCGAAGAGGCTGATTTCGTGGTACAAGGGCCCGACCCCGCTGCCACGGATGCCCTCCTGGCCGTCGAAGACTGGGATGCCTCTGCCATTTACCGCTATGCTTCTGGCACGCTGCCCGCCGTGACGCGAAACCTGATGGCAGAGCAGTTGGCCAAAGACAACATTGACCTCGCGCGAAGTGACCTCTACCCTTCCCTCGGATTATCAGGGGGGGCCAGCACTTCCTGGTTTACCGAAAAGGCCGTAGCTGACTTCCTGCCTTCGTACAGCAACCAGCTCGATGACAACTTTGGCCAGTTCGTGGGCCTAGGACTGAACGTGCCCATTTTTACCAACGGGCTGGTGCGCGCCAATATCCGCAATGCGGAGCTCTTGTTGGACCAACAGAAAATTAGCTCGGAGCGCGATTTGAATACTCTGCGCCAAACCATTGAGCAATCGGTTGCCGATGCCAAAGCAGCCGCGAGCAGTTACCAGGCATCGAGCAAGGTAGTGGAAGCCCGCAAACTGGCTCTGGAATTTGCCCAAAAGCGCTTTGAAGCGGGTCAGGCCCCCAGTTTTGAACTGAACAACGCCCGAAATTTGCTGATTGCCGCAGAAGCGGACTTGTTGACAGCCAAATACAATTACTTGCTGGCCAGTAAGGTTCTTGACTTTTACCAAGGCCGTCCTTTAAATCTGTAATCGGCTGCGCTCGGTTTTGCTCAACCCAAAAGCCCTTCGGAGATTCGTTAACTTTGCGTCTGTGAAAAAAGTACTGCTTTATCTGGGTCTTACGCTGGTGGTGCTTGCCATTTCCTTTGGCGTCTACACCCTGACCCAAGGCTCCAAAGATGGCCAAGGGTTTTCGTTCTCCTTCGGCAACCGCAATGCGCTGGAGGTCCGCACAGAAAAGGCCAAACTCCGCGACATTACCGAAACGGTCACGGCAAGTGGCAAACTCTTCGCCAGTACGGAGGTAACCATCACCCCGGAGATCTCCGGGGAGATTGTCCAGCTTTGGGTGGAAGATGGTGACTCGGTCATTGCGGGTCAGTTGCTGGTGGAAATTGATCCGGAAATCTTTGCGAGCGATGTGCAACGCACACAGGCCGCCCTGAGTGGAACCAAAGCCGCGATGGCCAGTGCTAAAGCGGGATTGTTGGCGGCAGAGGCCAGCCTTAAAAACTCTACAGCCAATTACGAGCGTATTAAAATGCTGCGCGAAGAGGGCGTGGAATCACAAGCCAATTTTGAGATGGCGCAAGCCCAGTTTGAGACCGTCAAATCTGAACTGGCCATTGCACAGGAAAACGTCAAAAGCGCGGGCTACACGGTGCAGAGCAACGAGCAGACCCTTCGCCAGATGCAAGAGCAATTGTCGCGAACCAAGCTGCGCGCACCAGTATCCGGCATTGTCAGCGGCTTAAGTGTCAAAGTGGGGGAAACCGTGCTCGGCACCAGTATGATGTCCGGTACGCCGCTGATGAAAATTGTAGACCTGAATATAATGGAAGTACACGTTGACGTCAGCGAGAGTGATGTACTGCGCATCCGGCCCGGCGACACCGCTTTTGTAGAAGTAGATGCGTACCTGGACCGACGCTTCAGCGGTATTGTGACGCAGGTGGCCACAGCAGCCACTTCCGGGCAGTTTTCTGCTGCCGAACAGGCCACAAACTACAAAGTAGAAATTGTTCTGGATAGGTCTAGTTATGCTGACCTACTGGAGAAAAAAGAAGGACAAAAGGCTACTTCCTATGCGCTCTACCCGGGCATGTCCGGAACGGCAGAGATCAAGACACGCGTGGTCGGTAAGGCCCTTTCCGTGCCCATCCAATCAGTAACCACACGCGAAGACACCCTGGCCGCTAAGGGCGAACAAATTCGCGAAGTGGTCTTTGTCTACAAAGACAATATGGCCATTCAAACAGCGGTTAAATCGGGCATTCAGGATGACGATTACATCCAGATTTTAAGCGGCTTATCAGAAGCCGACGATGTGATCATTGGCCCCTATGGCGCTGTATCGCGCGAATTGCAAGACAGCCTGACCGTCAAATTAGAGAAAACAGACGGCAAGAAAAAAAAGAAGTAGGACCGTAAATCGGGTCAAGGGCGGCCCAAGGTTTACTCGTCCTGGTCAATTTTTAAGTGCAACACAGCAGCTTCCGCGGCCAGTTGCTCTGCGCGCTTTTTGCTGGATTCGCTGCCCCGGCCCACCTTTTCGTCATCCACCATCGCGGCCATGGTGTAGACCCATTTGTTCTTTTCGCGGTGTTCGCTGATCAGCTTGAACTGCAGTTTTTTCTGCCGCTTTTGGCACCATTCCAGCAACTTGCTCTTGAAGTTCACGGTGGTGCGCACCAGTTCATCCAAATCAATGTAGGGCTGAATCATACGGTCCAGTACAAAGCGATGCGCTTCGCGGTAGCCCAAATCAAGGTAAATGGCACCGACCAGGGCCTCCAGCGCATTTCCGGCAATAGAACTCTTGTGAAAATCCGCTTCACTGGCTTTGCGGACGATCAACTCTTTGAGCCCCATGCGGATGGCTATGTCGTTGAGCATGCCGCGGCTCACAAGTTTGGCGCGCATTTCGGTTAGGAAACCCTCCGGCTTGTACGGAAAGTGCTTGAAAAGGTGGTCAGCCACAGCCAAATCGATCACCGAATCCCCGAGCAATTCCAGACGCTCATTGTTTTCGGCGAGCTTGCTCGAGGCGGAACTGTGCTGCATCGCCAGCGCATAAGGAGCAACACGCTGGGGAATAACCCCGATAACCCGGTACAAGCGGCGAACTAAGTCCTTATCGGAAGAGAGAAAATAATTGTACTGCTGACGAAAGAGCCGCAGCATCAAGCGTCGTGCTTTTTGACAATAATAGAGGCGTTGTGTCCACCAAATCCAAAGGTATTGCTCAACGCAGCCCGCACTTTGCGGCGCACTGGTTGCCCAAACGTAAAATTCAAATCGGGATTAAACGCTGGATCGTCCGTGAAATGGTTGATGGTGGGGGGGATGATGTCTTCCTGCACCGCCTTGATGCAGGCAATTGCTTCAATCGCCCCGGCGGCGCCCAACAAATGGCCAGTCATGGACTTGGTGGATGAGATATTGAGGTTAAACGCCGCTTGGCCGAAAACTTCGGTGATGGCCTTTGTTTCAGCAATGTCGCCAAGGGGAGTAGAAGTACCGTGAACATTGATGTAGTCAATGTCAGCAGCCTGCAGGCCAGCATCGCGCAAAGCGTCAATCATCACATTGCGGGCCCCCAAACCTTCCGGGTGAGGGGCAGTCATGTGGTGCGCATCGGCTGACATGCCGCCGCCGACCACTTCGGCATAAATACGGGCCCCTCGCCGGATAGCGTGTTCCCGATCTTCCAGAATCAACGCGCCGGCCCCTTCGCCCAAAACAAAACCGTCGCGGTCCAAATCAAATGGGCGGGAAGCCGTTTCGGGGGAATCGTTCCGTTCGCTGAGCGCCTTCATCGCGTTAAATCCACCGATTCCAGACGCCGTTACGGCCGCCTCGGAACCTCCGGTGACAATGGCCACAGCTCTGCCCAGGCGAATGTAGTTCAGCGAATCGATGATGGCATTGGTCGAAGAAGCGCAGGCGGAAACCGTCGAGAAATTCAAGCCCCGGAAGCCGTAGCGCATGGAAATATGGCCCGAAGAGATGTCAATGATCATCTTGGGGATAAAGAACGGGTTGAATTTGGGCACCCCGTCTTCGCGGCGGGCAAAGCCACCGATCTCCTCTTCAAACGTCAACAAACCGCCGATACCAGCGCCCCAGATGACGCCAACCCGGTCTTTGTCCAGGGTGGCGTCATCCAGAAGGCCAGAGTCCAGCACAGCTTCATGAGCGGCAACCATGGCGAAGTGCACGAAAGGGTCCATGCGCCGACCTTCCTTGCGATCCAGGTGATCAGCAACGTCGAAGTTCTTGACTTCGCACGCAAAGCGAGTGCGGAAATTCTGCGGATCAAAATGGGTGATCGGCGCAGCTCCGCTCTTGCCGGCGAGTAGGGACTCCCAGAATGCAAGGCTTGTATTCCCGACCGGAGTCAAGGCTCCGATGCCGGTAACTACCACTCGTTTTAGCTCCATAACCGTCGTTGGGCGGTTGGGCGGAATTTACTTGACGTGCTCTTCCAGGTAAGAAATAGCCTCGCCTACATTGGTGATGTTTTCCGCCTGCTCATCGGGAATAGAGATGTTGAACTCCTTCTCAAATTCCATGATGAGCTCCACAGTATCCAGGGAGTCGGCCCCCAGATCGTTGGTGAAACTGGCTTCAGGGTTGACTTCGGATTCGTCAACACCCAGCTTGTCAATGATGATTTTTTTTACGCGTTCCGCGATGTCGGACATGGCGAATGATTTAAGGACTGAAAAAAATGAGTGGCGCAAAGAAAAGCAATTCCAAAGGATAAGCGAATGAGCGGTGAGAAAATTGTCCACACGTTAAAATCTACCAAATTGATAGTCAAACAGTTGTAAATGGGACCTCCTTTCTGTAATGCCGACAAGGTGGCCAATTGCCACCCCTGTAGTTCGTAAATTGGACCCTGTGGCGGAGAAAATCAGGAAAAACACGCTCCGAGTTGGGCTGGAAACCGACTTTTTGCTCGGTGGAATAGCCACCCCGCTCCGCGATTACCGCATGGCCTGGTCGCTGAACCGCTACCTGGGCATAGACCTGGAGCGGATCGAAGACGTGGAACTTTCGCCCGGACATTTGCCGGAAAACGGCGGCTTTTCGCGGTTCAGAGCCGTGGAAGAGATGGACAAAGCCACGATTTACCTAATTTCGAACCGCTTTAGTGGCAAATTGCTGCTGCCCGGGCAGCGCAACGCTGATTATCTCCTCCTCGTATACGGTTCCTGGTATGCCGATAAGTTTCCCGACCTCCTCGCTTCAATACGACCCCTCCCTAACATCCAGACTGTTTACCCCATTGAGCCTCAAACGGTTAGCCGTCGGCTAAATCTTCTTTTTGAATGAACCTGACCCCAAACCGGACCAAAATCATCGCAACCGTTGGCCCGGCCATTGAAAGCCGTGAGATGATTGCCGCCCTGATTCGCGCCGGTGTCAACATCTTTCGCCTCAACCTCAGCCACGGCGACGAAGAAAAACACAAAGCCGTCATTGAACTCGTTCAGTCCGTCAACGACGAACTTGGCACAACAGTAGGTCTTTTGGCTGACCTTCAAGGTCCTAAAATTCGAACAGGCAAGGTGCCCGGGGGCACCGTCTTGTTACCCGAAAACCACGAGTTGATCCTGACCACCGACGACGTGGAATGCACGGCCGACCTGGTCTCCATTTCCTACCAGCAGTTTGCCCGCGACGTGGCCGAGGGCGACCACGTGCTCATCGACGATGGCAAGCTGGAGCTGCGGGTCATGGAAAAAATTGACCACACCCGCGTCCGCGCCAAAGTGATCTACGGCGGGCTGCTCTCCAGCAAAAAAGGGGTGAACATGCCCCACACCCGCATTTCTGAACCCAGCCTGACCGAAAGCGACAAGCAAAACCTTCGCTGGGTGCTGGACTGTGACATCCAGTGGATCGCCTTGAGCTTTGTTCGAAAGGCCGATGACATGCGCGAATTGCGCGGCATCATTAACTACCACAACAAAGATGTCCGCATCATCGCCAAGATTGAGCGGCCTGAAGCGCTGGAAGAAATTGATTCCATCATTGAAGCCAGCGACGGCATCATGGTAGCCCGCGGCGACCTCGGGGTGGAATTGCCCATGGAGCGAATCCCCATGATTCAGAAGCACATCACGCGCAAGTCCATGGCTGCCTACAAGCCTGTGATCATTGCCACACAGATGATGGAGAGCATGATCAGCCACTTCCGCCCAACACGCGCCGAAGCCACCGACGTGGCCAACGCTGTGTTTGACGGAGCAGATGCCGTGATGTTATCGGCCGAGACATCGGTAGGGCAGTATCCGGTCAAGGTAGTCGAAGCCATGCGCGACATCATCGCGGAGGTGGAAAAAGATCCATCCATCTACAACCGTGAAATCAAACCGGACAAGGATTCGCCGCATTATCTGAGCGATGCCATCTGCTACAACGCGGCTAACATCGCTATGCATGTCAACGCCCGGGCTATTTTGGGCATGACGCGCTCCGGCTACACCGCCTTTATGTTGGCCAGCCAGCGTCCAGGTGCCGCCATTCACATATTCACCGACAGCCAGCAGCTCATCAAAACGCTGAGCCTGGTCTGGGGCGTTCGCGCTTTCTACTACAATCGTTTTGAAAGCACCGACAAAACCATTGCCGAAGTCCAGGACATCCTGAAAGAAAAAGGATTGGTTATCCGCGGCGACATTGTGCTGAACACCGGGTCTATGCCGCTGGGCTCTCGCAGCAAAACCAACATGCTCAAAATCGGCATTGTGCGCTGATCACAAACCCTCGTAACCTCCCCAGCCATGTCCATCAACGTCCCTTTGCTTACAGAAATCTGTGAAGTAGCCGGGGTTCCCGGGTTTGAGCAGCGCATCCGCGAAATTGTACTCCGCGAAGTCAGCCCGCTGGTTGACTCGGTAGACATCGATAACATGGGAAATGTTATAGCGCTCAAAAAAGGAACACCGGGGGGCAAAAAAGTCATGGCGGCGGCTCACATGGACGAAATCGGGTTCATGGTTTCGCACATTGACGATAACGGATTCCTGCATTTTGTTCCGTTGGGTGGCTTCGACCCAAAAACGCTAACCGCTCAACGGGTTATCGTTCACGGCCGCGAAGACCTTGTGGGAGTCATGGGCTCCAAACCCATTCACCTGATGACCCCGGAGGAGCGCAACAAGCCTCTGCACCTGGAAGACTACTTCATTGATCTGGGCCTCCCCGCCGACGAAGTCAATAAATTGGTCAACATCGGTGACCCGGTCAGCCGCGAACGCAAGCTCATCCAAATGGGCGAATGCGTCAACGTGAAATCGCTGGACAACCGCGTCTCCGTGTACGTTCTGATCGAAGTGCTGCGCGAATTAAAAAAAACACCCTACGATTTCTACGCGGTCTTCACCGTGCAGGAAGAAGTGGGCATCCGCGGCGCCAGCGTCTCGGCACACGGCATCAACCCCGATTTCGGCTTCGGACTGGACACCACCATCGCGTTTGACACCCCCGGCGCCCGACCCGAAGAAATGGTGACCAAACTCGGCAAGGGCACGGCCATCAAAATCATGGACGCCTCCGTCATTTGCGACTACCGCATGGTGCGCTTCATGAAAAAAGTGGCCTCTGACAACGGCATATCCTGGCAGCCCGAAGTGCTGCCCAAAGGCGGCACCGACACCGCCGGCATCCAGCGCATGGCCACGCGCGGCGCCATTTCAGGGGCCGTTTCCATTCCTACCCGGCACATCCACTCCGTCATTGAAATGTGCCACAAGGCCGACATCCGCTCGTCCATCGATTTGCTTCGCAATTGTGTGGAAACGCTCGACACCGGTGATTGGAATTTCTAAAGGCTTTACAGCAAAGCCTTAAAGATTATAGTTCCGGCAAAGGGCTCCGCGGGCAAGACCCTTAGACCTACCTTTAGCGAATGTGGAAAGAAAAAGACAACAAGCTGCACCGCAGCTTCAAGTTCAGCGACTTCAGCGAAGCCTTTGCGTTTATGACCAGGGTTGCGCTCCTGGCCGAACAGCATAAACACCACCCCAACTGGTCCAATGTCTACAACAAAGTGGATATAGACCTGAACACGCACGATGCCGGTGATGTGGTGACAGAAAAAGACCGCAAGCTGGCTGCCGCCATCGACGCTTTACTGGCCGGGAAACCTTCCTGAGTTTGCCTGCATCATGACGGAACGCGACGAAAACGAAGCGCTGCGGCAAAGCCTGCGCGAACTGCTGATCGGCGAAGGACCGGCTGAACCCCCTGAACGCGCAGAAGCGCTTAGGACGGTGCTTGAATTTCTGGACCGCGAATATTACCTCCAAGCGGAGCAAGTCGTTCCTGACTCCGACTACGACCGGCTCTTTGCCGAGCTCCGGCAACTGGAAACCGAGCACCCGGAATTGCTGGTCCCGGACTCGCCGACGCAGCGGGTGGCCAGGGGCCTGGCTGACACGTCGGCCACCGTTACCCACGCCGTGCCCATGCTGTCGCTGGAGAACTCGTACAACGCCGAAGACCTACTGGAATGGGACCGCCGCGTGCGAGGCCTAAGCGGCGCAGACGAGGTGGAGTATTGCGTGGAACCGAAATTCGACGGGTCAAGCATATCGCTGCAATACCGAAACGGGTTGCTGAACCGCGGGGCTACGCGCGGTGACGGCGTGCAGGGCGAAGACATTTCGGCCAACGTGCAGGTGATCGGCGGCATCCCCAAAGCTGCTGCCTTTGACCAGCTCGGAGCCGCTCTGGCCGAAGTGCGCGGCGAAGTGGTAATCGACAAAGCGTTCTTCGCCCGAATGAACGAAACCCGCGAAGCGGAAGGGCTTCCGCGTTTTCAAAACCCGCGCAACACGGCGGCCGGGGGGCTGCGCATGAAAGACCCCGCAGAAGTGGCCCAACGCGGCCTGGAGACCTTTGTTTTTCATTTGGGTTACGCGGTCAACGCTGACGGTGAAGACCTCTTGGCTGCATCCGACAGCCCCTTTCAAACGCACAGCGGCAACCTGGACCATTTGCTCAATCTCGGCTTCCGCGTGCCTGGAGAGGCCATGGGGCTGCGGAAGGGCATCGCGGGAGTACTGGCGTTTATCCGGGAATGGGAGCAGCGCCGCGACGACTACCGCTACGAAATTGACGGCATGGTGGTCAAGGTCAACAGCCTTGCCCTGCAGCGGCGTTGTGGTGCCACGGCCCACCATCCCCGCTGGGCCATCGCCTACAAGTTCAAAGCCAAACAAGCCAGCACACGGCTGCTCCGTGTGGAGTATCAGGTAGGGCGCACCGGGGCCATCACGCCCGTGGCCAAAGTGGAGCCTGTGTCGCTGGCCGGTGTTACCATAAGTTCCATTTCACTGCACAACCAGGACCAAATTGCCGAAAAGGACATCCGCATTGGCGACCTGGTCAAGGTAGAGCGGGCTGGCGATGTGATCCCGTACATAGCCGGGGTGGTTGCTGAAGCGCGAACAGGCCGCGAAGAGGAGATCACTTTTCCCCCGAAGTGCCCCAGTTGCGACGGCCCTCTGGCCCGCGCAGAAGGCGAAGTAGCCGTGCGCTGCACCAACGCAGAGTGCCCCGCTCAGGCAGAGGAGCGCCTCAGACACTTTGTGTCCAAAAACGCCATGGACATTGACGGCTTGGGCAAAGACATCGTGGGCCGATTTTACCAGGAAAAACTGCTGCGAAGCATTACGGACATCTACAAACTTGACTACCCTCACATCGAGCAAATGAAAGGCTGGGGGAAAAAGGCCGTGACCAACCTGCAACAGGGCGTCGAGCGCTCTAAATCCCGTCCGCTGTTCCGGCTCATTAACGCGCTGGGCATCCGGCACGTGGGCATTACCACCGCCAAAGCCTTAACGCGCCATGTTAACGGTCTTGATGACCTGACCAGCTTGAACCAGGATGCGCTGATGCAGGTCGAAGACATCGGGCCGGTGGTGGCGCGAAGTATTTCGGAGTTCTTCGCCAACCCCAGGAATCAGGAACTGTTGGCCGAATTGGAAAAACTCGGCCTCAACACCCGCACCCTGGGGGAAGAAAAACCCGGCCAGGGCGTGCTTTCCGGCAAAACGGTCTTGTTCACCGGAACCTTGCAGCGCCTGGGCCGCGAGCAGGCAAAAGAAGTGGTGGAGCGCCACGGCGGGCGCAACATGAGCGCCGTTTCCCCCAACCTCAATATCCTGGTGGTCGGTGAAAAAGCGGGCTCCAAACTCAAAAAAGCACGCGAAATCGGCAGCATCGTGGTCATGACCGAAGATGAGTTCCTCGCGTTCACGAGCGAACTTCGCTGAGGCAACATCGCATCCTCATGCAAGAAAAGACCCTTCCGGACGACATTATCCAGCGCATTCATACGCTGGAAGAAAAGTATGCGGCCATGGGCCAGGACATGCGCTCTTACCTGGACGGGCTTATCCATTCCGACTACCTGACGTACTGGGATTACACGCATCTGGACGTGCTGCTGAGCCTGCAGAACCCGCGCACGATCTTTCCCGACGAGAAAATTTTTATTCTCTACCACCAAATTACCGAGCTGTATTTCAAGCTCATCCTCAACGAAATTGAACAGCTGGCTTTTACGGACGAGCTCAACGGAGCAGTGTTTAAGCTGCGCATGAAGCGGATCAACAATTACTTCCGCCATTTGACGGACTCGTTCAGCATCATGATTGAAGGCATGGAGAAAGAGCAATTTCTCCAATTTCGAATGGCCCTGTTGCCCGCCTCGGGTTTTCAGTCCGCACAATACCGCATGATCGAAATGACCAGCACCGATGTCCACAACCTCGTGGCCTGGTCAGAGCGCGAAGGGCTCCGCGGCGAAAACGACTTCCAGGTGCTTTTGGACAACTTTTACTGGCAGCGCGGGGGTCGCGAGTTGTCCACTGGACGCAAAACCCTGACCCTGCGGCAGTTTCTGGCCAAATACAGCAAAACGTTTCTGGAGTTGATCAATCGCTACCGGGGCCATCATCTGCTGGCGCGTTTCCACAGCCTGCCGGCAGAAGAGCGCGACGAAGAACTGAGCAACATGCTCCGCGACTACGACCATCTGGCCAACGTGGAATGGCCGCTTGCGCACCTGAAATCGGCGGCGCGCTACCTGAACCGCGACCCGGATGTCATCGCCGCTACCGGCGGCACCAACTGGCAAAAGTACCTGCCGCCCAACCACCAGCAACTCGTTTTTTTTCCGGAGCTCTGGACCGAACGCGAAATCCGCGAATGGGGTACTCGGGGGCAGGAGTTGAGGGAGGGGCCTTAGTTAGGGCTTGACGGAGGGCTTGACGGGAGGCTTGACGGAGGGCTTGTCGGCGGGCTTGAGAAAAGGTTGAAGAAAGAGGCTGGAGTGCAGTGCCCAAGCGGTTGGCCTACACCCTGGAACCCAGGTAAGCAATGCACTTGATCTCGATGGCAATGGGCGTGGGCAAACTGCTGATTTCTACCGTGGTGCGGCAAGGCTGGTGGTCCTTGAAATACTCCGCGTACACCCGGTTGTAGGTGTGGAAATCGCGCTTCATGTCCGTCAAAAAGACCGTTACATCCACCAGGTCTTCCCAAAGCGCATCGGACGCCTTGAGCACCGCCTTAACGTTGCGGAACACCGAGAGACACTGCGCCTCGAAGTCGAAACTCACAAAATTGCCGCTGGCATCCAGTTCCAATCCCGGTATGCTCTTGCCGTCTGCACTGCGCGGTCCAATGCCGGATAAGAAAAGCAAGTCGCCCACACGGCGGGCGTGTGGATAGAGCCCAACCGGGGCGGGGGCATCATCGGAGTTGTAGGAAGTCATGGCAGAATATTTAAAGAAATTGTTATGCATAACATTTTATTTGTTATGCATAACATTTAATACTTTATGCAAACATTTTTAGGCTCCGTAAAAAACCGCATAGCTTCCCAGCCCCCTTCGCGGCCTACGCCGGAGTCGCGCATGCCGCCAAATGGCGTGCGCAGATCGCGCAACAACCAGCAATTGATCCAAATCACGCCGGCATGGATGCGCTCAGCCATGCGGTGTGCACGATCCAGGTTTTGCGTCCAGACTGTGGCTGCAAGTCCATAGTCTACATCGTTGGCCAGTGCCAGTGCTTCCTCTTCGGTGTCAAAGGGTTGGAGCGTGACCACCGGTCCGAAAATCTCCTCCCGGTTGGTGCGGCAACCCGGAGCCAGCCCTTCAATAACCGTTGGCTCAATGAACCAACCCTTTGCGCAGCGGCCTTTAGGCTTGAACGCCTTGCCCCCCGTCAAGACCACCCCACCTTCCTCGCGCGCCAGCGCGATGCCTGCCATCACCTTATCGAAATGGGCCTGAGAAACCACTGCGCCCTGTTGGGTTTGGGTCTGCAGTGGATCGCCCTGAATCAGGGCCGATACCCGCTCAATAAAGTCGCGGCTAAAGCGTTCGTACAAAGGTCTTTCCACATAAATGCGGCTGCCGCACAGACAAATCTGGCCCTGGTTGGAGAAGCTGGAACGAACCGACGTTTGCAAGGCCTGTTCATAATTGCAATCTGCGAAAATCAGGTTGGGGTTCTTGCCCCCCAATTCTAAACTCAGTTTCTTGAAGCGGGGAGCAGCGCTGCGCGCGATGGCTTCGCCGGTTTTGGTGCCTCCGGTAAAACTGATGGCTTTCACAGAAGGGTGATCCACCAAAGCCGCCCCAACTTTGGTGCCCAAACCGTGCACGATGTTGAGCACCCCCGGCGGCAAACCCGCATTACGGGCTATGTCAGCCAGTAACCATGCCGTGGCCGGGGTAATTTCGGAAGGCTTGGCCACTACACAATTTCCCGCCGCAAGGGCCGGCGCAATCTTCCACGTGAACAAGTACAGCGGAAGGTTCCACGGCGAAATACAGGCCACGGTGCCCAACGGCTGACGCAGCGTGTAGTTTATGGCCTGTCCAGGAACGGCATGGCTTTCGGAGGCGAAATGCATCACGGCTGTACCAAAAAAATGGAAGTTATCGCGCGCCCGGGGGATGTCCACGGTGCGCGCCAGTTCCACCGGCTTGCCGCTGTCTTTGCTTTCGGCGTGTGCCAACTCGTCCATGCGGTTGTCAATACCTTCAGCTATGCGCAGCAAAATCCGCGATCGCTCTGCTGCTGGCATTTGACTCCACGCGGGAAAGGCCTTTTCCGCGGCGCGCAGCGCAACGTCCACATCCCGTGCATCAGAGTCCGCCATCAGCGAATAGACTGCGCCCGTGGCGGGTTCAAAATTATCCAGCCAGGTTTCGCTAACCGAGGGAACAAACTCACCATCAATGAAATTTAGGATGTTGAGCAAAGCGTTCATAGTACAAAGTTAGGGCGTGCTCAGAGGCTTGCCGTGCGGCCCCCATCAACCGGCAGGTTGATTCCGGTAATGTAGCTGGCCGATGGCGACACCAGAAAGACAACTGCCGCGGCTATTTCGGCAGGTTCAGCAAACCGATTCATGGGGATATGGCTTTGCATGGCTGCCGCTACCTCGCTTTCGCTGCGGCCGGTTCGCGCAGCCTGGTCGCGGATAATCTCCGCCAGCCGCTCGGTGCGGGTAGCGCCAGGCAGCACGTTATTGACTGTAATGCCGTGCACCGCCAATTCGTTGGCCAGCGTCTTAGCCCAATTGGCCACCGCTCCGCGCACGGTGTTGCTCACCCCCAGCCCCGGCAAAGGCTGCTTGACTGACGTGGAAATCATATTGACAATTCGCCCGTAACCATGCTGCTTCATGCCGGGCAACAAGGCCTTGACCAGCACGTGGTTGCTGACCAAATGCTGGTTGAAGGCCCGGCGAAAATCCTCTTCGTCCGCCTCTGCCACTGGTCCGGCCGGGGGGCCACCGGTATTGTTCAGCAAAATGTGAAAAGGCACCGAAACCCTTGCCAGGTGGGCCTGTAGCCCTTCGCCCAACAAAGAAGGCTTGCTGAAATCAGCCGCCAGCCAGCCGTGCTCCTGCCCGCTGCTCCTGTCCAAATCTTGCACCACCGCCTTCAACCCTTCCTCGCTGCGGGCTGCACAGGTAACCGAAGCTCCCGCATTGGCCAAGGCAAGGGCGCAAGCTTGTCCGATACCGCGGCTGGCCCCGCAAACCAGGGCATGCAGCCCAATCAATTCCTTGCTCATAATCCGTAGAATAGAGGGCTAAACTAGGAGGAACTTGCAACAAGCGCTGTGCTCATCCGGCAAAATCTAACCGGAATCGCTCCGCAGTTGCGCCGAATTATAACTATTTTCATCGCTATGATGCTTCCAAACCCTTTTCAGGCATTGCGCCAGTTAGCCTCAAGGCCCTCCCGCTTCCCCTTCTCCAGCACTGTTGCGCGGCGCATGCAGAAAACAGCCGTTTGCCTGATGTTTATGAGCCTCCTGGCATTTGCGCCCGGTTGTGCCTCCGGCGGGGACGAGGAAGAAACGGGGCAAGGGCCCCTGCGCACGGTGCTGGTGGGTACCATCACTAATCCCTCCGGGACCAACGCCTCCATCAACATCGCCGATTCGGTGTACGCTACCGAACTGGATGCCGAAGGCCGTTTTTCGCTGGTCTTTGACCTGGAGCAGGCCGAATATGCCCGCATTCGCATCGGCCCGGAGTTCACCTTAGCGTACTTCCGCCCGGGTGATTCGCTACAGTTGCGCCTGGACGCTACCCAATTCGACCTGACGCTGACCTATTCTGGTGCAGGCTCCGACATCAACACCTACATGGCGGCCAAAATGGTCCGCAACGCAGCCTTGCAAAGCGAAACCAACCCTTATGAGCTGGATGAGACTGCTTTTGTGCAGCAGGCTAGGGAACGCCAAGACAAGCTAATGGCTGACCTGGATGCTGAAGGATTGGAGGAATACTTTACCCAGCGGGAAAAGCTGGAATTGGAGTTCACCTGGGCGGGCGAAATGGCCAATTACCCCGAATACCACCGCTACTATGCCAGCGACCCGACCTTTGAACCCAGCGACGGGTTCTGGAATTTTGCCAAGCAATTGGACTTAAACAACGACTGGAACGTCTCGTCGAGCGTGTTTGAATCGTTCGCTTCCAGCTATTTGGGCGCATTGGCCGTTAAAGAAGCCGCTAAAGAAAACGCGCCAGAAAACGCTAACGAAGCGGCTTCGGCCACCCCGGCCAGCGAAGACCCCGTTGCGCTGTCGCTAAAGCAGATGGATTTAGTCAAACAAACCTTCCAAAACGAGGCCATTCAAGCCAAGTTGGTCGGATCGGTGTTGCGCGACTACCTGCGGTATGAAGGACCCGAGGGCGCCGCTCCCCTTCACGAACGCTATGCAGCCAGCGCCATTCCAGGCCCGGAACATGACGAACTGGAAAAACTATACCGCAACTGGCAAACCCTAGGCAGCGGCAAACCAGCGCCTGACTTTGCCGGAGTTAGGCCGGATGGCACGCGCGTCGCGCTGAGCGACCTCAAAGGCAAAGCCGTGTACGTTGACGTTTGGGCTACCTGGTGTGGCCCCTGCCGCGCGGAGATCCCCGCCTTAGCAACCCTTCAGAAAGAATTTGCCGGCGACGAATCCGTGGTGCTGATGTCAATCTCGGTCGATGACAACAAAGATGACTGGCAAGCCATGGTGGCCGAAGAGCAATTGGGTGGTCTGCAGATTTTCACAGACGGCGCATGGCAATCCGAAGTGGTCAAGCGCTACCAGATTGACGGCATACCGCGCTTTATGCTCATCGCTCCGGACGGCACCATTTCCGATGTCCAGGCTCCGCGCCCTACTTCCGGAAAAGTCGCTGACCTGCTGCGCGCCTTGAAAAGTGCAACGGTTCCGGAGAGTTAAGCATGCCAGAGGTCGCTAACCCTCCGCTTCGCACCGCCGTGCGCTGGTGGCATCGCCTTGGTCCCGGGCTGTTGTTTGCAGGCAGCGCCATTGGTGTATCGCACATTTACCAAAGCACTAGAGCCGGGGCAGAATACGGGCTTGGTCTGCTGCTCGCGGTAGTGGTGGCCAACGCCTTAAAGTACCCCTTCTTTGAATTTGGTCCGCGCTACGCCCTGGCCACCGGCGAGAGCCTGTTGGTCGGCTACAAACGCCTCGGCTATGCGGTGCTGGCCTTGTACCTGCTGCTGACCCTGGCAACCGTCTTCACCGTGCAAGCCGCCGTTACCGGGGTCACTGCGGCGTTGCTCCAACACGTTCTGGGCACTGCGATGATTCCCTGGCACATGAGTGCGCTCGTTTTGCTGGTCAGCGCCGCGCTTCTCCTGGCTGGGCGCTATCGCTTGTTGGACAGCAGCATGAAAGTCATCGTGGTCCTCCTCAGCATCGCCACGCTCGTGGCTACCGCGGCGGCCTTCAGCCAGCCAGCGCTCCCCGCTCCCGGACCTTTCAAAACGTTTCACTTCTCCGATCCGCTGGCCGTAATTTTCCTCATCGGGCTCATGGGTTGGATGCCGGCTCCTATTGACCTGTCGGTTTGGCACTCTGTCTGGGCGCTGGAAAAACGCCGAACCCAGCCAGACTTTTCGCTCCGCGACGCGCTGTTTGACTTTCGGGTTGGGTACGCTGGCACCGCTTTGCTGGCCGTGGTTTTTGTGCTGTTGGGTGCCCGGATGCTTTACGGCAGCACACCAAATTTTCCTTCCGCTCCGGCTGATTTTTCGGCTTTGTTGATTGATTTGTACCGGACCGCGCTGGGCCCCTGGGCCGGTGCTGCCATGGCCGTTGCCGCGTTAGCCACCATGTTCAGCACTACGCTTACCGTATTGGATGCTATGCCCCGCGTGCTTCGCCAGTCGCTGTTGCTTTTGGGCGAAGGGCCCCAGTCCTCTCCACAGCCAGACAGCAGCGATCAGAGCAGACGGGCCTGGCTCTACCCGTTGCTTTTGTTCGTTGTAGCGGGTGGAGGCCTATTGCTCATCCGCTCGTTCGCCGCCGATCTGCGCAGCCTTGTGGACCTGGCCACGTTGCTGTCTTTTCTGACCGCACCGTTTTTTGCCCTGGCCAATTACGCGCTGGTCACCGGCAAACACACCCCGGAAGCTGCGCGGCCGGGTCGCGCGCTGCGGGCGCTAAGCTGGCTGGGCATGCTCTACCTGGCGGGCTTTAGTGTGTACTATCTGGTGGTGCGTTAAGGGGCCACCGAAAGCCTTACCTTTACGACAATAGCCTGGGATACCGCCGGGCCAAAAAAGCCAAAACTCTGCGTCATGGCATTGCGCAAACCGATCAATTTCCAGCAGTGGATCAACGACCACCGGGACCGCCTCAAACCACCCGTTGGCAACCAGGTGGTGTACGATGACAACCAAGACTTCATCGTTATGGTCGTTGGAGGCCCGAATGGCCGCAAAGACTACCACTACAACGAAACCGAAGAGTTTTACTACATGATGGAAGGGGACATGGTGCTTCGCGTCATCGACGAAGGTAAGCCGGTGGCTATCCCTATCAAGCAGGGTGAAATTTTTCTGCTGCCCCCCAAAGTGCCGCATTCTCCCCAACGCCCTGCTGGCAGCGTCGGCCTGGTCATGGAATTGCACCGCAGTCCAGGTGAAAAAGATGGCCTGCTTTGGTTTTGCGAAAACTGCGGCAACAAACTCTACGATGAGTATTTCGAAATGACGGACATCGTCAAACAACTGCCGCCGGTCATGGCCCGCTTTTACGAAAATGAACAGCACCGCACCTGCAATTCCTGCGGCGCTGTCATGGAGCCGCCAAAGCCACCTTCTCCATAACATAATTTATGTTATCCATATAAATAAATATGTTATTGTTTGAAGATACTCAGGTCTTCGCCCAACAACTGGACGAGCAAGACCCGCTAAAAAGTTTTCGTGACCGTTTTCACCACCCGGAATGGAACGGCAAACCCGCTGTGTACCTCTGCGGAAACAGTCTTGGCTTGCAACCGCGCAGTGCTGCGGATTACGTGCGCACGGAACTGGAAGACTGGGCCCGGCTGGGTGTGGAAGGGCATGTTCACAGCCGCAACCCCTGGCTCTACTACCACCACACGGTTGAGAACCAAATAGCAGCATTGGTCGGGGCTTCTTCTGCCCGCGAAGTGGTGGTCATGAACGCGCTGTCGGTGAACCTGAACCTGATGATGGTCAGTTTTTACCGACCCACCCCTACCCGCTACAAAATATTGCTCGAAGCCAAGGCTTTTCCCTCGGACCAATACGCCGTTGAAATGCAGGCGCGCTTTCACGGATACGATCCGGAGCAGGCCTTCCTGGAGCTCCCCCTCAGAAATGGCGAACAAACCCATCGAACCGAAGACATCCTGGCCTTTATTCGGGAGCACGGTCAGGAACTGGCCCTGATTATGATTGGCGGGGTGAACTATTACAGCGGCCAGTTTTTTGACCTGCCTGCCATCGCGGCAGCAGGGCGCGAAGCCGGAGCTGTGGTGGGATATGATCTGGCGCATGCCGTGGGCAATGTGCCCCTTCGCCTGCACGATTGGGACGTGGACTTTGCCGTCTGGTGCAGTTACAAATACCTGAATTCCGGGCCTGGCGGCGTCAGCGGAGTTTTTGTGCACGATCGGCATGCCGATCGACCAGACTTGCCGCGTTTTGCCGGTTGGTGGGGCAATTCCGAGCAAACGCGCTTTCTGATGGAACCCGGATTTGTGCCCCAACCTGGAGCCGCCGGCTGGCAAATGAGCAACGCTCCGGTGCTGCCCATGGCGGTACACCGCGCAAGCCTTGACCTGTTTGCCGAAGCCGGTATGGAGCGCCTTCGGGCCAAAAGCGAACAATTGACAGGCTACCTGGAGCATTTGTTGAATCAAATCCAAAGCGCGGACTTCCGCATTATCACACCCACCGATCCCGCTCAGCGCGGTTGCCAACTTTCCATCCAATTTCGCCAGCGCGGAAAAGAAGTCTTTGAAGCCCTCAAACAAGCGGGCATCATTGCCGACTGGCGCGAACCCGATGTGATTCGGGTGGCTCCTGTTCCACTCTACAATCGCTACGAAGACGTATACCATTTGGCCCGAGTGCTTCAGGAGGTGATGGAACGCGCAACTGCCAGCGTCCATTCAAAAGAGTAACCGTGTCTCTGGTAACCAATCGCTTGCCCAATCGTTTGCCAAATCGTTTGCCGCAGAGTTTG
>CAYSDI010000005.1:0-21163 GCA_964429745.1 uncultured Chitinophagales bacterium | reverse complement strand
TTGACGCAGAGTTTGACCAATCGCTTGACGCAGCATTTGAACCAGTACTTGACCTATGGTCTGCTCATTTTCCTGCTTCCTGTTTTCTTTTTTTCGTGCAAGGAAGATCCGCCGGTCATCACGCCACCCATTGACACGCCGATAGACAGCTTGTATGTGCCCGATCCAGATCCGCCGGCGTATGGAACGCCGTTCAACGGAGTGCCGGCAACCGAAGACGTGATCATGTACGAAGTGAATCTGAGGGCATTTAGCCCAGGCGGAGACCTGGCCGGCGTTGAAGCAAGACTGGATTCCATCCAATCGCTTGGAATCAATGTCATTTGGCTGATGCCCATTCACCCCATCGGCGCCATCAATTCGGTCAATTCGCCCTACTCTGTGGCTAATTACAAAGAAGTCGGTGAAGAATATGGCACGCTGGATGATTTGCGCTCGCTGGTTCAAGCGGCCCACGAGCGCGGCATCGCCGTTATCCTGGACTGGGTGGCCAACCACACCGCTTGGGACAATCCTTGGATGAGCAGGCCCGAATGGTACACGCAGGTCAACGGGGAGGTCGTGCATCCGCCTGGCACCGGCTGGCTGGATGTGGCTGACCTCAATTTCAGCAACCAGGACATGCAGACCGCCATGATCAGTGCGCTCAAATTCTGGATTTTGGCCGCCAACGCAGACGGTTATCGCTGCGATGCGGCGGACTATGTGCCCTACAGCTTTTGGAAACGGGCTTTGGATACGCTGAGCAACATGCCAGGACGCGATGTCATGCTGCTCGCAGAAGGTCAGCGCAGCGATCATTTCACCGCGGGCTTTCAGATGAACTATTCCTGGAGTTTCTACGGCCGGGTCAAAGATGCCTTTAACGGGGGAAGTGCAGTAACGCTCATGAGCACCAGTCAATCAGAATTGAGCGGCGTTCCTGCAACCAAGCAAAAACTGCGCTTCACCACCAACCACGACGAAAGCGCGTGGGATGCTACGCCGGTAGAACTGTTCGGTTCAATCGACGCCGCTTTTGCAGCCTCCGTGCTGGCTACGACTATAGGCGGAGTTCCCCTGATTTACGGCAGCCAGGAAGTGGGCAGAGCCACCCCCTTGCCCTTTTTCTGGAATACGCCCATCAACTGGAACGAAAACCCCGACCTGTTGGCGCGCTACCGCAAGTTGCTCAACACCTACTCGCAAAGCGAAGCCCTGAAGACCGAAGCGCTGACCGACGGCTCTGATGAACATGTCGTGGCCTTCCGCAAAGACGCTGGAGCTGAAAGTGCCGTGGTCCTGGTTAACCTCCGCGAGACCACACAAACCTATTCGGTTCCGGTGGAATGGCAGGGCAGCATTTGGCAAAATGCGCTCGACAACCAAACCGACACGCTTTACAATACGTTGGATCTTGAAGGCCATGGCGTGCGATTGCTGGTTAAGCCTTGAGGCGTTGACCTTAACTTCGCTGGCATCATGAGTCAATTCTCTGTTATTGGGGCGGGCCTGGTGGGCTCGCTGTTATCGGTTTACTTGGGCGAGCGCGGGCACCGAATCACGGTCTTTGATCGCCGGCCCGATTTCCGCACGCTTGGCGCCGGTGGCGGGCGATCCATCAACCTGGCACTCTCCGACCGGGGGCTGTTGGCGCTGGAAGGAGCCGGACTTAAAGAAGCGGTGCTTCCGCTGTGCCTGCCTATGCACGGCCGAATGATTCACGACCTGGAAGGTGCACAACATTTTCAACCTTATGGTAAGAGCGGCCAGTTCATTCGCTCGGTGAGCCGCGGAGAACTCAACTTGCTCATGATGCAGGCGGCCGATACTCACCCCAACGTAGACTTCCAATTCGAGCACAGTTGCCTGGACTTCAATCTTGAAAACGGCGACCTTCACCTGCGCGACGAGGCGGCAGGGAGCGACTACACCCTTCGCCCGGAATTAATTTTTGGCACGGACGGTGCATTTTCTGCGCTGCGCTCCAGCCTGCAACGCCGGCCCCGGTTCGACTACCAGCAAGATTACCTGGCTCATGGCTACAAGGAATTGACCATTCCGCCCGCAGCCGATGGAGGCTGGCGCATGGACCCGGAAGCGCTCCACATATGGCCCCGGCAAAGTTTTATGCTCATCGCGCTGCCCAACTTGGACGGCAGTTTTACTTGCACGCTCTTTGCCCCGTTTGACGGAGCGGACGGATTTGACGCTATTCAGACGCCTGCACAAGCCGAAGCTTACTTTGAGCGCTTTTTTTCGGATGCCAAAGCGCTGATGCCCAGCTTGTTGCATGACTATTTTCAAAACCCGACTTCCGCGCTGGTAACGGTGCGCTGCTACCCTTGGGCGTACAAAAACACGCTGCTGCTCGGTGATTCCGCCCATGCTATTGTGCCTTTTTATGGCCAGGGCATGAATGCCGGGTTCGAAGACTGCGGGGCCCTTGCGCGGCTGATGGATCTACCCGGGAAGGACTGGACCACCCTATTTCGCGCTTTTGAGCAAGAGCGCAAGCCCAACGCCGATGCCATTGCGGAGTTGGCCAAGCGCAATTTCCTGGAAATGCGCGATAAAGTAGCTGATCCCAGGTTTTTGCTGCAAAAAAAGATTGCCGCGCAGGTGGCTGAACGCCATCCGGATCGCTTTACCCCGGTGTATTCGCTGGTAACCTTCAGCGATAAACCTTACGTTACCGCTTTAGCCGAAATGGACCGTCAACAAGCCCTTTTTGACCGGATGTTTGCCTGGCCTGACTTCGAAAAACAGTGGCAGGACGAGTACTGGGACCGTATTGAGGCGTTGTTGCTGGAGCGCGAGCCCATGGCAAACCATTAGGCCAGCGCAGAATTTTTACCGCATAACCGCATAAAAAAAACCGCCTTGAAAGGCGGTTTTTTTTTGCATTGAAAAAGCTGGTCTTCAGCGAGAACCGATCAGTCTCCGCCGCCTTTCTTGGTAACGTCAATTTTGGGAACATCACCGCCGCCTTTCTTGTTAACGTCGATTTTAGGGACATCTCCGCCGCCTTTCTTAGTGACGTCAATTTCACCAGCAGGCTTAACAGGAGCAGCGGGTTTCTTGGTTGAGGAGCCTGCGCCCGTAACGGTGCCCGTGAATTTGGCCAATTCTGTGTTGATGCTGTCCATCTGGAATTGCATTTCTGACAGGGTGGTGGTGAAATAGGCCACGGTGTCCGTGAGTGCTTGTTTTTGCTCGGTAAGCTGGCTTTCCAGGCTGGCAATTTGGTCGGCACCGTTGTTGCAGCCACTAAAGGCCAGGGTTGTGCCTAATGCGAGGGCGAGAAACTGAAATTTCATGGATTTGCTGGTTTGGGTAGGAGTCGAAAGAATCAATTTTGAGGCCAATTATGCCCCGGTTGTATTAATCGCGGCGGTAGACCTATTTTTGCGCAAAATTAACACAGGCAAAATTAGCAAGCCACCTGGTATCAACCTTAAATCCAAGACCATGACCCAATTCAGCAAAAGCATTAAGTTTCTGGCCCTCTCCCTGGCCGTTCTTCTGTTCACCCAGTGTACCGAAGATGATTTGAACAGCCCCATCATCACCCTAAATGGCGACAGCCCCGAGTTTGTTGAACTGGGCGGAACCTATGTTGATTCCGGTGCAGCAGCCAGGGATACCGAAGATGGTGACATTTTCATCATCAACTATGACGAAAGCGCCCTGGATACCGATGTGGTGGGCAGCTACGACATCCTCTTCAGCGCTACCGACGAAGCCGGAAACACCGGATCTGAAGTTCGCATCGTGCACGTCTTTGCCCAAGGCAGCGACTTTGCCGGTGTTTACGAAGTGGTTGAAGACTGCAGTGACGGAAATACCTACACCTACGATGTTACCATCACCGCAGGTGCTAGTCCCAACACCGCCATTATCAGCAATTTTGGCAACTACGGTTTTGCTGTGCTGGTTGACCTCAACCTGACCGGCGACACCAACAGCAACGTTTCCGTGGATGAGTCCATTGGTGGAGCTGATTTTCTTGGCTTAGGCTTCCTGACCACCGGAACCACCACTTCTATGGTCTTCACGCTGGATTACTCGGCCGATGACGGAGTTAGCGTGCTGACCTGCGATGCCGTGTTCACCAAGCAATAATTCGCTTCTGTTTCCGTTGTAGACGTTGGTTAGCTTCAACGGGTATCCACAACGGGTATCCACAACGGATAGAACAACGAATAGAACAATTCATAGAAAGCCGCCCTCACCGGGGCGGCTTTCTTAACTTTGAGCCCCATGTCTTCCAGAACGTTGCGCATTTTACTGGGCTCGCTGTTGACTATCCTGGTGGTAGCGTGCCAAAAAACAGACACGACCCCACCGGTTGTGGTGGTTTTGGAACCGGAATACCGGGTTCCGCTTGGCCAGACTTACCAGGAAAGAGGAGCGTTGGGCACGGACAAAGAGGAAGGCGTGTTGGACACAGCGGCAGTCAGCTCGGATGCCAGCCGCGTTCGCACCGATTCCGTAGGGGAATATCCGGTATACTATTACGTTTCCGATGGCGCGGGAAATGAAGACTCCGCTACCCGATTCGTAGGAGTCTACGCCAGAACCCAGGACTACACCGGCACCTGGTCGGTCCGCGACAGTTGCGATTCTATCCTGATTAACTACGCTGCTGTGGCGGTTCTCGATCCGCTGGACAGCACACAGATTGCCCTTTCCAATTGGCGAAACCGCGGGAGCAGCTACCAAACACATTTGCAGATCCTGGGCAGGCTTGGGAACAGCATCAACCTCAACGATTCCCTCCCGGACTTTACCTACGCGGGCAGTTCCGTGCTTTTGTACGGAACCACCAGCCGCTTTGCCTTCGATTTGCCCTTTGACGAAATCGATTCAGTATCGTTTAAGTCATGTGTTAGCCAATTCCGAAAGCCCTGAGATTTAATGCCCTAATGGGCTTGACACCCCCATAAACAGACAGGCGTCACGCCCCCACAACCGCTGTATGCACGCTCTGAACCATTTGCCCCGAGTTCTCTTGGCTTTGGCCGCCACGGCCGCTCTCAGCGCGTTGCTGCAGGCCTGCAAACCCGCTGACCAAGAGGCTCCCCAGATCACGGTCCAGCGCGCCCTGCCGGAATTTGTGCTGCTCGGAGACTCTCTCCCGGAGGCTATATTGGAGGTGGTGGACAACCGCGACTGCGACCTGACGGCCGCGCTGGTGCAGGAAGGCAACGTCGACACGGAGCGCTACGGCGACTACCGGGTGGATTTCAGCATCAGCGACGAGGCCGGCAACGAGAGCAGCGTGGGCTTTGGCGTGCGCGTCGGCATGGAAAAAGAGAGCTACTACGCCGTGGAATACAGCGCCATCGACACCTGCACCTCGGGCATTTTCAGCTACCAGGCCGGCATTCAGGACTGCACTTGCCCTGAAAACAGGGTTCTGCTGTTCAACCTGGGCAATTTTGGCCCCGGCAGCTACGTCAACCTGTTTTTGCAAGGCGATTACGGCCAGGAACTCAGCCTGGACCGCAGCACCGCTTCGCTGGACTGGTCCGGCACCGGCTTAGCCGTGCCCACAGGCGACACGCTCTACCTGAACTGGTCTGTAGACAACGGCGCCATTACGGAAAGCTGCCGAACCCGGCTTGTGAAACGCTGAACCTCTGACCGGGTAGCCAGCTGTCGGCGATGACCGCTGTTGCGTATCGCCAACCTTGTCCGCGTTTGATTGTGCCGCAAATCGCTATATTTATAGGTCGAAGGGCGGCAAAACAGCTTGCAACCGAAGTTAAAACTCCGGAAACGAGTTCTCGCCACAACCCCTTCCCCGCCCCTGCATGGTGCCCCTCCACCAGTGCGCAATCCTTCTGCTCTGCTTCGGCTTAGTGCTCCTTCCCACCGGGATGAGCAACGCGCAATCGGCTTCTGCTGATGCGGCAATTCCGGGACAATACCTGCTGCAATTCCACCCTGGCCAACAACCCTCGGCGCTGCTCAGCAGCCTGCACGCCACCTACCCGGACCAAGCCGCTAAGCTGGAACCCCTCGCTCCTGCTTTGGGCCTGTACCGCCTTGACCTGAGCCCTGAAAGTGACCCGCAACTTTGGCTGCCCCGCCTCCAGCGCCTGCCGGCGTTGCAAGCCGCACAGCTCAACCACAAGCTCCAAAAGCGGCTTATTCCCTCCGATCCCAGTTTCCCCCTGCAATGGGGCATGAACAACATGGGCGGTCCGGGACTGGACGGCGCAGACATTGACGCCCCGGAAGCCTGGGACATCAGCACTGGCGGGGTTACGGCTTTGGGAGATACCATCGTCATCGCTGTGGTCGACGACGGTTTTGACCGCAACCACGAAGATTTGTGGTTTTGGACCAATCGCAGCGAAATTGACGGCGATAGCCTGGACAACGACGGCAACGGCTATGTGGACGACTACCGCGGCTGGAACGCGACAGACGCCAATGCATCGCTGCCCGTAGAACTGCACGGCACCCATGTGTGCGGCATTGCCGCGGCGCTGGGCAACAACGGTCTTGGCGTAACCGGCGTGAATTGGGGCACGCCCATTCTGCCGGTCTTTGCTGAATTAGAAGAAGACGATGTCGTGGCCGCCTACGGCTACATTCACGCCATGCGCAAGCGCTACGACGCCACAGGCGGAGCAGAAGGCGCTTTTGTCGTGGTTACCAATTCCAGCTTCGGGCTTGATTTCGCGCAGCCGGAAGAATTCCCCATCTGGTGCGCCATGTACGACAGCCTCGGCGCATTGGGCATCCTGAGTCCGGCGGCAACTATCAACGCGTTCCTGAACGTGGACGTTATCGGCGACGTGCCCACCACCTGTTCCAGCCCCTACATGATTGCCGTGACCAATACGGACAACGATGATGAGCTTAGCGGCGCAGGTTATGGCCTCGAAAACATTGATTTGGGGGCACCAGGAACGGGGGTGTATTCAACGACGCCGGGAAACACTTATTCGTTTAATAGCGGAACATCCATGGCCACGCCACATGTGGCGGGAACCATTGCGCTGCTTTACGCCGCTGCGTGTCCGCGCTTTTTGGAAGACTACCGTTTTGATCCGGCAGGCATGGCGCTGTTGGTGCGTCAATACCTGCTGGATGGCGTAACGCCCGTTGACGACCTGAACTTGCGCAGTGTTTCGGGCGGTCGCCTGAACATTCATCAGGCTATGTTGGCGTTGCTGGACGGCTACTGCCGTGTAGATGGCGTGCCAAGCGTTCAGCCCATGGCAGGCTCGCTGCACCTTTACCCCAATCCGGTGGGCGCACAGGGCATGCTGTATGTCGAAGGGCTTGCGTGGCCCGAAGCCAGTTTAGGCGCTGAACGCCAACCCTGGTCGCTGCGCGATGCGCTCGGCCGGCCGCTCCGCTCCGGGCTATGGGCTGCTGGTTCGGTGCTTGGGGTCTCTATGGAGGGCTTATCTCCAGGACTGTATTTTTTTGAGAGCCCCGCTGCAGCGATACCGGTGGTGTTGCTGCCCTGATGCCGCGTATTGCCGCATAGCCCTTCGCCCGAATTACAGCGTGTATTGGACCGCACCACCCGCCCCATGAAGTTATGAACATGCCAGGAATAACCGCTTAAGTGGCCAGTCCTTGCACCGGTAATCCGCTAACTTGCCGCCCTGTGGAGTACCGCTGGGAATGGGAGCCGGTTGATGAAAACCGGGTTGTGGCCTTGCAACGCGAACTGGGCATTCACCCGGTGTTTTGCCGGTTGTTGGTGCAGCGAGGCGTTAGCGATTTTGAAGGGGCCCGCCAGTTTTTCCGGCCCGAACTAAAGCACTTGCATGCGCCGCTGGCCATGAAGGGCATGGTGCAAGCCTTGGATCGGCTCGACCTTGCACTTAGCCGCGGCGAGCGCATGTTGGTTTACGGCGACTACGATGTGGATGGCACCACGGCCGTGGCGCTGGTGTACCGTTTTTTGCGCCGTCGCCATGATGCCGTGGAATATTACATTCCCGACCGGGATAGCGAAGGCTATGGTTTGTCCGAGGCAGGTGTCCGTTACGCGGCAGCTACCGGCGTTGGGCTCATCCTTACGCTGGACTGCGGCATCAAAGCGGTGGACCGTGTTGCAGAAGCCCGCGCCCTGGGCATAGAGGTTATCGTAACAGATCACCACCTTCCCGGAAGCGAATTGCCGGATGCAGTGGCCATTTTAGACCCCAAACAAGCCGATTGCGGGTACCCTTACAAAGAACTCTGCGGCTGCGGCGTCGGGTTTAAGCTTTTGCAGGGGTTTGTGGAGCGGCACGGGCTGTCTACGGACGAATTGTACGAGGGCCTGGATCTGGTGGCGGTCAGCATCGCTGCCGACATTGTTCCCGTTACGGGCGAAAATCGCGTGCTGCTGCACCACGGCTTGCGGCGCCTGGCAGAAGCGCCCCGTCC
The DNA here is from genome assembly GCA_964429745.1 of uncultured Chitinophagales bacterium. Classification (GTDB taxonomy): domain Bacteria; phylum Bacteroidota; class Bacteroidia; order Chitinophagales; family BACL12; genus WGOA01. Next base: position 12,778 of record CAYSDI010000005.1, on the reverse strand, counting down.
CGGACTGCGCGCCCTGCTAAGGCAGGCCAAAGTTACCGGGACCCCAACCATCCGCGACGTCGTCTTCGGGCTGGCTCCGCGGATCAACGCCGCCGGACGCATGGGCCACGCGCGCGACGCAGTGGCGATGCTCCTGGCAGAAACCGAAGACCCTGCGCGTGACGGTGCCGATGAACTGCAAAGCCGCAACGACCACCGCAAGCAGGAAGACCAGGACACCACCCGCGAAGCGCTGACCATGCTCTGGGCCTGGCCGGATCGGGAAGAGCGCTTTTCTACGGTAGTCTTTGCGGAACACTGGCACAAAGGCGTCATTGGCATTGTGGCCAGCCGCCTGATTGAGAAACACTACCGGCCCACCATCGTGCTGACGGCATCGAACGGGCAGGCCGTAGGCTCCGCGCGGTCCGTGCCGGGGCTTGATATCCACGACGCCATTGCCGCCTGCAGCGATCTGTTGGACCGCTTCGGCGGGCATCCTTTTGCGGCCGGCCTGAGCATGCCTTTGGCCAACGTGCCAATTTTTCGAGAGCGTTTCGAAGCGGCGGTACGGGAGCGCATTCCCCGCGACCTTCTGGTTCCGCGTTTGCGCATCGATGCCGAATTGACGCTCCCGGATCTGAAAGAGAAATTCTTTAGCATCCTGCGGCAATTTGAGCCCTTTGGACCGGGCAACCCCGCTCCCATTTTCGCCAGCAGAGCACTCCAAACCCAGGGAGCGCCCCGGGTGTTAAAAGAAGAGCACCTCAAAGTGCAGGTGCGGGGCGCCGGTGCCAGTTTTGACGGCATTGCCTTTGGGCAAGCCTCGTCACTGGAACTCTGCAGCAGTGGCAAACCTCTCGCGCTGGCTTACCACGTAGAAGAAAACCGCTGGAACGGACAAGTATCGCTGCAATTGCAAATCAAATCCATTAAACGGAGCGAGGAAATTGAAGCATAACATACTCTATTGTATTGTTGCTGCTTGGTTGTGCCTGTTCATGCCCGCCGTCCTGCATGCGCAGTTTTTCTCGGGCACCGCACTCACCTCTGACCCGGTGAGCGCCCACGGTTACCATACCTTCAGCAGTCTGAATCCCGCCTATGCCGGCGTTTTTGACGATGGTGCCGTTTTCGCCACAGGACAAAGCCTTGCAGCCGTGTTGGACACCCTGGTCAGTTCGTCCTTCACGCTCGGCGTTCGCCAAGCCGTGGGGAGTTTTGACGGGGCCTTCACCGCCAACCTGACCTACGTCTTTGTGCCTTTCAGCGCGCGCTATGTTACCGCTGATGTCGGTTTTGCTTACCCAGTCATTGACGAGACTGGGCACCGTCTGTTGGTCGGGGGAAGTTTGGGCCTGGGCAGTCGCGAGATTGTCGGCTTTCAACAGGCAGGCGTACCCACCGCGCTGGACCGGCGCAACCGATTCTTCCCCGACTTTGATGCGGGCATCTGGTACACCTACCAAAATCTTTCGCTGGGGGCTGGTGCCACGCACCTCGGTCGTCCTACGGTGGAATACACCTCGGCCGTCACCGCCACCATCGACGACATTTATTACCTCAACGCAAGCTATGGCATTGACCTGGACGGCCTGGTCATCACCCCTTCGTTTCTGGGGCGCTACGCCAATTCCGGCAATTTCCTGAGCGATTTCATGGCTGATGCCCGCTTTGATGACCAATTTGGAGTAGGCGTCGGTTACCGGATTGACCTGCGGCAACAAGTGCCGCCAAACCCGAGTTTTCCGGTGGTGCAAGAGCGGTTCCAGCAAATCCTGCTGAGCGCTGAGGTAGGCTTCGAGGAACGTTTTTCGCTCCGCGGGACGTATACTTACGTGCTCAATCAATTCGCTGCAGACCGCAGCAATTTTGAACTGACCCTGTTGTACCGCTACCAGAAAAGCCAAGAAAGCAGCCAGGCCCGGCGTCCGGGCCCGCTGCAAATGCAACCATGATCCTGCAAACAATTCTGATCCTTTGAATCTACCATGATTCTTCAGGCCGACCATCTGATCAAGCGCTACAAAGGCCGGGCCGTCGTCAATGACGTAAGCCTGCAAGTTGGCCAAGGCGAAATTGTCGGGTTGCTCGGCCCCAACGGCGCGGGCAAAACAACGAGCTTCTACATGATCGTGGGGCTGGTTAAACCCGCAGAAGGCGTCATTCGGCTGGACGGAAAAGACATTACGCGCCTGCCCATGTTTCGCCGCGCTAAGATGGGCATTGGCTACCTGCCGCAGGAGGCCTCGGTGTTTCGAAAGTTGAGTGTGGAAGACAACATCGCCGCCGTGTTGGAAATGACCGGGCTGACCAAAGCGGACCAACACGCCAAACTCGAGCGCCTGATCGGTGAATTCGGGTTGGAAAACGTGCGCAAAAGCAACGGCGATGTGCTGTCGGGCGGTGAGCGCCGCCGCACTGAAATCGCCCGGGCCCTGGCGGTAGATCCCAAGTTTATTTTGTTAGACGAGCCTTTCGCGGGCATCGATCCCATTGCTGTTGAAGACATTCAGGGCATCGTCAGCGGGCTGCGCGACCGCAACATCGGGGTGCTGATCACCGACCACAACGTCCAGGAAACCCTGTCCATCACCGATCGCGCTTACCTGCTTTTTGAAGGCAAAATCCTGCGCTCCGGCAGCGCCGAAGAACTGGCCGCCGATGAGCAGGTCAGACGGGTTTATCTTGGTCAGAACTTTGAGCTGCGTCGCAAGCGCCCAACGGGTGCAACACCATCCTGACGCACCTTTTAGGGCTTTTTAGCGCTGGCTTCGTAAATTTCGAAAAATCGACCACTTTGGCCCTCCTTCCCAGGAAACCCTCTGAAGTACCTCGCGGCGTTTTTAACGCCGTGTTTTCGTGGATGCTCAAGCAGCGCATCGGCCAGATTGAGCACTTTATGCAACACCCGCAACAGGTGCAGGACGAAGTGTTTCGCAGGCTGATGAACGACGGCGCCAAAACCACCTGGGGGCGCGACCACGGCTATGCGGACATCCGCACACCGGAAGAATACCGGCAACGCGTGCCCGTTCAGGATTACGAAGATGTGCAGCCCCTCATTGAGCGGGTCATGAAAGGCGAACAAGGTTTGCTTTGGCCCTCAGAAATTAAGTGGTTCGCCAAGTCATCGGGCACCACAGCGGCCCGGAGCAAATTTATTCCCGTTAGTAAAGAAGCGCTGGAAGAATGCCATTTTGCCGGGGGAAAAGACCTCATGTCGCTCTACTGCTACCATGTTCCCGACACCAAAGTATTCAGTGGCCGCGGACTGGTCATGGGCGGCAGCCACCAAGTGAACAAGCTCAACGAAGGCACTTATTTCGGCGATGTCTCCGCGGTGATGATGCAAAACATGCCCATGGCCGCGCGCTTTATTCGCACACCTGATTTGTCCATCGCCCTGCTGGACGACTGGGAGGAAAAGATTGAACGCATAGTAGAAACCACCCTGCGTCAAAATGTGACCCACATCGCAGGCGTGCCCACCTGGACCATTGTGCTCATTGAACATCTGTTCAAAGAAACCGGCAAGAACAACCTGCTGGACATCTGGCCAAATCTGGAGCTCTACATCCACGGAGGCGTCAGCTTTGCCCCGTACCGAAAACGGTTCAAGGAACTCATCCCTTCGCCCGACATGAACTACCTGGAAACCTACAATGCCTCCGAGGGTTTCTTTGCCATCCAGGACCACCTGGACAGCCACGACCTGCTGCTCATGCTCGACTACGGCATCTACTACGAGTTCATTCCCGTGTCAGAATTTAACCGCAATGAGCCGCGCACCGTGGGGCTGGACGGTCTGGAACTGGGCAAAATCTATGCGTTGGTGATCAGCACCAATGCAGGGCTGTGGCGCTACCGCATCGGCGACACGGTTCGCATCACCAGCCTGGATCCCTTTCGCGTGCAAGTGGCTGGCCGCATCCGGCATTTCATTAACGCGTTTGGCGAAGAGGTAATCGTAGAAAACGCCGACCGGGCCATTGAGCAAGCGTCAGCCGCCACAGGTGCGCTGGTTCGCGAGTACACGGCGGCTCCCATATATTTTGAAGCGGGCGAAAAGGGAGGGCACGAATGGCTGGTGGAGTTCGATACGCCGCCTGAGTCGCTTGAAGCCTTTACCGAAGCGCTGGACCGCACCTTGCAGGAAATCAATTCAGACTACGCCGCCAAGCGCCACAAAAGCATGGCCCTGGGCATGCCCATTCTCCACGCTGTGCCTCACAATACCTTTTACGATTGGCTTAAGCGCAAAGGCAAACTCGGCGGGCAGCACAAAGTTCCCAGACTGGCCAACAACCGGGAGTATTTGGAGGAGATTTTGAACACAACGTAACCTTTTGGTCAAAGACCGGGTATAACGAACTACGCCATGCCCTATTCGCGCCCAAAATCAGGCGCTCTGGCCGAGACGATGCCTACCAACCTACTGGGAGCCAGCGAATCCGAGCCAGACAACGCCACCCTCCTGGCTGCTGAAATCAGCAGGCTGCAGTGCCGTATCGCGGAACTGGAGGCCCAAAAAGCGCTTATTGCGTTGGAATTCAGACAGTTGGAAAAAACCCTACCCTTCTACCGGGCGCTTCCTGCGCTACTCCCGGACACTTTTGTGGTGGCCTTTGACCGGCAATTGCGCTTTCAACTCGCCGAAGGGCCGTTGCTGGACGCGCTGGGTTATAAGTCTGCTGATATTGTTGGGCAAAGCGTGTTGGATCCCCTGCCGGACGGACGGGGCTGGAGGCAATGGGAAGCTCATTTTCGGGGCACCCTCCGGGGCCAGACTTTTAGCCGGGAAGTAGAAGACCAGGGCCGTTTTTACCAAGTTGACCTGGTTCCCGTCCGGGAGCCAGACGGAAGCATTTCAGGTGGCCTGCAGGTGACGCGCGACATCAGCGCACTCAAATTGCAGCGGGCCTCCGCAGAGCGCCGCGCTGCCGACATGGCCCGCACCAACGTGGAGTTGAACCGGTACATCTCGACCAACCTGGAACTGGAGCAATTCGCGTACATCGCCGCGCATGACCTCAAGGAGCCCATTCGAACCATTATCAGTTTTGCGCAATTGTTGCAGCGCCGCCACGGCCCTTCCATAGACGAAGAAGGCCAGGAGTTCATGGAATACATTGTGCAGGGCTCGCGGCGCATGGAGGCACTGATCACAGGCCTGTTAGACTATAGCAGCCTGGACAATCGCGGGCAGAAGGATCTGCAAACCGTATCCGCGCACGACATTCTGGAAGGCGTGCTGCGCAATCTGGGCACCCAGATTCAGGAGCGGCAGGTGGAAGTCATCTTTGGCGAACTGCCCGTGGTGCGCGGCGACGCCGTGCAACTGGGCCAACTCTTCCAGAATTTGGTGAGCAACGGCATCAAATTCAACACCAGCGAGCATCCCCTCATTCGCATTGAAGGCGAATTGGACCCGTCTTCGGGCGGCGATCACTGGAAGTTCACCGTGCGCGACAACGGCATCGGCATTCCCGACGATGGCATGGACAAGATCTTTGGCATCTTCCGCCGCCTGCACAACCGCGACGAATACGAAGGCGCAGGCATCGGGCTGGCGGTGTGCAAAAAAATTGTGGAGCGCCACGGCGGCCACATCTGGGCCGAAAGCAGCCCCGGGCAAGGCACGAGTTTTTGCTTTACCCTGCCCAAGCTGGTAAAAGGTTAAATGACCTACTTGTCCCGCTCCGTAACGTAGCGCACCAAGCGCTCCAGCGAGTCGCGGGTGGGGGAAGGCTCAAATTGGCGCAGCAACACAAATGCGCGTTCCTGGTATTCGTACATCGCCTTGCGCGCATAATCCATTCCTCCGCTGGCCTGCACGAACCCAATCACTTCGTTTACCTTTTCGCGGTCGTCCCCTCCCCCTTTTACGAGCGAAATGATCCGCCGCTTGTCGCTGCGGCTTGCTTTGCTCAAGGCGTAGATGAGCGGCAAAGTCATTTTGCGCTCCTTGATGTCGATACCGGTGGGTTTGCCCACATCGTCCGGACCGTAGTCGAACAGGTCGTCTTTGATTTGAAACGCGATGCCGATCAGTTCGCCAAACTGGCGCAGACGCTCGATGGTCTCCGGATTGGTGGTGGTGGAGGCAGCACCCGCAGCACAACTCGCCGCAATAAGCGACGCTGTTTTTCGCCTGATGATATCAAAGTAGATGGACTCCTGGATGTCCAGTTTGCGGGCCTTTTCCATCTGCATCAGCTCGCCCTCGGCCATTTCGCGCACCGCAGTGGAGGTGATCTGCAGAATTTGCGTCTGGCCGGTTTCCAAGCTGAGCAGCAAACCCTTAGACAGCAGGTAATCGCCCACTAACACGGCAATTTTGTTCTTCCACAGGTGGTTGATACTGAAAAAACCGCGCCGCATGTAGGCGTCATCCACCACGTCGTCGTGCACCAGCGTGGCCGTGTGCAGCAATTCAATGAGCGAAGCGGCCACGTAGGTAGGCTCGCCAATTTTTCCACACAACTGCGCAGAAAGCATCACAAACATGGGGCGAACCTGCTTGCCCTTGCGTTTTACAATGTAGTACATGACCCGGTCCAACAGGGCCACGTTGCTCTTTACGCTTTCGCGAAACTTTTGCTCGAAGGTGTCGAGCTCTTCCCGGATGGGACGCTGGATTTGGGCCAGCTCATTGGGCATGCAGGAATTTTGGGCAAAGCTAAGCCTGCTGCATTCAATAAGTCGATTTCCCTGCCGAACTTGGGGCAGGGTCCGGTCTTAAAAGTGCCTGTCCAGAAATAGTTATGAACGTTCAAAAAAGTATTCAACTCAAGGGCAGCGGAGGCCGCCCGTTTTTACTAGACCTCTACGCTCCGGAGGCAGGTCCGCATCGCCCCTTGGTGGTCTTTGTGCACGGCTTTAAGGGTTTCAAAGACTACGCTTGCTGGGAATTGGTGGCCCGGGAGTTTGTGGCTTCGGGATTTGTGTTTATCAAATTCAACTTTTCGCACAATGGCACCACGGTGGAAAACCCGTCCGCTTTTGACGACCTGGAGGCCTTTGGCAACAACAATTTCAGCCGGGAGTTGGACGACCTGGGCACCGTCCTGGATTGGGCACTATCCGGCGAGCAGTTGCACACTTTTAACATCGACCCGGGACAGGTAAGCCTGATCGGCCACAGCCGGGGTGGCGCCACCGTTTTGCTCAAAGCCCACGAAGACGAGCGCGTTAAACGAGTGGTCAGTTGGGCTGGTGTCGGCAATCTGGACGCGTATATGCGGGCAGATGAAGTGACTCGCTGGCGCGAAAGCGGAGTGGTTTACGTGGAAAACAGCCGCACCAAGCAGCAAATGCCCCTCTACTACCAACTCTACGAGGACTTTGTGGCCCATGCCGACCGCCTGGACCTGGAAGCCGCCCTGCGCAGCATGAACCAGCCCTACCTGGTGGTGCACGGCACCGCCGATACCGTGGTGCCTTACTCCGCCGCGCTGCACCTGTACGAAAACAGCCACAACTCCGAGCTGGAAACCATCATGGGTGCCGACCACACCTTTGGCGCTTTGCATCCCTGGCCGAGTGCCGCCTTGCCGGATCACCTGGAACTCGTGGTCAAAAAAACGGTGGCCTACCTGGGGCGGAGGTGAGGTGTGGCCTGGAGGGCTGGTAAGGGTTCGCAATCTGGCCTACTGAGGCTATTTAGCTGAATTGCGTCTGTTTAGTGACGGATGTTAGCTGAATTGCATCAGTCAATTGACGGAATTTAGTTGGATGGCGTCAATAATGCTGTTTTTCATGCCGCCGCTCTTGCGAATTCTTGAAGCTCAGGTGCTCGAAAGCCTGGTGCCAAACAAAGTGGTCATGCTGCTCAGCCCAAGGCGCGTTGGCAAAACGGTGCTGCTGGAGCACATCATCAAAAAAATTGCGCAAGCCCACTTATTGCTCAATGGCTAAGACCCAGGGGCTCAAGAACTTCTGGAGCGCAGCAGCATCGCGAACTACAAGAACATTTTAAGTGCCGTGCGCTTTTTGATCCTGAGCATGAGCAAGAATACGGTAGAAAAATACCTCCATCTATTGACCAAAGTATTTGTTATCTATTGCATTGGTGGCTTCAGCAGAAACTTGCGAAAAGAGGTGTCTAAAAGCAGCCGTTGGTACTTTCACGACAAAGGGTTGCGCAATGTGCTCATCAACAATTTCAATCCGCATTGGCTGAGAACGGACACGGCAGAACTTTGGGCGAATTATTTGGTCAGCGAGCGAATAAAGTTTCAACATTACCACAATATTTTTTCTAACAACTATTTCCGGAGGACCTACGATCAGCAAGAAATTGACTGGATTGAAGAGCGGGATGGTAAGCTCTTTGCCTTTAAATTCAAATGTAATTCCGAAAAAAGGGCCAAAACACTCATTGCCTGGCAAAAAGCTTACCCAGAAGCAGAATTCAGCGTCATCCATCCCGGCAATTACGCCGAATGGCTCCGGGTTGATGGATCTGCCTCATCCGGTAAGCCAGCATAAGATCCGGGCATAATGGGGTTGATCGGGCATAGAAGTATGGGAGTACCTTTGACGCCGTGATATCCACCAGATCCCTTCGCCCGAAATGGAGCAGCGCATTGCTGGCCATGGTCTTGTTTGCCGCCTGCCAAAGCGACGGCGGCGGCATTAACATTTTCTCTGTACAGGATGACATTGACCTGGGCATGCAGGTCAGCGATGAAATTGAAGCGGATCCCGCAACCTATCCCGTTTTGTCCGAGGGGCTTTATCCGGAAGCCTATGGTCACTTGCGCCGCATCCGGGACGAAATTCTGAACAATGCCGAGGTGAGCAACGAGGATGTCTTTGCCTGGGACGTGAAACTGATTGAAGACGATGAGGTGCTCAACGCCTTTTGTACGCCGGGTGGCCACATCTATGTTTACACTGGCCTGGTTAAATTCCTGGACTCTGAAGATCAATTGGCTGGCGTGATGGGCCACGAAATTGCGCACGCCGCCCTTCGCCACAGCACCGACCAATTGACCCAGATCTACGGCATTGAGTTGCTGCTCGGCATCGTATTGGGCAACAGCAGCAGCACCCTGACCGACATTGCTGCGTCGCTTGTGGTGCTCAAGTTTAGCCGCAACCACGAAGAACAGAGCGACGAGTACTCCGTGCGCTACCTCTGTGATACAGAATATGATGCGCGTGGGGCCGCCCGATTTTTTGAAAAGTTGGTGGCTGCGGGTACGCCTACCCCACCCCAGTTTCTGTCCAGCCACCCGGACCCGGACAACCGCGTTGAGAGCATTCTCGGTTTCTGGGAGGAGCTCGGTTGTGGCGAAGGAGGCACGTTTGTGGACCGGTACAACGATTTTAAGAATTCGTTGCCTTAATTTCACGACTTCGTAAAGGCTGAAAATTGTTGGACGGAGGCGGGCTTCATTTGAATGTATATTTTAATAATATTTTTTATCAATTAATCGCTGGAATACAGGAGTGACATTGACGGTTTAAGAGGCCTAGCGGTCATTGCCGTTATAGTTTACCATTTAAAATTCTTGGAGTTTGGCTACCTAGGCGTAGATATCTTCTTTGTCATTAGCGGGTACCTTATAACATATTTGCTATATAATAATAGGTATAAGTCATTAACAGAATTCTACATAAATAGGATTCGGAGAATTATTCCATTAACCTTGTTCACCACCTTAGTGGCGCTGGCAGTTGGGGCCTATTTAATGTTACCGGATGATTTAGAAAACCTAAGTCAATCCGCAATTGCATCAAATACCTTTACAAACAATATTCTTTTACTTAAAACTACAGTTCGGTATTGGGATCCAGTGAATGACTATAAACCACTGATGCACACATGGAGTTTAGCAATAGAGGAACAATTCTATATTGCTTATCCACTTCTATTTTTCGTTTTCAAAAATGAGAGAAGGAAATGGGTTCTGCCAATTTTGGTAACGTTGTCTTTTGCGTCGTTGGCTAATTTCATACTAAGCAACAATGATCCAATTAAATTTTACTTGCTTCAGTTTCGTTTTTTTGAGCTCAGCATTGGGGGAATCTTGGCTATTATTACTACCAAAAAACTGTTGCCAAAAGTATTTAGCGCCATAAGCTTGGTTGCTTTGGTTGCCATTTTGCTGTTCACTATACCTATTCAGGCTGACTACTTGTTAATCATCGCAGTAATTTCGACCGGAGGAATTATAGCCTCAAAGAAGACGGCAATTAGCACAATGTTACTTGAAAACAGTTTAATAGTATGGATAGGTAAAATAAGCTTTAGTTTATACATGTGGCATCAAGTAGTGCTTGCTTTCATACGATATAGTTTTATAAATGAAATGAATTTAGGACTAACAATAGCCTATTTCACCGGCATCACAATACTTTCGCTTATAACTTTCAGGTTAATAGAAAAGCCATTACGAGACAATAATATAGTTTCTAATAAGTATGTTATATACACGTTGCTAACCGGAGTTCTAACTTCAATTTCTATTTCCGGATATTTATTGTCCGCTTCTGGAGTTGTCAGAGATGTCCCAGAATTACAATACTGGAGAGGTGAAAAAAACGATGTTGAAATTCATAGAAACTACAACTTGAGGGTACATGGTTATGAGGTTCCATTTGAAGCAACAGATAAAATCAAAGTCCTGGTTGTAGGAAATAGCTTTGCAAGAGATTGGGCAAATATCCTCTTAGAATCGAATTACAAAGACAGTATAAATATTACATATATATTTAAATTATCAAAGCAACAAAACTTAAATTTTTTGCATCAGGCAGACTTTATCTTTTTCTCCGAATCAGACAGCAAAGACCTCTCTAATTTTTTCACCTCAAATCAGATTGATACCACAAAAGTTTGGAACATAGGTACTAAATCCTTCGGTACTTCAAATGGTCAGTTTTACCTTCAGCGAAACAAACCAGATTACTGTAGTCTTAGAGCAATCATTCCTTTGGAAATCCAACAACAAAATGAGTCAAGCAACAATCAATGGGGCTCAAAATACGTGGATCTAATAGGTGCAATCTCAGAGGATAATAATTCCGTCCCTGTTTTTACTCCGGATTGCAAGTTCATAAGCCATGATTGTCGGCATCTAACTCAATCAGGCGCAAAATATTATGCAATAATATTAGAAAATGAATTACATACAATGTTTAATTAAATATTGTTGTTTAAGCGCTGCCCCATCCAAAAACCCAGCGCTGCAGCCGCGGTGCCCACCAGAACACTTGACCCGAGATAGGTAAGCGCCATGGTTTGCTGGCCGCTGCGGAACAACTGGAGCCCTTCCAGAGAGAAGGCCGAGAAGGTAGTGAACCCGCCGAGCAGGCCACTGAATACGGCCCCGCGTAACGCGGGCGACCAGGCTGTAGGCGCGGCACTTTGCCAGCCCCAGAGTAGCCCCATGACGAAGGAGCCCACGACATTGATCAGAAAGGTACCCAGCGGAAATGCTGCGTTGGGGTTGCCCAGGTAGCCTTGCAGCGCCGCGAGGCTGACACCGTAGCGCAACATGGAGCCGATTGCTCCTCCGAAAGCTACTGCCAGCCAGGTCATGGGGTAAAGGTAAGGGATCAGGCTTTGCGGACCAGCAGTTGTTCGTAAAGCGCCGCGACGTCCCGGACCAAACGCTGGTAGCCGAAACGCGCAAAGACCTCTTGTTCGCCGGTGCGACCGAGGGTGGCACGAAGCTCAGGATCTTGTGCCAACACCAGCAGACGGTCCGCGAAGCCGGCGTGGTCCGTTTTTTCGGTCAGGTAAGGCAGAAATTCCGGTGGAAGGATGTCGCGGATACCGCCGACGTCTGTGCTGACCAGCGGCTTGCCGGCGGCAAGCGCTTCAATCAAGCTGACCGGGGTGCCTTCGTTGAGCGAACTCAACGCAATGATGTCCAGGCCGGCGAAGGCGCGGTCCACGTCCTGGATCCAACTGGTGAAGACCACCGGCGTGTTGATGGCGGACAGTGGGGGTTGGTCATCGTGCGCGGCGGTGAACGCAAGCTGGTTCTCGCGGCATTGCGCTTCGACCATTGGGCGGCTTTCGCCGTCGCCGATCAAAAAGGCGATGAGGCGCCCGGAAGGGTTTTGGGTTTTGTAGCGGCGCTCGGCGTCAGCAAAGGCTTTGAGGAAAAGTCCGTGCTGCTTAACCGGCACCAAGCGACCGACGATGCCAATCGCGACATCGTTGGGGCCTAACTTATAGCGTTCGCGAAAGGCTTCGCGCTTTTGCTGGCGGTCGCTGCGGAAACGGTCCAGGTCAAAGCCCAAGGGGACTACGTGGATGCGCTCTGGTGTAGTAATCCGGAAATCGCGGCTCAACTCCCGTTTCTGGCTCGGGCTGATGGCGATAATGCCTGTGCTTTTTCGGGCCAGGTAGCGCTCAATTTCCAAAAAGACCCGCGTTTTGCCCGGGCCGAAGTACGAATGAAACACATGCCCGTGAAAGGTGTGCAGCACCACCGCAACACCTTCGTGAATGGCGGCCAAGCGGCCCACCGTGCCCGGTTTGGCGGCGTGCGTGTGCACGATGTCCGGACGAAACTCGCGGATGATGCCGCGCAATTCGCGGTACGCCAAGTAATCCTTTTGTGGGCTCAGTTCGCGCTGCATGTGTTGCACAAAACGCGGCTGTATGCCCAAGCTGTGGGGAATGAACTCGCTGGAGGCTTCGGAGTCGTCTTTCATGCCCGATACCAGCAAGGTCTCGTACTCCGGCGCCAGGTAGCGCGTTAGGTAGGAGGCGTTAAAGGTGGGGCCACCGAGGTTGAGCCGGTTGATGATGCGCAGGACACGGGGCATGGGA
>CAYSDI010000004.1:67457-82167 GCA_964429745.1 uncultured Chitinophagales bacterium | reverse complement strand
CACCCAACTCAACAGAAACCAGGTAGGTTCCCGGTACAAGCCGTTGCCCGGTAGCATCAGTGCCATTCCATACCAAGTCTGTCCGGCCCGAAGTAAGCGCACCCGCGTACACCAATGCTACCGAACGACCAGAAGGATCCATTACAGTAACTCGGGCAGAAGCAACAGCAGCAGGCAACTCAAGGCTAATGCGCGTATCGGAGACCACCGGGTTGGGGCGCACCTGAAGGCCTAATCCGCGCTCAAAGCCGGCCAGGCCAACGGGCTCAACAATGCCGGCGGTATCCTCGATGATGGTAATGATCTGGTTGGGAACGACGTCTTCTAACACCTGTGTGCGGCCGCCAGGCCAGTAGACGGTTAGCTCGTCTACAATGCTGGCAGAGCCGAGGCCGAAATGGAGAATAGAGCTGTTCTGGGAGCCGTGGCTGGAGCCGCCGCTGACTTCGTCAATCCAGGATTGTCCACCAGCCCTGATGACCACATTGGCCCCGAAGGCGTCAAGATTATTGACCACACCCACCAACTTAACGCCGAGCCAATTGCCGCCTCCGGTCAATTCATTTCGGTAAAAAGCCACCTTATCCTCGCCGGGAGTGTAGTAACTGTCAATGTTTCCGAAGACGATGTCCATGTCACCGTCTTTGTCATAGTCAGAGGCTGCTAACCCCCGGGCGACGCCGACATCATCCAAGCCTGAGGCTACCGACTCATCCGTAAAGGTGCCATCGGCATTGTTGCGGAACACCCGGTTGGGGTTGTAGATGTCGTTGCGGATAAAAGGTGCAGCCGGTATGTGGCCGTTGCTGACCAACAGTTCCTGCCAGGAGTCGTTGTCAAGGTCTACAAAGGCGGTGCCCCAACCTACAGTGTAAAAGCCATCGCGCACCCATATGTCTTCTACCCCTGCGGCGGCTGTGCCATCGCTAAACGTGCCATCGCCGTTGTTTACATACAAATGATTGAGCCCAATGTTGGTGGCGTAATAATCCAAGTCGCCGTCGTGGTCGTAGTCGCCTATGGCGATGCCCATGCCGTACATGCCTATGTTGGCGTTGCTTGAAACGCTGACATCCCGGAACGCGCCAGGTTGGTCATTGCGGAGCAATTGATTGGGTACAATGAACTCGCCAAAGTCATTCGCTATCATGATGTCTACATCCTGGTCACGGTCAAAATCGGACCAGGTCACTGCCAATACACATCCGGTATCGGCTGACGTATTCAACAACTCCGACACTTCCGTAAACGTGCCATCACCATTGTTCACGTACATCCAGTTCGGGCGACAATCATGCGCAAACCCATTCACAGTGCCAATGCTGTCATAGGTGATGGCCATGTTGTCCACGTAATTTCCCACGTATAAATCCAGCCAGCCGTCCAGGTTGTAATCGCCGAAGGCTGCCGAAGAACTCCAGGCTACATCATCCCCAAAACCGGCTTCTAAATATACGTCGGTAAAGGTCCCGTTGCCGTTGTTGCGCAGCAGATGATTGGGCCAACTGTTCAGTGTGGTCAGAAAAACATCGCGGTCGCCGTCGCGGTCGTAATCGCCGGTGGTGACAGCGTGTGTGCCAAAGCCGTTGGTAATGTTCAGCCCCGCCGCTACACCAACCTCCGTAAACGTGCCATCGCCGTTGTTGCGATACAAGGCATCGCGCAGGTTGCCCCCGGCCAGGTAGAGGTCTTCCCAGCCATCGTTGTTGTAGTCAAACCAGGCCATTCCCCCGCCCATAAAATTGGTATTGCCATAAACGTGGCTAATGCCAATAGCCGCATCGGCTTTAGTGAACGCAAAGGGTTGGGCACACACATTGGTGCCGAATGCAAAAAAAACTCCCAACAAAACAAAATGAATATTTTTCACAGCAATGAAAGATTGGGGTTAGACCGCTTGACTCTTTACGAAAGATAAGGCGATACCCCATCAAAAAGAAAGGCCCCGAAGGGCCTTCCAAAAAAAATTATTCCGGGCTAAGGGGGAGGGTACTCATTTCAACCCAAAAGCCTTCTTCACGGCCGGTACGTAGTCGAGCTTTTCCCAGGTAAACGTCTCTACCTTTTTGCTGATCACCTTGCCATTAGCCCGAAATTCCACGGTCTTGATTTCGGGGGTGCGGCCCATGTGCCCATAGGCGGCGGTTTCGCTGTAAATGGGATTCTTGAGCTTTAACCGCTTGACAATCATGCCCGGACGCATGTCAAATAATTCAGTAACTTTCTCGGCAATAACTGAATCAGACATGTCTACTTTAGCGGTTCTGTAAGTATCCACAAAAATACCCACGGGCTGAGCCACCCCAATGGCATAGCTGACCTGGACCAAAATCTGGTCGGCCACGCCGGCAGCAACAAGGTTTTTAGCAATGTGCCGGACGGCATAGGCGGCCGAGCGATCCACTTTAGACGGGTCCTTGCCAGAGAAGGCGCCACCTCCATGCGCACCCTTTCCCCCGTAAGTATCCACAATGATCTTACGGCCGGTCAGTCCTGTATCGCCGTGCGGACCGCCGATCACAAATTTGCCAGTGGGGTTAATGTGGTACTTAATGTCGTTGCCAAATAGCTTCTGGATGGTCTTTGGCTGCTTTTTCAGCACGCGCGGAATGAGAATTTCGCGCACGTCTTTGTTGATGCGGGCCAGCATTTTGGGCTCCGTATCAAAATCATCGTGCTGGGTGCTGACCACAATCGCATCGATCCGGCGCGGGCTGTTGTCGTCGTTGTACTCCATGGTCACCTGGCTTTTGGCATCAGGGCGCAGGTAAGGCATCAGTTTTCCTTCCCGGCGAAGGGCCGCCAGTTCGCGGAGCAACGCATGCGAAAGATCAAGGGCCAGCGGCATGAAGTTGGCCGTTTCATTGGTGGCGTAGCCGAACATCATTCCCTGGTCACCGGCACCCTGCTCTTCGGCACTGGGTTTGGCAACACCCTGGTAGATGTCATCGCTTTGCTCGTGAATGGCGGAAATGACTCCGCAGGCGTCAGCGTCAAATTTGTATTCGCTGCGGACATAACCAATCTTGCGGATCACGTCGCGCGCTACATTCTGAACATCTACCCAAGCCTTGGAGCGCACCTCGCCGCTTAACACGGTGAGACCCGTGGTCACCAGCGTTTCGCAGGCCACCTTGCTCTCGGGATCCTGGGCCAGAAAATGGTCGAGAATAGCGTCTGAAATTTGGTCGGCTACCTTGTCAGGATGGCCTTCAGATACCGATTCGGAAGTAAAATAGTAGGGCATTTCCAGTCAATTGAGGCGCAAAGCTACCCTTATCCCCAAAACTGGACAAATACAACAAACGGCTTAATAAGCCAGCAACTCCGCAATCACCGCCGACACTTTTTCCACATTCGGCAACATGGCCTTTTCCAAACCGGAATTCAGCGGAACAGCGGGTAAATTCAACGCGCCAAGCGTCGCCACCGGTGCATCAAGGTAGCGGAAAGCCTTAGCCGCAATCCGGCCGGCGAGCGCTTCGGCAAATGAATTCTCCAACTGCTCTTCAGTGAGCACAAACACTTTGCCATGGCGCTTAGCCTGCCGGAGCACGGCCTCTTCGTCCAAGGGATGCAGACTCCGCAGATCGAGCACCTCCACCCTTCCCCCGAAAGCGGGTGCTGCATTCAGCGCCCAGTGAACCCCCATACCATAGGTTATGATTCCAATACTGTCACCCCCGGAAACCAACTCTTCATCGGCCATTAATGCCACGCGCGCCAGCCCCAGCGGCACAATGTAGTCCGCGCCGGGCTCCGTGCATTTAGCCGCCTGCGTACCGGGAACTTTAGACCAGTAAAGGCCTTTGTGTTCCAGCACAATCACCGGATTAGGGTCATGAAATGCCCCTTTGAGCAGCCCCTTCATGTCTGCCGCATTGGAGGGGTAAGCAATTTTAATGCCGCGAATGGACAACAAAGCCGATTCCACCGAACCGCTGTGGTAGGGGCCACCGCTGCCGTAGGCGCCAATAGGTACGCGGATGACCGCAGCAATGGGGAATTGCCCGTTGGTCAGGTAGCAACTCTTGCTCAACTCGCTCACCAATTGGTTCACGCCTGGCCAGATGTAATCGGCGAATTGAATTTCAACAAATGGCTTGCAGCCCGTGGCGGACATACCGGCCGTAGAGCCGATCAGGTAGGCTTCCTGGATGGCGGTATTGAACACCCGTTCATCGCCGTGGCGCTGAGCCAACAAAGCGGCTTCGCGGAACACCCCACCCAGCCGGCGACCCACGTCCTGGCCGTATAGCAGGGCTTCGGGATGGCTGCGCAATATTTCGTCCATGGCGTGTAAGGCCGCGTCAACCATGATGGCCTTGCCGGCATCTTCCGGCGCGCGCTCACCCTGCTCGGTCACAAAAGGCGCCGGAGCAAACACATGGTCCATTATGGTGGCAGGGTCGGGTTCCGGCGCTTCTGCCGCTTGGGCAAAATCAGTTTCCACTTGCGCTGCCGTTTCCCGGCGAATTTCTGCCAGTTGCTCTGCCGACACGCCCTGTTCCAGCAACAAGCGCTCCAGACGGGGCAGCGGATCGCGGCTTTGGTGCTCGGCCAGATCAGCGTCAGGCCTGTACATATCTTTTCTTACGCCAGAAGTATGATGCCCCAAAAGCGGTACCCGCGCGTGCAGCAGCACCGGTTTTCGATGGCGGCGAACCCAGTCAAACACTTCCTGAACCGACTCCCAGCTCTCCAGAAAATCCGCTCCGTCAATGCTCTTGCGGGCCAGGCCTTTAAAACCGGCGGCATACTCATAGGCGTTCATGGTGCGGGCTTCATCGCCCTTGACCGAAATGCCCCAATCGTTGTCTTGTACCAGGAACACGATGGGCAGTTGCTTGAGCGAGGCAAACTGCAACGCCTCCGCCACTTCGCCCTCGGTCATGGAACCATCGCCCAGCGAACAAACCACCAATGGGCGATCCGCTTCGTTGCCTAAACCTTGCTGCTCCCGGTAGCGCAACCCTTGCGCAATGCCGGTAGCCGGAATGGCCTGCATGCCCGTGGCACTGCTTTGGTGCAACATTTTGGGGCGGTCGTCCCGAAGCGAGCAGGTATGGCTGTAATAATTTCGGCCGCCGCTGAACGGGTCGGTGCCCTTGGCAATCAATTGCAGCATCAGGTCGAAGGGCGCCCATCCCATGCCCAGCAGCATCGCATCATCGCGGTAGTAAGGCGATACCCAGTCGGCGGGCAAAAGCTGCATACCCACCGCCAACTGGATGGCTTCGTGGCCGCGGGCGTTGGCATGCACGTAGTAACAAATGGCCCGGTTGCGGTCATAGGTCTCTGACATAGCCAGGCTCACGCACATATGGCGGTAGGCTTTGACCAAAATGTCCAAACCAATGGCCTTTGCAGCCGTTTCACCGTTGCCCATGACCCAGTATTTCGAAATCGAGCAGCTTTTGTTGCTTTTCTGAGGCTTTTTCGGCCGATTTGACCGTTTCATCTTCTAACAACCAGCCTTCAAAGCGATCGCCCGCCTGCACCGGTCCTACCCCTGCCGGCGTGCCGGTAAACAGCAAATCGCCGGGCATCAGCGTAAAGAAGCGGGTAAGATAGGCCATAAAGACCGGAAGCGGGAAGATCATTTCGCGGGTATGGCCCTGTTGAACACTTGAACCGTTGATGCGGCCCTCGAAGGCAATTCCCTCGTTCTTAAGGGCTTGTGGAATGGGCACGAAGCGCCCAATGGGCGCACTCCCGTCAAATCCCTTGGCAATTTCCCACGGTTGGCCCTTAGCCTTGAGCGCACTTTGCAAGTCGCGGGCGGTAAAATCCACCCCGATGGTCAGCGCATCCACGTAATCCCATGCCTCCGTGGCGGCAACCCGCTGCGCGCGCCGGCTAACTCGCAGCACCAACTCCGTTTCATAATGCACGTCCTGGCTGAACTCCGGCAGTTCGAAGGGCTTGCCGTCCTGGAGCAACGCCGTAGCCGGTTTGGCGAAAATCAGCGGTTGATCAGGCACCGCGTTGCCCAGCTCAGCGGCGTGTTCTGCGTAATTTCTTCCAATGCAATAACAGGTCATGGGTCAATAGCTCAATAGGTGAACAGTTAAAAGAAAAACTAAAGGTATAGGGTACTTCTAAAAACCCCAGAGACAAGGCTTGCACAATTTTTAACACCGGAGTTTACTCCTGTAAATGAGGATGTTAAAAATTGGGCGTAACGCAGTATCTGTGGTTTTTAGGAGTACCCTACTGCGCATTGGCCCATTCCATGACCTGCCCGACGGTCTGGGCAGAAAAGCGCAAAGCCGCTTCCGCCGCCAGGGGAAGGCGTTCCACAAGCGCTTTGCTTTCTTCGGCATTCCAGCGGCCCAGCACAAAATCTATCTGCGCTCCTTTGGAGAACTCGCTGCCGATGCCTACCCGAAGACGCGCGTAATTGCTGTTTCCGAATACCGCCTGAATATCGGCGAGGCCGTTGTGTCCCCCGTCGCTGCCTTTGGTTCGCATGCGAAGTTTGCCGAGCGGCAAATTGAGGTCGTCTACAATCACCAACAGGCGGTCGGTGCTGATTTTGTCCTGCTCCATCCAATATTTGATGGCGCGGCCACTCCGGTTCATATAGGTCGAAGGCTTAATAAGCCGCAGGTAACGACCCCGGTACTTGATCTCCGCCACATCGGCCAGCCGATCCGGGGTAAAGACCACCTCGTGTTTACGGGCCAGGAAGTCCACCACATCGAAACCGATGTTGTGTCGGGTGCCGGCGTATTCGGAACCCACATTGCCCAAACCAGCCACGAGGTAGCGCATGCGTCAGGAGGCTTTAGGCCATATCTCCTTACTTGCCAGGAGCAGCTTTGGCGGGCGCCGCTTTGGCGGGCGCCGCTTTGGCAGGTGCAGCCGCTTTGGCAGGTGCAGCCGCTTTGGCCGGTGCAGCCGCTTTGGCAGCACCTTTGACCGGAGCAGCAACTTCGGCCACAGCCGTCTTGCCGCGCAGTGCCCGGGGAATCTCACAAGTAGCCACCGGAATACCAGGGCTGTTCATGATTTGCACCCCTTCCACCTTCAATTCGCCAATGCGAACCGAGCGGCCCAACTGCAAATCGTTAATGTCTACGGGAATGAATTCCACCAGGTACTTCGGGTCAACTTTGACGTTGAGCTTGCGCACGCGGACCTTCATCTTACCCCCTTCGCGGACACCAGGCGACGAGCCCACCAGTTTAACGGGCAACTGGGTGGTCAGGATTTTGCCTTCGCTCAGTTGCTGAAAATCAACGTGAGTAATGTCATCCTTGACGGGATGGAACTGAATGTCCTTGATAATGGCCTCGTAATGAGCACCATCCAGGTTCAGGTCAATTTTGAGAAAATCCGGGGTGTACACCACGTGGCGGAACGCCGTAAGCGGTGCCGAAAAATGGATGTTCTGGCCTTCACCGTAAAGCACGCAGGGAACGATCTCGTCCCGGCGCAGCGTTTTGGATGCCTTTTTTCCCAGATCGGTGCGGATCTGGCCTTCGATGGTCATGGTCTTCATGGCGCGCGCTGGTTGAAGCGGTTTATTCGTGGGGTAGGTCGGTTGAATAGTGCTCTCCTATGTAAAGGGTGCTTCTAAAAACCCCAGAGACAAGGCTTGCACAATTTTTAACACCGGAGTTTACTCTTGTAAAGGAGGATGTTAAAAAATTGGGCATAACGCAGGATATGGGGTTTTTAGAAGTGCCCTAAAGGAAGAGCGAACTGATGGAACGGTGTTCGTGGGTATGGCGGATAGCTCTTCCAAAGAGCTTGGCCACCGAAACCACCTTGATTTTGGAGGATCGCTTTCGAAGCGGTATAGTATCGGTCACATAGAGCTCCAGCAGCCCGGAGCTCTCAATGCGTTCGTAAGCTTTGCCGGACAAAACCGGATGGGTAGCAAAGGCCCGCACCGAGCTGGCCCCCTTTTCAATCAGCGCATCGGCTGCAGCACAAAGCGTTCCCGCTGTGTCCACAATGTCGTCAATAATGACCACATCCTTGCCTTTTACTTCGCCGATCACCGTCATCTCCGCCACTTCATTGGCCTTCTTGCGGTATTTGTCGCAAATGATCAGGTCAGTATTGAAATGCATGGCATAGGTCCGGTTGCGCTTGGTGCTGCCCACGTCCGGAGAAGCAAAAACCATGTTGTCCAGGTTCATTTTCTCCAAATAGGGCACAAAAACAGCCGTCGATTGCAGGTGATCCACCGGAATGTCAAAGAAACCCTGGATCTGGTCGGCGTGCAGGTCCATGGTCATGACCCGGTTTGTGCCTGCTGACACCAACAAATTGGCCACCAGCTTGCTGGCAATAGCCACCCTCGGCTTGTCTTTTCGGTCCTGCCGGGCCATGCCAAAAAACGGAATCACCGCAATGATGTAGTGCGCAGACGCCCGCCGGGCCGCATCAATCATCAACAAAAGCTCAAAAAGGTTGTCGGTGGGCGAAAACGTGCTCTGGATCAAAAAGACGTAGTTGCCCCGGACGGATTCCAGCAGGTTGGGCTGAAACTCGCCATCGCTGAAGCGCTCCACCACCACCTTGCCGAGCGGCTGACCGTAATAGTCAGCGATTTTCTCTGCCAGGTACTGGGATTGGCTCCCCGAGAACAATTTAACGTCGTTAACGACCATATTTTTGGAAAGGAAGGCAAAGATAACAAAAAGAAGGCTTTCGGGCGAAGGGTTTCGGCGCTTTGAGCAGCCAAATTTTGCATAACGCGGTGTCTGTAGTTTTGAGGAGTTCTGGCAAAAAAAAACCGGGGAGTCTTATTTTAGTAGACTCCCCGGATGCAGGATGTAGGCCCGCTAGGGCTCGAACCTAGACTCTTCTGAACCAAAATCAGACGTGTTGCCAGTTACACCACGGGCCTGCGCGCGTATCCCATCAGCACCTCCGCTTAGACCCGGCGGCACAATGGAGCACAAAAATAGCGGTTCTGGTTAAACCGGGAAACGGCTATTCGAATTTTTCAAACAAGGATTTAAGCCCGAGCCGCTGAATCGACCTTTTGATCAGGTTTTTGGAGCCTTCCTTCACCGCCGTCTGGGTTTTTTTCATCCTGGAATCAGAGGGACGCGGCTTGAAAATAGTGTCATGGTACTTGACATCGGCCTGAATCGGCGAGTAGTAGTAGGCAAAAAACGATTTTCGGGTTACCCCTTCCGGCACGGAAATCTTGTCGTAGCCGTGGTAGGAGACGTCATTGCATTCGAAAATGGCCGCGCGGTTAAACGAGGGCAGAATCTCGTGTTCCAGCCGCTCTACCTTGGGATCCCAGAGCTCCAGCAGCCCGCCGTATTCCGGTTTCCAGTCCGGATTGAGGAAAATGAGCAGGTTCAGGCGACGGTGAATGTTGCGAATGGGGTGAATGGAAAAGTCGACGTGGATGTCCAGATAACTGCCGTCCGTACCCTGGTGCAAGCCGCTTCCCCGGTGGTCATCGGGCAATTCCAGGGGCTTGAAGCCCGTAACATGCTCCATCCAGGCCACGAACTCAGGGCCCATAATTGCCTGGCGGACCTGATTAAAATCCGGGTGCCAGACATCAAAACTGGACCCTTCCGACTTCTTTTCGTTCAGGTTGCTGTAATGCTTGCGCATGTCCTCCACCTTGGGAAAGTGATCGTAAAGCGACTGCGCCACTTCCGGAGCAAGAAAATTGTCAATGACAATGTTCCTATAGGGCTTGCCGATATCAAATTGCTGCCGGAATTGTTCGCGGTTGTCCAAAACCGCCTGCCGAATAACCGCCATAAGGTGATTGGTTGATAAAAATTCACAAAAACCGAGCTAAATGTACGACGGCGCAGCCAATGGTGCAGGTCCAAAAAGCGGACCTGTCCCGTTTATTCGATTAACTTTGACCTTCTTTTAAAAAGGAGTTATAGCTATTTTTATGAAGGGTTTTGATCGCGCTAACAACATCGCCGGCTGGCTGGTTTTCCTGTTCGCCTCGCTGGTCTACGCACTGACCATGGAGGGCACCGCCAGTTTCTGGGACTGCGGTGAATTTATTTCCGCAGCGTACAAGCTGCAGGTAGTGCACCCGCCCGGTGCGCCGATCTTTCTTATGGTAGGGCGTTTGTTCACGTTGCTGGGTGGCAATGGCGCCAATGCCGATGTGATGATGAACCTCTTTTCCGCGCTCAGCAGTTCGGCTGCGGTGCTGTTCTTGTTCTGGAGCACCACGTATTTCGCCCGAAAAGTGCTCGTGCGCAACGGCGACTGGGATTCGGCTAAAACGGCTGCCGCCATTGGCACCGGGTTGATTGCTGCTGGCATCGGCACGTTCATGACGTCCATGTGGTTTTCAGCGGTCGAAGCGGAAGTGTACGCCTTGGCAACATTTTTCTACGCCCTCATCTTCTGGGCCATGACCAAATGGGACCGCGTGGCCGATGAGCACGGCGCAGATCGTTGGTTATTGTTTATTGCCTTGATGCTCGGGCTCTCCGGCGGCGTTCACCTGCTCAGTTTGCTGGTCATTCCGGCCATTGTTTTCCTCTACTATTTCCGCCGTTTCCCGGTGAGCACCAAGGGCATTCTGGCCGCTGCCGGGGTGTCGCTGGGCATTTTGGTGTTCATCCTGTACTTCGTGCTGGACTACCTCATTGCCATGGCGGCCAACATTGATGTCTTCTTCGTGAATGACCTCGGCGCGCCTTTCCTGACGGGCATCGTGCTTTTCAGCCTGGTTATCCTCGGCGGCATTGCCTGGGGCATCCGCTGGTCGGCCAACAACGGCCGGCAGTGGCTGAACACTGCATTGCTCAGCCTGGTGTTTTTGCTCATGGGCTTCAGTTCTTACGCCATGGTGCTAATCCGCGCAGCCGCCCAGCCGTCTATCAACATGAACGGCATCACCGACGTGCACAGCTTTCTGAGCTACCTCAAACGCGAGCAGTACGGCAGCCGCGACTTGCTCATGGGCACCTACTTCACGGCCCGGCCGGTCAGCGCTAAGGACGCAGGACCTATCTACCGCAAAGCCGATGGGGAGTACAAAATAGTGGGCCAAAAGAAAGAATACGTATACGACATTAGTTCAGTATATCCAAACATGAACCCGGCCACAATGCCGCCCGAACTTGCCAGCCTGGTTCAAAAAAACAAGAAAGTCTTTTTTCCGCGCATGGGCTCACCGGAGGGCCGGCATTTGTCTATGTACTACGCCTTCCTCGGCCTGAGCGAAGCCGAAGGTGCCAACTACGTTCCCAATTACGGCGACAACCTCCGCTACTTTTTTGACTACCAGCTTGGCTTTATGTTTTGGCGTTATTTCATGTGGAATTTCTCGGGCCGCCAGAACGACCGCCAGGGTTACCTCGCCGACGGATATAAAAACGGCAACTGGATCACCGGCCTGGAATTCATTGACAAAACCAAACACCCCCAACTGCAAAACCTGCCGATCACCGAAACGCAGGACCCCAGCCGCAACAAATACTACCTCCTTCCCTTTGTACTCGGTCTGCTCGGCATGGTCTGGCAGTACCGCAATGACAAGCGAGGATTCGTAGTGGTTTTCGTATTCTTCTTTTTCATGGGCGTTATGAACCTGATCAACTCCAACCAGCCGCCCATTGAACCCCGGGAACGCGACTACGCCTTGGTCGGCGCCTTCTTCGCGTTTGCCATCTGGGCGGGTATGGGCGTAATGGCCCTGCTGGAAATTGGCCGCGACCGCAAAACGCTTGCCACTTACCTGGCGGGGGTCGCCGTCTTCGCCGCCATCATGTTCCTGACCGGTCTGACGCAATACGCACTCATGCCCTTCGTCCTGTTGCTGGGCTTCTCGCTGTTGGCCACGGCAATTTTCGGGGGAATGGCCATCGGCCTCGGGCAGGTAATGTCCGGTAAGCCGGGGCATGCCATTGCACTGACCGCAATTTGCGGCATTGTTCCGCTCATCATGGGTTTTGAAAACTGGGGCAGTCACAACCGTTCCAATCGCTTGTTTGCAACCGATGTGGCCGGCAACTACCTGAACAGTTGCGACAAAAACGCCATCCTTTTCACCCAGGGAGACAACGACACTTACCCGCTGTGGTATGCCCAGGAAGTAGAAAATGTGCGCACAGACATACGAATTGTCAACCTGAGTTTGCTCGGGGTGGACTGGTACATCAATGCGCTTCGCCGCGCGGTCAACGAAGCCGCCCCGGTTCCGATGACGCTGACCGAAGAAGACGTGCAGGCTGATAATAACGTATACCTGGAATTTGACGAGAAGAGCAAGTTCAAAGAGCAGCGCATTGACATCAACCGCTTCATCGCCTTCATCCGCGAAAGCCCGAATCCCTACGTGCCTACGCGGCAAATCAGCATCCCGGTTGATCGCCAGAAAGTCATTGACAACGGCACGGTCACGGCCGAAGAAGCGCCTTACGTGGTGCCGCAATTGACGGTGAATTTGAACAAGCAAAGCTTGTACAAAAACGACCTGATGACGCTTGACATCATCGGAGCCAATAACTGGGAGCGCCCGATCTACTTTGCCATGACGGTACAAAGCGATGCCTTCCTCGGTCTGGAGAAATACTTCCGCCACGATGGCATGTGCTACAAATTGGTTCCGGTCGAAAAGCCCGACGACAGCGGGCGACGCGTCGGCTACAGCCAAAACATGAATACCCAGGTCATGTACGACCTGATTATGTCGGATAACTTTCGTTATGGTGGCATTGAGAAGGGAGAACCCATTTACAAGGATCCTTCAGCACTCAACGCCATGCTGTCTATCAAGTACTTGCTGTACCAACAACTGGCCTTCGACCTGATCAACGAAGCCTCTCGCGCCGATGCTTTGGAGAGCCTGCTCGGCCAAATGAGCGACAGTCTCGCCCTTTCTTTAAACGGAGAAACGGGCGGATCGGCATCACTGGTTACCGAGCGCCGCCAGCAAGCGGTGGCGGTGCTGGACCGGATGTTGAGGGTTTTCCCTCCCGAGGGCCTGCCCTATGACATGAATATGGTCGGCATCGCCAACATGTTGCTTGAACTGGGTGAACGCGACAAAGCCCTGCAAGTAGCTGCCGAAACCGAAAAGGTCGTAGCCTCCGAGCTGGAATGGTTGCTGACGTTGAACGGCATACAGGAAGGCGATGTGCAGTCCATCTACATGCGCGATTTGTTCGGCGGCCCAACCAGCCAGGGACAAGTCATGTGCGCTGGCCAGAACAGCCTCGGCCGCTTGGGTACCCTGGGTGCGGCGGGCACGCTGATCAACCTGTACAACAGCCTGGAACAGCCAGACAAAGCCAATGCCCTGCGCGACCGCTGTGCAGCCGCGTGGCAAGCCAACATGCCGCTCTATTGGCCCCCCTACTACCACGGATCCTGCCAAAAACTGCTTCAAGAGACCTTTGGTATCACGCAGTAAACGCCACGACCTGGTCTTTGGCCGGCAGCCGGTGCTCAGCTTATTTGAAGCGGGCACGCCGGTGGAAAAGGTCATTTTCCAGCGCGGCGCAACCGGCGAAGCCATTGTGGCCCTCAAGGATCTTTGCAAACGCTTCCGGGTGCCCATGCAGGCGGTGCCTCGCGAAGCGCTTGCGCGCATGACCAGCGGCAACCACCAAGGAGTTTTGGCTTACACCGCCGAGATTGGTTACCAATTGCTCGAAGATCTTCTGCCCTTTCTCTACGAAGAAGGCGCAAGCCCTTTTCTGGTAGCATTGGACAGCGTCACCGACGTCCGGAATTTCGGCGCCATCGCCCGAACCGCACTCGGAGCCGGAGCGCACGGTTTAGTCGTAGGCATGCGCGACGCCGCCCCGGCCAATTCCGAAGCCATCAAAGCTTCTGCCGGTGCTCTGCTGAGCATTCCGGTCTGTCGGGAATTGACCATGTCATCGGCCCTGGAGCAGATGCAGCAACACGGCCTGCTGCGCATTGGCCTTGCGGCAGAAGGGGAGCACTTTCCCTGGCAGGAAGACCTAACCATACCTTTTGTTATTGTTGCAGGGGCAGAAGGCGAAGGGTTGAGTTCCGCTATTCGAGACCAGTTGGACCTGGTGGTCAAACTGCCCATGCCCGGCGATTTTGACTCGTACAACGTCAGCGTGGCGGTTGGCATGTTGGCTTATGAAGCTGCCAAGCAGCGCCAGGGGGGGTAGACGCCCGCACGCTCCTTAGACCGCAGCCCCGCCGCCAAGCCGCCTCAACCCCCTTCCACCGTTTTTTTTCACTTTTTTCCGCACCCCTCTTGTTTATTTGCAAGGTTAAATGCAACTTTGTTGCACAAGCACAATTTCTTCAATTGCCATTCCGTGGCAGCTCAAGCGCCAACCTTACCTTCGTCCATCATGAAAAAGATTCCCTACCTCTTTGCGCTGGCAACTTTGACCTTTGCCCTCAGTTCCTGCAACAAAGAAGAAGATGACCACAACCACATTGACATCGCCTTCCTGGAACCCTTTAATGACCAGTCCTTTACTGGAGCAGAAGCCGCAAACGTCCACATTCATGTGCGGTTTACCGCTGAGGTAGAAAACGAGGCCATCGTTCTGCGGCTGTATCCTGAAAGCGACCCAACCGACCTGATTTTGAACTTAGACGTTCACGAGCACGACGCCGTGATTGACATCGAAGAAGACGTGGATCTCTCTGCCTATCCAGCGGGTACTGAATTTCACTTAGAAGCTGAGGCCTGCGAGGACCACGAATGCACGGAAGTGGTTACGGCAGACATCCATTTTACGGTTAACTAATT
>CAYSDI010000004.1:56639-67357 GCA_964429745.1 uncultured Chitinophagales bacterium | reverse complement strand
ACCACGAATGCACGGAAGTGGTTACGGCAGACATCCATTTTACGGTTAACTAATTAGTTTTTTTTATAAACACCCCCCCAATCTGTTGAGGGTACCCCAAAGGCCAGCA
Organism: uncultured Chitinophagales bacterium; assembly: GCA_964429745.1. Taxonomy (GTDB): domain Bacteria; phylum Bacteroidota; class Bacteroidia; order Chitinophagales; family BACL12; genus WGOA01. The sequence goes on along the minus strand of CAYSDI010000004.1, from coordinate 67,248 downwards.
GGCTGATCAGCTCAACGCAAATTGCAGCGGAACCCGCAGCGTCAGCACCACATTTCGGCCGGGTTCCGGGATCCCGATCAGGCGGTAACGGCTCAGGTGGTCCAGGTAGGCGCTGTTCAACAAATTGAAGCCCTGCACCTGAACTTCCAGCATCTGTTTGCCCGCGCGAATGCGGGTGCTCAACGAAGCCTCGAGCAGCCAGTAATCCGGCGTAGCTAGTTCGTTGCGGTCGGTGCGGTTTTGCGCAAAACGGTACCTCGCGGAAAGCCCAAGTCCACTTTCGCCAAAAATCCAGCGCCCGGGCCGGGTGAACTGCCAGCTGCTGCGCAGCGATCCCGGGGGCGTGAAAGGCAACGGCAGCGTGGTCTCCAGGTTGTAGTTAAACACGTAATCGCCAGACAGTTGCGCCTGAATGAGCGGAGTTATTTTCCAAATCAATTCGCTCTCCAACCCGGTGTAAATGGCATCGTGTTGCTGGTAGCTAAAAATCTGCCCGGCCTCTGGCAGCGGGCTAAGCTGTCCGCTCGGCGTCAAATAGATGTAATCCTGAAAGAAATTGAAGTAACCGGAAAGCGTCCAGAAAAACCGATCGCTGCTGCGCTCCAACCCGATGTCCAACTGGTATCCGTGCTCCGACTTTAGAGCTGGGTTGCCCTCTTCGTGCCTGAACGTGCCGTGGTGCACTCCGTTGGAGACCATTTCAGCCGGGTGCGGCAAGCGAAACGTTTTACCCCCGTGCAGCCGGAACAAGAGGCCCTTTTCAATCCACTCCCTGCTGTAGCCAATGCCGAGGGAATAGTTTCCGAAACTCGCCGCAAGGGCAGCGGATCCCAACGAGTCACTGACTTGGCCGGACGACGTGTAGATGTAGCGCTGTTGTGCCTCCGAGTCGTTGCTCCCGGCGTCCAAACGCAGCCCAAAGGTTAAGCGCGAATCGCGGGCCAGCTTGCGGACCCCGACGGCATAAACTCCCCCGCGAAACAGCCGAAAATCGGGGAGCAGCGTTTCAAAACCAGCAGTACTGTTCTGCTGCACCTGGGCATCCACGCCGTAAGTGGTACTGAGGCGGGAAGAAAGCTGTTGGTCAAAATGCGCATTGAGCGAATAGGTCCAAAGCTGAAGCTCCAGCGCCGTGGTATTGCCGGGGTCCGAAACCGGCAAGCTGTGGAACTCTGGAAAAGAAAATTCGCGGCGCAGGTTGCGCTGTACCCCAAAATCCAAGCTTAAAAGATTGGTCCCGAAGTTAGTTCGGTGGTTGACCGCCAACTTCCAATGCTCCACCAACTGGCTGGGAAAGTCTACATCGCGGCGGTTGCCGTCGGGGTCCAGCGCATAGCTGCGCGGAATGCCTACGGCCCCGGAAAACAACCCAACGTCAAGCCGATACCGGCTCAGATTAACCCGCGTCAGGCTTTGAGGACCTACCCTGCCTACAGTTAGGTGAAAGGCGTTTTCGCTTCCTGCCGTGTTCTTCAACAAACCCTCCACCAACGGCAACCTAAACCCCTGAAAAACAAACGAGTCGGCCGGCACGGCGTAATCGCCAAACTGTTGTGACGACACCCTGCCCTGAACAAAAAAACGGCGCTTGCGCCAGGCGGCGTACCCCGTTCCCCCGACATGCTGATTCACGCTGCGATACACCGTTTCAAAACCGAGCGATAAGACCCCGTTTTCGGGCGTCGGTGCCGGCAGAATTCGAATGACACCGCCCAACCCGTCGGAGCCGTACAGCAGCGTACCCGGGCCCTTGATGACTTCAATTCGGTCCACCGCAAAAGGATCAATTTCCAGGCCGTGGTCGGCCCCCCACTGCTGGCCCTCCTGCTTGATCCCCTGGTCCTGCACGATGATGCGCTGGCTGGAGAGGCCCCTGATGACCGGTTTGGCAATGCCTACCCCCGTGCGAATCACCGCTATGCCCGGCTCGCGCTCGAGCGCTGCGGCAAACGAACTCCGGTCGCCCGATTCCAGCCATTCGCGGTTGCGGTGGCTGGTGGATAACTCGTCTTCTAAATGGTCATGCTGCTCCTCAATCACCACGGATTCAAGCAGCTCTGTGGTCTCCAATAAACGCAGTGTCAGCGTCGTGGTTTGAGGCCAGGCGATGGGCTTTGAAACCAGCGTCTGGTACCCGAGGTGACGCACCTGAAGCAGAAACGTGCCCGGCGCATTCGGCTGAAGCGCAAAACGGCCTTCCAAATCAGCTACGCTGAACAACGAATCCGGCAACAGCAACACCGTAGCCCCGGGCAGAGGCTGTCCTTGGCGGTCTGTGACCACCCCGCTTAAAGCCGCCTGACCCATGCCCCAAAAGGGCAGGAACAGCGCCAGCATACAACCTGACAGGCTTCTAAGCCCTGCTGATAGCATCATAGACCAAAACCCATGCATCAAAAAAGAAAAAGCGAGCGCATTCTCGCTTGCTCCATCCTATTTGCAACAAAGTTGCATTAATTTTGCTGAATCGGTAGCAACCAATTATCCTTGCAGCCGCGTTCTATGAAATTTTTTACGTTTTCAGCCGCTTTTTTCGGGCGAAATGTCCCTGTGGCCGCAGCAACTTTTCTAGCCACGGCCAGTCTTTTGCTCCCCGCAGGATGCAACTCCAATGCCGACTTGGAACTTCCTGACCTCCAGTTTCTAAGCGCCTCCCCCTCCCCCCGCCCCGACACCATTTGTGGCCAGGTCGAAAACAGCGTATACCATATGACCGGTGGGGATACTTTGGCAATGGACCTGCTCCTGACCGACAACGAGGCCCTCAGCCAGTTTAAAGTGGACATTCACGCCAACTTTGACTGCCATGGCCATGCGCGTCTTGCCCAAGCTGCGGGAGAAAACACGCAGGATTGGTCCGTGCTGGCCCTGGAAAACCTGAGTGGCACTGAGGTAGAACATTCCGTGCGCCTGGTTGCCCCGACAAACCCCACCAGCGGAACCTACCACTTTCAATTGCAGGTGGTGGACAAGGCTGGCAACAGCGACGCCACGGCCTATGTGTACTCCATCATCCTGCACCACGCCGAAGATTCCATTGCTCCGGTGTTAACACTCAACAGCCCTTCGCCCGGAAGCAACCTGACTTTGGCACGGGGGGCAGAAGTGCGTGTAACCGGTACGGTTAGCGACAACCGCTCGCTGGGCGAGGGAGGCAACGGCGCCGTAAAGCTCACCTACATCAGAGAGGCCAACGGCAACCAGTACACAGCCGGCGAATCCCTCATTCCGGCAGAAACAGGCGACAGCTTTGCCTACGACATCGGGTACACGCTCCCCGGTACGCTGATTCCGGGGCTGTACATGTTCCAGGTTCAGGCTTGGGACGGGGTAAATAACGCGTCCCAACGGCTGGCGTTCAGTGTAGAGGTGACGGACTGAAGCGGCGTTTAAAGCCAGCCCATACGCCACAGCCCACCTAAGGCCGCTCCGCCGTCTCCGCCAACTTGCGCGACACTCCTTCAAGCATCGCGCTGACGATGGCCGGCAGATCAAAACGAGGCTTCCAACCCCATTCGTCACGGGCTTGCCGGTCATCAATGCTGGCCGGCCAGGAATCGGCGATGGCCTGGCGCTCGTCCATTTGGTAATCCATGCCAAAAGTCGGCATCTGTACCTGAACGGCGCGAGCCAGCTCAGCCGGGGTAAATGACAGCGCGGCAAAATTGTAACCCTCTTCGGTTTTCAGCGCCTCCACCGGAGCCTCCATTAATTCCAGCGTGCCGCGAATGGCATCGTCCATGTACATCATGGGCAGCGCAGTGTCCGGCCCGAGGTAGCAGGTGTAGGCACCGCGTTGAACGGCCTGAAAGAAAATGTCCACGGCATAATCCGTAGTGCCGCCGCCCGGAAATGCTGCGTAGCTGATCAGGCCCGGGTAGCGCAAGCTGCGCACATCCATACCGTGCTTGGCCTTGTAATACGCGCACCAGCGCTCGCCGGTCAGTTTGCCAATGCCGTAAATGGTCGAAGGGTCAATGACCGTGCGCTGCGGGGTCATAATACGCGGCGTATTCGGGCCAAAAACCGCGATAGACGAGGGCCAAAAAAGACGCGAGCCGTGCGCCCGACAGGCCTCCAACACCAACAATAGCCCGTTGACATTCACCTCCCAGGCCAGTCGCGGTTTGCGCTCCGAGGTAGCGGAAAGCAGCGACGCCAAATGGTACACCTGCGTAGGCTTAAACTTGGCAAACAAGGCTTCCAGACTTTTGCCGTCGGTCACGTCCAGCAATTCAAAAGGGCCGCCGGCATCCAAAACAGGCGAAACCTGCACGTCTGTAGCCAACACGGCTTCCCGGCCGTATTTTTCGCGCAGGCGGGCGGTCAACTCAATGCCGATCTGACCGCCTGCTCCGGTCAACAAAATCTTGTGGGTCTTCATGTGGAGGAAAATAAGCCACAAAGCTAAGGGCCATCGTTAAAAACCCCAGCTTCTGCGTTGCCCGCATTTCTTAGCCCAGCTCAAAAAGAAAAATCCCGACACCTACAGCAACCGCTGAGCCTATTATCCATGCTGCCAGCAGTCGAAACGAGCGTCACGCGGACACGGTTGGGCCTTTTTGGTACCTTTGGCGCTGAATTTTCCGGCCAGGGCCCTCGCCCGGCCAGACCCAACTGATCCGCACTATGGCCACTTTGAAAAACATAGACTTCAAACGCTTGCTGCCGCACCTGGCTGCTGTGCTCACCTTCTTCGTGCTTTCAGCCGCTTACTTCCACCCGGCACTCGGCGGCAAAATCCTGGTTCAGGGCGACACGTTCAAATACGTGGCCATGTCCAAAGAAATACACGACTACCGCGCCCAATACGGCGAGGAACCCCTCTGGACCAATTCCACCTTTGGCGGCATGCCCGCCTACCAGATTTCCATGAAAACGCCGGGCAACCTCTTCGGTTTTCTGCGCCAGATCGTTCCGCGCCCCATCAGCTTCTGTTTCGTAGCCATGCTCGGTGCCTACGTCATGCTACTCGCCTTTGGCATGAATGGTTGGGTGGCCGTCTCGGGCGCCATCGCCTATGGGCTCAGCACGTACTTTATCTCGTTCATTGAAGCGGGCCACAACTCCAAATCTGACGCCGTAGCGCTGATGCCCTTTGTCATTGCAGGCCTGAACTACCTCTTTCGCGGCCGGTACGGCCCAGGCATTTTTCTGACCGCCATTGCCATGACCTTGCAGGTTACCGTCAACCACCTGCAGATCACCTACTACATGTTTCTGCTCATCGGCATCTGGACCATAGCAGAAGCTATCTTCGCAGCGAGGGAAGGGCGAATGGTTCCTTTTGCCAAAGCGCTGGCCCTCTTTGGACTTATCAGCGGCCTGGCTATCGGCGCTAACGCCACGCGCATTCTCACCACGTTGGAATACGCCCCCTGGACCATCAGGGGCCCATCGGAACTGAGCACCCCGGCCGGCCAACCCGAAGGCACCGAAGCCAGCACCGGCAACGGCCTGGACCGCGACTACACCTTTGACTGGAGTTACGGCATCGGCGAAACGCTCACGCTGCTCTTCCCCAATTACGTGGGCGGAGCCAGCCAGCGCAACTTCGCCGCTGACGAAGAATCGGCCAGCGTAGACATGTTGCGCCGCATGATGAGTGCGGGCACCAGCGAACAGGAAGTGCAGAATTACGCCCAACTGGCCAGCAAATACTGGGGCGGTTTGTCGTTCACGGGGGGGCCGATTTACCTGGGTGCCATCGTCATTTTTCTGTTTATCGTCGGATGCATTACCGCTCCACCGCGCTACCGCAACTGGCTCATAGCCGCTACGGTCTTTTCCGTGTTTTTGGCCTGGGGTCGAAACTTTCCGGCCTTCAACTACTTTCTGTTCGACTATTTCCCGATGTACAACAAGTTCAGGACGGTGATGATGGCCATGGTCATCGCCGACCTGACCATCGTGCTGCTGGCGGGTTTTGCGCTGCAGCAGTTGTTGTTCGGAACGGCAGAAACCGCCGCTAAGCGCAAAGCGCTTTTCATTGCCGGTGCTGTTGTGTTGGGCCTGGCGCTTATTCCCCTGAGTGCGGGCGTGCTGTACGAGCCAGCCTCCTTTCGCGAAGCGGACGTATTGGCCTCGGAGCCCAACCTGAAAGCGTACCTTGACGCCATCCGCCAGGATCGCGTGGGCATGATTCGCGCCGACGCAGTCCGCAGTTTGGCTTTTGTTGGCGTTGCGTTTGGGTTGTTGTGGTTCGCCATTGCGGGCAAGGTACCCGGCCGCTACGCCGCCCTGGGCATCAGCGCGTTGATTCTTATTGACCTGCAGACCATCAACACGGAGTACCTGAACAAAGACAATTTTCAGGACAAAGGCTATTACGAAGCCAGCTTGCGACAAGGCACGCCGGTCATCAAAGATGCCGATCCGCACTTCCGCGTGCTGAACGTCAACATTCGCCTGGACCAGGATGGCATGACGCCCTACGCCTACCACGCAGTGAGCGGATACCACGGCGCAAAATCGCGGCGCTACCAGGACCTGATCAGCGAAAACCAGTACAGTTTTCCGCTGCCCATCCTGAACATGCTCAACACACGCTACGTGGTGAACCGCAACAACCAGGTGCAGCGCAACCCCGGCGCGCTCGGCAACGCCTGGACGGTTGACAGCCTTATTTGGGCCAAAAACGCCGACGAGGAAATGGCCGCCATGCGCACGCTCAATCCGGCTCGAGCGGCGGTGATCCGCGAAGAAGACCGCGCCAGTGTCGGCAATTTCACGCCCGGCGCTCCCGGCCAGATCCAATTGACCGCATACAAAGCCAACGAACTCACCTACTCGGTTAACAATCCCAATCCGGTGTTTGCGGTCTTCTCCGAGATGCACTACCGCGGCAACATCGACTGGATTGCCTACCTGGATGGCCAGCCCGTTGACCACATCCGGGTCAATTATATACTTAGAGGCATGCCGCTTCCCGCGGGTCAGCACGAGCTGGTGTTCCGCTTTGCGCCGCCTTCGTTTGAAAAAGGCGTGAAGCTTTCCTTTGCCTCTTCTATCCTGCTCTGGCTGCTGGTGGCCGGTGGGGTCTTTATCTGGTACAAGCAAAGTCAGCGCGATCAACCGGCTGCCTGATTCCAGCCCTTTGACCGTAGATGTTTGACCCTAGCTGCTTGACCCTAGCTGTTTGACTCAAACTGCCTCATGGAATACGATCCCATAAAACGCTCACTGGGCGAAGTATTTAACCGGCACCCGCTGCTGCGCAAGTTGTTCTACCGCTTGCTGGACCTGCTGTTGTTGCGCACCTGGCACGTGCACAAGGCTATACGGCAGTGGTCGGCAGCGCGGGGGAATGGGCCCGCGAACATCCTCGACGCCGGTGCGGGGTTCGGGCAGTACAGTTACTTTCTTAGCGGCATGAATCGCACGTGGACCATCACGGCCATTGATGTAAAAGAAGAACAGGTAGCCGATTGCAATGCCTTTTTCCAACTTATCGGACGCGCGGACCGCGTGCATTTTGAAGTGCAGGATTTGGTCGTCTACCACCGCGATGCCACCTACGATTTCATTCTATGCGTGGACGTCATGGAACACGTGCTCGAAGACGTGCAGGTGTTCCGCAATTACCACCGTTCGCTTAAACCCGGCGGGATGGTGCTCATTTCTACACCGTCAGATCAGGGCGGCAGTGATGTGGGCGTGGGCGAAGAAGCCTCGTTCATCGGCGAGCACGTTCGCGACGGCTACAACATTCAGGAAATTCAAGACAAGCTGCGCAGTGCCGGTTTTGAGCGGGTCGAAGCGTCGTACAATTACGGCAAACCCGGTTCGCTCTCGTGGCGCCTTTCCATGAAATACCCTATGGTATTGTTGAACTACTCCCGCTTGTTTTTTGTGGTCCTTCCCCTGTATTATTTGGTGGTGTACCCAATTGCCTACCTGCTCAACAGGATGGATGTCAATGGACAGCACCCCACCGGCACCGGCCTGATCGTGAAAGCCTGGCGATGAGCAACCGCCGCGTCCTGCTGCTGACCTACTACTGGCCACCGGCCGGTGGACCCGGCGTGCAGCGCTTTCTGAAGTTTGCACGCTACCTGCGCGATTACGGCTGGGAACCCGTCATCATCACCCCCGCTGACGGCGCCTATCCCTACCGGGACGAAAGCCTGTTGAACGACATCCCCGAAGGCCTGCGCGTCATTCGCACGGGCACCCGGGAGCCCTTCGCCCTGTACAACCGGCTTACCGGAAAAAAGGGCAAGGAAGTACCCGTGGCCATGGTCGGTTTCAAGGATTCGCGCAGCCCGATTCAACGCCTGGCCAAATGGGTGCGTGCCAACTTTTTTATCCCGGATGCGCGCGTGGGTTGGAAACCTTATGCTGTGAAAGCCGCGCTGGATGAGATTGCGCGCGCTGCGCGTCCAGGCGCTGATCCGGGCGAAAAGATTCACGGTTTCATCACCACGGGACCGCCGCATTCTACGCATTTGGCCGGCCTGGCGCTGAAGCGCAAAACCGGGCTGCCCTGGATTGCCGACTTCCGCGACCCCTGGACGACGGTGTACTACAATGCTTTTTTCCCCCGCAGTGCCCGAACCAAACGTATCGACCAGCGCATGGAAGACCAGGTGCTGGCCGAAGCCGACCATGTGGTGGTGGTTAGCGAAGGCATGGCTGAAGAGTTTCGCGAACGCAGTAAGGCGCTGAGCGTGTTGTACAACGGCTTTGACGAGCAGGACATGTACGATGGAGCAGCGCAACCCGCAGCGTTTTTCCGGCTCACGCATGTCGGCAACATGAAGCCCAACCAGCAGGTTCCCGCGCTTTGGCAGGCCGTGTCGGAATGCGTGCGCAGCGACCCCGGTTTTGCCCGCCATTTCCGGCTGCATTTTACGGGTAGCCTGGATCCGGGTGTGGCGAAAGCGGTTTGTGATGCCGGGTTGGAAAGCTACCTGGAACACGAGAAGTTCGTTGCGCATCAGGAAGCCACGCGCCGCATGGCCCAGGCGGGAATGCTGCTGTTTGTGATCCCCGATGCCGCGAACAATCGCCGCATTATTACCGGAAAGATTTTTGAGTACCTGGCCTCTAACACGCGCATGCTGGCTATCGGGCCGCAGGACGGCGATGCCGCAGGCGTCTTACGCCAGGCCGGGCGCGGCAAGATGCTGGCTTACCCGGATAAAGAGGGCATTGTACATCAGCTTCGCCGCGGCTACGCTGATTGGCTGGCAGGCGGAAAAATGCCCCTCCGCGAACCCGGCGGAGATTACCTTCGCTTTAGCCGCCGTTCATTGACCGGCAAGCTGGCGGCGATTCTGGATGCCCTGAATACCCGCGCGTGAACCCGAAGTCCTTTACTCCTGACGAGCCGTTGCAGCGGCGCAGCGAAGCCCTTTCGACCTACAAAAAGGATAGTAATTTCTATGGTACGTTAGATTTGCTGCTGACCGTCAAGAGCTTTGATCTGCAAGCCATCCGGCGGCGTTACCTGGCCAGCCGCGGACTCGGGGCAGGCGTGGCGGGCAGCGTGGAGCGCAGGGAGCCTTCGCCCGGGGGAATTGTCCGTGTGCGGCTTCGCGAAGGCCGGCTGGAACGCGCAGAAGTGCTCTGCAGGCTCACTGAGCCACGCGGGATTGATGCAGAGCCATTTGAGGAAAAAATAGGCATTTCCGGATCGCCAAAAACTGGTCTTTCGCTGGCCATTGCCGCAGAGAACGAAGTGCATTGGCGCATCGGCGAGCAACACGGCACTTTGCGCCACCCCTGGTTCTCGTATTTGCACACGGTGCAGTTTCACCCACAGCAACCGGGAGTGCTGCTGGTGTCATCGTCCGGCTTTGATTACATCGCCGAGTTCGACGTGCTGGGAGCGGAGCAAACAGCTTCGTGGCTGGCCTGGGAACATGGCTTCAACCAAGGCCTGGATCCCGCAACGGGCAGCGCGGTCATCCTGACGCGTCACCCGCAAGAGGCAGCAGCGCTGCGCGCCGAAGGCCGGACCGTCATGCTGGTGCCGGACCCGCCACTCGAAGCCATTCCCACCGCTCGACGCGCAGCCTTTATCAATAGTGTTACCTATGATCACGCTAATCCGGGTGACTGGCTGGCTACTTTTTTTCACCAGGGAAGTGTGATGCGCATCGCCCGCGACGGCTCGTCCAAGTCCCTGCTTTCCGGTCTGCGCAATCCACACGGAGGCCGCAGTTTTGGCGATGGTTTGCTGGTCACCAGCACAGCATCCGGCCAAGTGGTCTGGTTGCGCCCCGGACTCGAAACGCGCTACGCATTTCAGGACCTGCCCGGCAAAGATCCGGCGCTGGGCGAATGGGAGTGGATCCAGAACAGCCTGCACGCCGGCTCTGCCATTGTGTCCATTGATTCTAACCGCACTTCGTTTATCATCTTCGACCCCATAAATAAACTTATGGATAATATAAGTTATGATATGGAATGGGCGGTGCAGGATGCCGTCCTGGCGCCGGAAGATTCAGCCGCTGATGCGTGGCTGCGCGGGTTAAAGTAGGGGCATCGCTAAAAGCCACCGATGCGTGGCTGCGCGGGCTAAAGTAGGGGCATCGCTGAAAGCCACCAATGCGTGGCTGCGCGGGTTAAAGTAGGGGCATCGCTAAAAGCCACCAATGCGTGG
>CAYSDI010000004.1:42200-56539 GCA_964429745.1 uncultured Chitinophagales bacterium | reverse complement strand
GTTTCTGAAGCTCCCTCTATCCAATCCACCGAATCGTCTCAAAAGCCTCCGCAAAATCGGCGCCGACCTGCACCCCGCGCACCCGCGCCAGGCCGATGAGAAAATCGCGGTCGCTGTAGATGCGGTTTCGCTGACTTTCATACTCCCGAACCGCCTGCACTTTTGCATCTAATTGCGCTTCGGTTACGCGCATGTGGAAATCCGAGCGAAAAACCAGGTTGTTCCACGGCAATTCGTAGCCCAGCAAACGGCTGTGTTTAAAAGCGCGCAGCCCTTCCTGGTAAATGACCTGGTGATCCTGGTGCAAATCCATGCTGTTGGGCATCAACACCAAATCGGGCTTGAGCTGTGCTTTTAAGCGCGTCAGGGTTTCCAAAATGGCCTGCCGATCGCGGGGAAAGTAGCGCACGGCAAAATCGTGTCGGAGTATTCTATCGGGCGAAATGCCCAGGTGCCCGAGCGCCTTGTTCAATTCTATCCACAACCGATCCGGCGCTGAGCCCGCCGGCAGCGATTCAATGCATGGCGAAAAGGCTGCATACCAAACCGCAATGCCCTCTTCGTGAAGGCGGCTTAGGGTGGCACCGCATCCAAACTCTCCATCGTCCGGATGGGGGGCAAGAACCAGCGCAGTCTTGATGTCGGAGCTGAGGATCATAGTTGGTCTGGAAAAGTTCAAAGGTAAGCACCAGGCAGCAAGGACAATTTGTCCACATTGCGCAAGCTCGTGAGGGGATTTCCAGGACCGGACTTTTTAACCGCGCAACTTGCCCTCAGAAATTTCATCGGAAGTTTTATCTGAATTTTTAATTCCTCACATTTAAACACAAGCATCATGTACCGATACGGTTTTTTTATGCTGGCGTTCGCTTTGACGCTGGCAAGTTGCGCCAAAAAGGAGGACGTCGGCACCCTCAGCGACCCTTATCAATACCTCAAAGCCACCGTTGACCCTGGCGCTGTTCCGGCGCCTGACCAGCGAAGCAGCGGCGGAAGCAATCCCTACGATCGCTATGGCAAGTTGCACAATCAAGGTTTTCGGGATATGGTCCTGAACACCAACACCAGAGGCACCTACAAACAGTGGATCTTAAGCATGGGCGAATACACGGGTTACCCTGCCATGGAATCCTTCCGCGAGTTCACCCGCTTAAGTGGCCTGCCGATTGACCAGCAACTGGACTCGGCCGAAGCTGCCGGGGCAGGAGAATTGGCCCGGGATACCTGGCAGTTTTTGGCCGAAGAAATTCAAGCCATGGAAACGCCTGATTTTGCAGCGGCTACAGTGCTCTTCAATGCAACCGATGCTGCCCTGATGGACTATGACCCTGATGATCGCAGTACCGACACAGAGCATGCCCTGGGCGTGAGCAGTATTTTCCGCTACAGCTTTGCGCTGCACACCGGAGCCACCTTGGATGGCGTGGATTACAGCAACCAGCCTTGGAACCCAACGCCCAACCTGCCACCCCACCCGGAAACTGACGTTTTCATTGACTGGGAGCAGTTGATCATGGCTGACGCCATGGGCTTCCTGGTGAATTTTGATTGGAAGAAGGCCCTGGCCACTTCGCTTTCTGACCTGATTGACCAACTCCTGGGCGGAACGTGGACTTTGGCTGATGTCTTTCATCCCGAAGTTGGCTCAACAGAACCCTATAGCCCTACCGCAGCAGGCGGGGGTGTTATGCCGGACCGTTGAAGCCTCTATACTACCTGCCAACCTTGAGTTGGCTGGTACAACAGCCAAAAAGCCGGGACAGGGCAACCTGTCCCGGTTTTGGGCGCTGCTCCAGGCTCTAAATCCCGACTGTCTGACTCCAGCGGCCTATCTTCGGCATGCCGTCTATGGGTATTGTATTCCGACAAGGAGCCATCAACACTGCCATCCTCTTTGCAGGCATTCTCATTGGCTTTGTCAACGAGTTCTTGTTGCTCAGAAACCTGCTCGAAGAAGAGCAGGTAGGCTTGATTAAGTTGCTGTTGGCCGTGACCGCGGTCTTTGCGCAATTTGGGGCCTTAGGAGGCATCAACACCCTGCTGCGCTACTTCCCCTACTTCCGCAACAGGGAAGAGCAACACGGCGGTGCCTTGTTTGGCTTCCTGGCTATTGGTGGAGCTGGTTTCGGCTTCGTGGCGCTGTTTCTTTGGATTTTCCGCGGGGCTGTCGAAGCCCGGTTTGCGGAAAACTCACTGCTGTTCACGCAGTACTACGCACTGCTTTATCCGCTGATTCTTTTCTCACTCAACTTTCTGTTGTTAGAGGCCTATGCTAAGTCCAATTACCGGACCGTAGCCTCTGCGGTTTTGCAGGAAGTGGTTCTGCGCCTGCTGATTACCATCAGCATTACGGGCTATGCGTTTGGGTGGATTACCATCCATCAATTCTACCTGGCCTTCACTGCCGCCAACTGTCTGGTAACGGTTTTGCTGGCGTTGTGGATCGTCCAAACGGGCGATTGGCTCATTAAACCTGTTGCTGGCTTTTTCAAAGGGCCGCTTTTTAAACAAATGCTGGGTTTCGGGTTCATTACCCTGCTCTCGAACTTCTCGGCACGGTTATACACCAGCATTGACTCCATCATGATTGGCCAGCAAATTGGCCTGAGCGCGGTGGCTATTTACATGACGGGCAGCTACCTCAGTTCGGTGATTATGGCTCCCGGCCGTTCGCTGATCCGGATTGCCAGTCCGCTGGTTGCTGACCATTGGAAGAACAACAACATGACGGCCATGAACAAGTTGTATCGCCAGGTGGCGGTCAACAGTTTTGTGGTGAGCAGTTGGGTGTTCCTGGTGCTGTACGCAAGCACCGGAGCCCTCTTCAGCCTGATTCCGGAATCCTTTGCGCCTGCCATCAGCGTCTTTGCTGCCTTGGGCATAGCCCGGATTTACGACATGGCAACAGGCATTAACGGAACCATCCTGGCTACCTCCAGCAAGTACCAATACGTGGCGGTTGGCAACCTCTTAACGGCAGCGGTAGCGATCGGAACCAATATCTGGCTCATCCCGCGCTATGGCATCCAGGGGGCAGCACTGGCTACGTTGATTACCATCCTTTCAACCAATACCCTTCGGGTGTTGTTCGTTTACCGGGCTTTTGGGCTGTTCCCTTTTTCGCGCAACATCCTGGGAGCCGTGTTCGCTGCAATGTTGGCTTGGGGGGTGCTCGAAGGGCTTAAGTACCTAACCGGAGGCACCGGCAATGTTTGGGCAGACGCAGCTCTCGGGTCCTTACTGGTGAGTCTGTGTTTTCTGGGCATCATTTTACCGCTGCGGGTTTCTGAAGATGTGCATGAAAGGCTGGTGAAGCTTTGGAAGCGATTTGGCCCCAAGGAATAAGCAGCTAACCCAGCAACCTTGCCGTTGGATCAATGCTTCATCAACGGCCGCACCGCGCTAACGGTACCGTTGTCCAGCACGACACGAAACAAGAGCGAGCCAGATGGCCAGGCAGTTGCAGGAAGCAACAACGCTGTTTCGCCCGAGGGCAACTTGCCCAAGTCAAGCTGCTCCACCAATCGACCGCTGGCATCGTAAACCTCTAAGTTTGCGGCTTGGGCTGTTTTGAGCTGGACGGTCAATGAAAGTTGGTCCTGTAAGGGATTGGGGCCAAAAGCCGCCTGTAAATCAGCGGGTTTAGCCACGCTGCCGAATCCGGTACTTCCCACGCGCTGGATCTGCAGCGTAAGAATCGGGTGCCTCGAGGCATCCGGGTGGTCACTCGACGCAAAGTTTATGCTGCGAAACACCGATTCGCTCTGGAGTTGTATCCTCAGCCCCTGTGGCTCGGTGCCGGTTTCGCTCAGCATGTCCTGCACCAACCCTGTGACCTCCAGGTTGATAAAATCCTGGTCTGGAGCGTCGCTGCGGGGCAAGAAAACCGCGTGATCCGTAACCACGGCGGGCTGGTTCTGCCAGGTCACTTCGTTTGGTATCCAGGAGCCGTTGATGCGGGTAATCAGCGCGTCATTAAAGCCCAGGTGGCCCGGGTTAGTGCTTCCCGTAGTGGCAAACATCGACAGCGTTGCGCCGAGCAGGATTTCGCCGTCGGCCAATTCCGGCAGTTCAAATCGCATCAAGCTGCGCAGTACAAAGTCCCGGTCATTCGCCGACCAGGCCAGCGCGATCAGGTCGGGATTCTGGCCGTAGTTTGCCGAAGAATCCAGGCTGCTCACTGTAGCGTCTTCCGTGGCTGGAATAACCACCTCTTCCACCCATTGGGCATATAGCGCAGCAGGAAAAAGCAGGCAAACAACCAGGAATAGGGCGGAGTGTGTAGCGTTTTTCGAAACCATGATCTGGAAACCATACCCTAACGCATGCTATGAAATGTCCATAGGTCGAAAGGGCTTTATGTTCCAGAGCAACTTAACGCAAGATGTCCAAAAAAGGCAAAGCGGAGTTGCCCGGTTGTGACAGGCATACGGCCCCCATTTGGCTGGATGTTTGGCTGGATGCAGACTTAGCGCTATAAGGCCATCACTCCTTGCCGCCAAGCCCCCCCCAACGCCCCAGCGCGCTTTTCAAATCCAGTCCGAGGAGCCCGAGCTCACGGCAGCGCTGCATCCAGGCGCGGTACACCGGACCAAACGCTGCGTAGGCTCCCCCCGTCAGGTAATTGTTGTGCCACAACATTGACAAAACCGCTCCGCGGCGGTTCTTTTCCAGGAACGCCCCCCCGCGCTCCACGGCAAACGCCGCTCGGGATTCGGCATCCCTTCCCCCGAGCCAGTAATGGTTAAACGTAGCGTCCATGAGGTGGAGCGGAAACTCCACAAAGCGATACGGCTCCCGGCGTTGAAGCGACCAGGGCTGGAACGGCATGCCGTAGCTGTTGCGAAAGCCGGGCCGCTCCGAAAATCCCAGACTGGCGTCTGCTGCCAAACCGGCCTGCTCCACCTGTTCGTAGTGGTCCGGAAGGCGAAACTTCAAAAAGTGCTGGCGGTTGATGGCCACTGGATAGGGGAATCCGGCGCGCTCTGCCGCCAATGAGCCCCCTGCACTGGCATGCAGCCCGAGCGAAAAACCGGGCGTCGCAGCAACGGCCTTCATGGCACGGTGAATGCGCGGTTCATCCAGCCGGTAATCGGCATCCGGAGGCGATTCGCCCCGCTTGGCTTTGCGCGGTATCCAAAAGAACGTGGCCGGCATGCCCCAGCGCTGGTCCAAGTCCATAATTTTTTCTATGTTCAGCCAGTCCGGCTGTCCGCTGGCCTGCCGCCAGAGCAACCCCGCCACCGCTGCCAATTGACCGCGGACCAGCGCGTGCTTGCCGTCTTCGCGCCAGCCCCGGTAAACCAGGTCAATGTCATGCGAAAGCAGAATTAAGCTAGGGGGAGCAACCCGCGCAGGCCAGGCAAAACGCTCGCGTAAGCGCTCGTACAGCCGATCAAAAGCATGACCGACCAAGTTCTCTTCCACACAATCAAAACGGGCCTGCAAACTGGCGGCATAGGGAAACCTATCGTAAGCATCCCTGGCAGAAGAGCCGTGCTCCTGCAGGCTGTTCACCAGATAAAAAGCTGTGGAAAGTGGATCTACCTGACCGTCCGCTGCCCGCAATATCGGCTCGTCAGGCATCACACGCTCCGAGGCCCATTCCCCGCGCTCCGCCTGCTGGCGAAACACATCAGACAACACCACATCAGCGCGTGGATCTTCTGAAATCCACAAAACACCGGCATCCCCTGGTTGATCCGCGGGCGAGGCTGGCTCCCAGCCAACATTGCCACCGCGCGCGAAAAGCCCCCAGGCCCAGAAGAGCTCTGGCGCCAGGGGGCTTTCAATCAGTACGCGAATAGGATCGGTCAACGCCATGTTGGATGATCAAGCGGCTGATGCCATGGTGGCTCCTGTAAAGAAATCAACTGAGCCGCTGCCTGCACCAAAAATAGCGGCCTTAAAGATCAAACTTGATGCCCTGCGCCAGCGGTAAGCTGGTGGTGTAGTTGATCGTATTGGTTTGGCGCCGCATGTAGGCTTTCCAGGAATCAGAACCGGACTCGCGGCCACCGCCAGTTTCTTTCTCGCCGCCAAAAGCGCCGCCAATCTCCGCACCCGAAGTGCCGATGTTGACGTTGGCAATGCCGCAATCAGAACCCGCTGAAGACAGAAAGCGCTCGGCTTCGATCAGGTCGCGGGTCATGATGGCAGAGCTCAAGCCCTGGGGTACGCCGTTCTGCTGCGCAATGGCTTCTTCCAGCGTGCGGTATTTAATCAGGTAGAGAATTGGCGCAAAGGTTTCGTGCTGCACTACCGGCCAGGTGTTCTCCACTTCGGCAATGCAGGGTTTCACGTAACAGCCACTCTCGTAACCGGAGCCTTGCAAGACACCGCCTTGCACTGCAAAACGACCACCCGCCGCTTCCACTTGTTGAATAGCGCCGAGGTACTGCTCCACGGCTGTGCGATCAATCAGCGGACCGACGTGGTTCGCTGCATCCAACGGATCGCCGATGCGGAGCTGCCCGTAGGCCGCCACCAGCTTGGCGCGAAGCGAGTCGTAAACCGATTCGTGAATGATCAGGCGGCGTGTGGTGGTGCAGCGCTGGCCGGCAGTTCCCACGGCACCAAACAGCGCCCCCAGGAGCGCCAGATCCAGGTCCGCTTTTTCACTGACGATGATGGCATTGTTGCCGCCGAGCTCCAGCAGCGAACGACCGAGGCGCCCCGCCACCGCCGTGCCCACGAGCTTGCCCATGCGGGTGGAACCGGTGGCGCTGATGAGCGGAAGTCGCGCGTCATTGCTCATCCATTCCCCCGTTTTGTAGTTGCCATTGACCAGGCAGGACACCCCTTCGGGCACCCCGTTGGCGGCGAAAACTTTGGCGGTAATCAACTGACAGGCCACCGCGGTCAGCGGCACTTTCTCTGAAGGTTTCCACACGCAGGTATCGCCACAAACCCAGGCGATGGCGCTGTTCCAGGCCCACACAGCCACCGGAAAGTTGAATGCCGAAATAATGCCGACCACTCCCAGCGGATGCCATTGCTCGTACATGCGGTGCCCGGGGCGCTCCGAATGCATGCTTAAGCCATACAATTGCCGCGAAAGACCCACGGCAAAATCGCAGATGTCAATCATTTCCTGCACTTCGCCCAAGCCCTCCTGCAGGCTTTTGCCCATTTCGTAGCTGACCAATTGTCCCAGCGCGTCCTTGTGCAGGCGCAGTTCCTGCCCGATTTGGCGCACTACTTCGCCGCGGCGCGGTGCCGGCCAGGTTCGCCATTCCAAAAAAGCTTCCTGGGCCTTCTGGACCACCTGGTGGTACGCTTCTTCTGTGGTGGCCTCTACGGCGCCAATCAGTTGACCGTCCACCGGAGAAAAAGATTCGAGGCGTTCACCCCCTGTTTTGAGGTGGTGCTGGCCGGTAGAAGTGCCGGGATTCATGGCGCGAAGCCCCAATTCCGACAAAAAAGGTAGCGCAGTTGACGTGATCGTTTCCATAAGCATGAAGTTGTCTCCCAAATGGGGGAAAATGGCCGGTTTGGCTGGCCAAAGTTAGCGAAAGCCAGGCTGGTCTCGTCGTCCATTTCCGGGCGAAGGGGTCCCAAAACTCCGCACAAAAGCGGAAACTCACCCGGTGGAAAAGGGGGGCAACTCAACCAAAATTGCAATTTAATGCCTTGATAGTCAATGAGTTAATACAGTGTGGGTATCTCCTTTGCACCACAATGAACAAAAGCCGTAGATTCGAGCAGTTGCGTAACTTTGCACGTCTATGTTTAAAGGCGAAGCGTGGGAAAGGGAGGGTCGTGAAATTCGGGAATTGGTTACCCGTTTCGAACGCGCATTGGCCGAAGACGTTCTGGCCTTCTTCGACGATGAAGACCTGGAACAGATCATCGAGCACTACCAGGACCAGGACGAACTGGAAATGGCCTTGCAGGCTTCCGAATACGGTCTGGAGCTAAATCCTTACAACGCATTGTTTTACATCCGCAAAGCGGACGTCCTCTTTGAAATGCGCCGCTTTGACGAAGCCATGATCTGCACCGACCAGGCCGCGCTTTACGACCCATCAGAAATTGAGATTTACTACCTGCGCGCAGACCTCTACGTGCAGAAAGAAGAATACCCCAAGGCCATTAGTTGCCTGGAAGAAGCCCTGGAGCGCGCCGACCTGGAGGAGCACGATCAAATTCTGGTAGAAATGGCCGAAGTCTACGGAGACCTCGAAGATTTTGACCAAATGTTCGAAAAACTCCGCATGGCCCTCGACCTCAACCCCGAATCTGAAGATGCGCTGACCAAGCTTTGGTACTGCGTTGACATTTCGGAAAAGTACGAGGAGAGCGTGTCGCTCAACAGCCAGATCATTGACCGCCACCCCTACGCCTACCTGGCCTGGTACAACTTGGGCAAGGCTTACGCCGGTATGGGGCTCTTTGAAAAAGCTATCGAGGCCTACGAATTTGTGCAGGCCATCGAAGAGAAATTTGGTCCCGTTTACCGCGACACCGGCGAAGCGCTCTACCGACTTGAGCGCTACCGCGAGGCCATTTCCCTCTTTTTACAGGCCATTGACCGAAATGAGCCTGATGAAGAAGTCTATTTCCGCATCGGCTCCTGCCGCGAAAAACTGGGGGAATGGGGCGGTGCCCGGCACCACTACCGCAAGGCGCTCCAACTGGACCCGTACTTCAGCGAGGCCTATTCGCGAATTGGGCACACTTATCTGGCGCAAAACAACCGGGAACAGGCGCTGCGTAACTTCAAAAAGGCCATTCAACTGGAACCAGAACACGCCGAGTACCAGGTGGAACTCGGGCGGTTGCAATACGAATTGGACTACATTGACCAGGCCTTGGTCAGTTACCGCGAAGCCCTTCGAATCCGACCCGACTATCCTCCTCACTGGGTTCAGTACAGCCGTATGCTGGCTGAATCCGGCGCCCGCGAAGCCGCCGTCGTGGCGGCCTCTGAAGCCATCGCCCATTGTGGCGACCTGGCACTCCTCCATTACCTCCACGGCGCATGTCTCATGATTTCCGGCCGGGGCCGGGAAGGCAGCGAAAGCCTTCAACACGCCCTGGACCTTGACGCTCCCGCCCATCCTGTGCTCTTTGAGCTTTTTCCCCAATTGGAAAAGGACCCTCTGGTCCTGGACCTCATCAAGCAGTACAACCGCTAGCACACTTTAACGCTAAAAGCACCACGGTATGCGATACCTGTTTAATCTTGCGGACATTCCTGACCGCAGCCTGAAGCCGCGCAAATACGGCTTAACGATGGTGATGGACAAAGGCTTGAGCCTGCGCCAAGTCGAGGACATGCTCGAGGTCAGCGAGCCCTACATCGACATCGTCAAGCTCGGATTCGGCACCTCTTACGTCAGCCCAAATCTGGAAGACAAGCTGGAACTCTACAAAGAGTCGGGCATCCCCGTCTATTTTGGAGGCACCTTGTTCGAAGCGTTCATCGTCCGTGGCCAGTTTGACGATTTCCTTCGGCTCCTGGAGCACTATGGCATGGAATACACCGAGGTCAGCGACGGCTCGCTAGACCTGGACCACGATCAAAAGTGCGACTACATACGCAAGCTTTCGCGCTATGTGACCGTGCTGTCCGAAGTGGGTTCCAAAGACGCCAGCAAAATCCTGCCACCCTACAAATGGATTCGCCTCATGCGCCAGGAGCTCGATGCCGGCGCGTGGAAAGTAATTGCCGAAGCCCGCGAAAGCGGCACGGTTGGCATCTACCGCGGTACCGGTGAAGTGCGCTCCGGGTTGATCGAAGAAATTCTGACTAAAATTCCCGAGGAGCGCATCATTTGGGAAGCTCCAATGAAAGAGCAGCAGGTTTGGTTCGTCAAACTCATTGGCGCCAACGTAAACCTGGGCAATATTGCCCCGTCAGAAGTAATTCCGCTGGAAACCCTGCGCCTCGGCCTGCGCAGCGACACCTTTGACCACTTTCTTACCAAGCGCGACACCAAGGAAGTAGAAGCCAGCAACCCGACTACCGAGTACTAATGGCTGCTTTGCGCCGCATCTGACCACCTTTGCCTTAAAAGGCCACCACCTATCATGAGCCAAGTTTCCCCATCCAAACGCTCCTGGACGGAGTATGCCATTTTGACAGCCAAAGGCTTTGCGATGGGCACCGCCAACGTCATTCCCGGAGTATCCGGAGGTACCATAGCTTTTATTACGGGGGTTTTTGATGAGCTGATAACGGCGTTAAAGTCCTTTGATCTGAACGCTGTTAAACTGCTGTTCAGCGGCCGTTTTAAGGAGTTTTCGCAGTATGTTAACCTTCCGTTTCTGATAGCCTTGTTTTTAGGCGTAGGGTTGGCCGTAGTTTCGTTGGCAGCTGTACTGAGTTATGCCTTTGAACATTACCAGGTTTTTACGCTTGCGTTTTTCTTTGGGCTCATCCTAACTTCTATTGTGTTTGTGTTTCGTTTTGTTCGAAAGTGGAACGCAGGCGTTGTGGCGATGTTGGTCGTTGGCATCGGGATCGCGGTAGGCATCGCGCTGCTCACGCCTGGCACAGAGAATACAAATTTTGGTTACCTTTTTGTCTGCGGAATCGTGGCCATTTGCTCCATGATTTTGCCCGGACTTTCCGGTTCTTTTGTGCTGCTGATCATGGGCAATTACTGGCTCATTCTGGCCGCGGCCAAAAACCGTGACATCGGCATTCTATTGCCAGTAATGTTAGGTTGTGGAATTGGTCTGGTGGTCTTCAGCCGCCTTTTAGATTTTGTCCTCAAGCGCTTTCACGACCAGACCGTCGGACTCTTGACCGGATTTGTGGCAGGATCCCTGCTTATCATCTGGCCTTGGAAAACAACACTAACGGAAGAACGGACAATGCCCGATGGCACGATCAAAGTAGCCGACACCGGCTACGAATGGTTGATGCCAGCGGTGAACCAGGAGTTCTGGATAGCACTGGTCTTTATCGTTATCGGCGCTGCGCTTGTTTGGGGCATCGAAAACCTGGGCTCCGGCAAGGAAAAAAAGTCGGCGTAATTTGGCGGCTATGACCCGCGAAACCCGCGTCTTTGGCCTTATCGGTTACCCGCTTTCCCACTCGTTAAGTCCCGGCTATTTCGCCGAAAAGTTTCTGCGCGAAGGCATTGCCGACGCCCGCTACGAGGCCTTTCCCCTGGCCAGCATCCAGGAATTCCCCGACCTGTTGCGCCGCGAACCCAACCTTTGCGGCCTCAACGTCACCATTCCCTACAAACAATCCGTCATGGCCTATCTGGACGCCATTGACGACGATGCCCGCGCCATCGGGGCAGTGAACACCATCCACTTCGGGCCAGACGGGCGCCTGACCGGCTACAACACCGACTGGATTGGATTTTTGGCCAGCATTCAGCCGTTGCTGGACCAATGGGCGAAGGGCCCTTCAGCCAGAACAGCGGAATCCGCGGCAGCGAGCCACGCTGCAGCTGTTGGCAACGCTACTGCCTCAGGCAAATCCGCTACCGCGAGCCACTCCGCTGCCAGCGGCGCCCTGGTACTCGGCACCGGCGGCTCTTCAAAAGCGGTGCACTTTGCCATGCGCAAAATCGGGTTCCAAACCCGCTCCGTTTCCCGCACGCAAGGACCTGCCGTTGATTATACCTATGGCGAATTAACCCCTGAGGTCTTGCGGCAGTATCCCGTCATCATTAACTGCACCCCGTTGGGCATGCACCCCGACGTGCTCAGTCGCCCCGAGATACCATATGAAATGTTATCTTATAACAACCTTCTGTTTGATCTGGTATACAACCCCGAAAAAACCATCTTTTTAACCAAAGGCGAACTGGCCGGTGCCACCATCGGCAATGGGTTAGTGATGCTGTATGGTCAGGCCGAGGCTGCCTGGGGCATTTGGGAGGGAGGGGCTTAAAGAAGGAGCCGGGATGGCACCGTGATCAGGTAAAAGGAAGTATTATATTTAAATGCTGCGTTGAAAATACAGTAGTTTGGACAATATCATCCTCAAGTTCGCTCAAGAGGTGAATCGGGGGTCCAACTTAAAGGGGTCTTGCGAGATGACCGTAACTCCCTGCATTTGTTCGTGCTTTGGACTAACTAAGTAGTTACAGTCACCGGGTACAAATACAGATGGTACTTTTAGTACAAGGGAGTGCCCGTCTCTGATGAACTGGTCACCAAGTCTTTGGGTGCTGTTTGCAAAAGGAACAGCTTTCCAGTCTTTTGGTAAGTCGGCAAGTGCCACGGCTAACATACTGGCGTCATCTGGCAAGTAAATAGCTATCATAAAATAACCCTCGGGCATGCTCTCTTTACCAACGTGTGCCAAAATTTCTAAGAGCGCCAACGCTTGGGATTGGCTCGTGTAGAGCATGGCTGTACCCTTGCTGTTCCATCTCCCGGAATACAATTCAGCTCCTTTTCCCGAAAGATCAGTCTTGTACTGGCCTTTGCAGAGACGATAAACGATCATGCCAGAATGCCGTGCTCTATTCTGCCCAATTCATCGTTGACCAAACCAACACCAAGCTTGGTATCCAGAAAGTCCTGCGGGGCTTTTCCCCCCATAGTGGCTGTACGAGTCACCAACCATTTGTTAAGCTTATCCTGGTTTGAAAAGACTTCAATACCATGTTTGTAGACCATAATAATCTCTACAATTCGCTCTGCCTGAAGCGCCTGAAAGGCCGTGTCTTCTTTTCTGCTTCTTTGTATAGTTCGCACGGATACGTGAAGATACTCCGCCCATTGCTCTATAGTAAAGGGCATGGTTTGGGCATGCTTGTGAAATTCAGCAAACGGAATCCCTGTTCGAACGGTTTCGATTAGCTTGAGAATACCTTTATCACCGGCACTTTGATAGGAAAAACTGATCAGCTTTTTTGGAGAGACTTTTTTTGGAGTTGATTGCCGCTTCACAAAGCCAAGTTAATCAAAAATCCGACAACTTGCGCAACCTTCGCGACAATTGTCGGATACATTAACATTCACAACAACCCGCTACCGCACCCTGCCTTAAACGCAAAGCCCCTTCAACCTGCCTCGCTTTTGTTCGTGGCAAGCTGCCCCTTCGCTGTAGCCCCCGCCAAACTAAAAACGGCGTTGAGCAAAAAGAATAACAGGCTCATGGCCACGGCAGCTTCTTCGTTGATTGGGAATTCTGGCGGCAGGTAACTCAACACCAGTTCGCGGGCGCCCATGCCGCCAACAGAGATGGGCAATAACAAGGCCAACGAAGACAGCAGAAAAGCCAACGGATATGCGGGATGATAGGCCGTGCCGGTAGCCAGGAGCAGACAGATCGCTGCGAAGGCTTGAAGCACCTGCTTGATGATGCTGTAACCCAACGCCTGAGCAAAAACAGCCAAAAAGGATCGAAAAAAAATCCGCACCCCCAACCAAACTAAGGGGAAGAACAGTAAAAGGGCCATTAGTGAAAGGTATATCCAGGTAGCGGGAAGCGGCAACACCAACAAGGCTAATCCAAGCGAGAGCCATAGAATCACGGCTACCCCAAAGCCCCGGTCCAGCAAGCCGGCTTTAACCAAGGCGGTTAGCGAAACCCCCGAATAGCGCTTAAGCGCGTACACTTTGTATCCATCGCCCCCCACCCCCCCGGGAAGAAACAGGCTGTAAAACGCCCCCAGCCAATACAACCGCCAGGCTTCCATGCGCGACAACGGCGCCCCCGCCGCGCGCCACAACCAGCGCGAGCGCTCCGAAGAAGCCAGGTGCGAACAGGCGAAAGACCCCGCCCCCAGCGCCACCCACCCGGGGTGCAAACGCCCCATCAGAGCCAGCGCTTCCTGCAAGTCAACCCGCCGCGACACCAGCCAAAGTGCCAACGCAGACAACAGCACGCGCAGCACCATGCGAGCTGCTTTGCCAGTCAGAAAGCTGAATTTGCCCAACATCCGCGCAAAGAAACATAATATTGCCAGCGTATGGCCTCCACACAACACGGCTACCCCGACCGCAGTTTCCTGATGGTGGCCATTCCCCTGTTGTTGTTCTCGCTCTTTTGGAACCTGGGGGCCGCACCGGCTTACCTTGAGGAACCTCGCCGCGCTATCGTGGCCATGGAAATGATGTTTCGCGGCAACGCGATTGTGCCTACGCAACTCGGCGAAATTTATGTGAACAAACCGCCAGTGTACAACTGGCTGCTCATGCTGGGCTATCGGCTCTTCGGCCACTATGCCGAATGGATCCCACGTGCAGTGAGCGTCTTCTCGTTGCTGGGCATGGGTTTTCTGGTGTACCGATTCAGTTTGCGGCACGGCCAACATACGCGGCACATCGCACCACAAAACACGGCACAGCCCGCAAACCAAAACGCACCACAAAACACGGCACAGCCCGCAAACCAAAACGCACCACAAAACACGGCA
>CAYSDI010000004.1:31473-42100 GCA_964429745.1 uncultured Chitinophagales bacterium | reverse complement strand
CGCACCACAAAACACGGCACAGCCCGCAAACCAAAACGCACCACAAAACACGGCACAGCCCGCAAACCAAAACGCACCACAAAGCATCGCACAAAGCCCCCTACGCGCTACCGCCATCACTGCCGGCATCCTCACCGTGCTTTGCGCGGACATCTACTATTACTTTTCCACAACGGGCGAAATAGACCTGTTCTACTCGCTGGTTTCGCTCGGCTCTATACTGGCGGTCTACCACTACGACCGTCCGGGCCGATGGTGGGCGCTCTACACGCTTCCCTGGCTGCTCGCAGCGGTTGGGTTCTTGACCAAAGGCTTTCCCTCGCCGTTGTTCGTGGGCTTCACGTTCCTGGGATGGTTCGGACTTCGCCGCCAATGGAAAGCCCTTTTTCACCCGGCCCATGCCTTGGGCTTGCTTGGCTTCGCCGCTATCACCGGTGCGTACTTCTACGCCTATTCGCAACAAGCGGATCTGGAGCACTACCTCCGCGGCCTCTTTGACCAGAGCAGCCAACGCACCGCCACGGAGCATCAAAGCTCGGAGCTATGGCGCCATCTTCTCTTGTTCTGGCCAGACACGCTCAAAAACATATTGCCCGCGGCGCTGCTCTTGCCTTTCGCCCTGAGCCGCCCCGGCCGCCAAGCCATCAGAAACAAGCCCTTTCTTCAATTCTGCCTCCTTGCCCTGCTGACCAACATCTGGATTTACTGGATCTCGCCGGGCACGCGGCCGCGGTACGTTTACATGCTTTATCCGTTGATGATTATGCCGCTCGTGTGGAGTTACGCAAGCGCCCAAGAGCCTGGCACATGGACCCGACGCCTGCACCAGGCACTCGAAGCGCTGACGCGGGGGTCCAGCGTGCTGCTGCCCCTTGCAGTCGCAGCCATTCCCGCATTTCTGATCAACACAGACGCCGCGTTGCATCCCGCCTGGTTCGCCGCCAGCATCGCTGCGGGCGCAGCATCCGGTTGGTTGCTTTACGCCTGGAAGTCTCGTTTCAACGCCCTGACCCGTCTTCTTTTTCTGGCCATTCTGGGCCGGCTGGTCTTTGATGCCGTCGTACTTCCGCAGCGCGCCATTCAGGGCGAAGCGCCCCAGTGGAAAGCACAAGGGTTGAGCATTGTTCAAACCGTCGGTGACCAGCCCCTGCGACTGCTCGGCATCCGCGACGCGGGCAGCTTTCCACTTGCTACGGCTTACATCATCGAGCGCGAACGCGAAGAGGTGCTGCGTTGCGACACCCTACCACAACCTGGAATATGGTATTTGGCCGAACCGCATCAATTGGATACAGCGCTAGCCATTAGGCACGGAGGATTTACCTGGAAGCAATACAACTTTGGGCTTTATGAGTATAGCGGCGAAGCTACACCTTAATCTGCGAACATAACTTTTGTTATGTCGTGAACACGCCCCGGATTACTGGTGGGTGCTTATAAAACCCCCAGAGACAAGGCATGGCAAATTTTTAACACCGGAGTTTATTCCTGTAAATGAAGATTTTAAAAATTTGGGATAACGCAGTATATGGGGGTTTTAGAAGTACCCCGGCATCACTCCTCCTCTCCCGCTTCTTCTTCCAAAGTAGGCACACCTTCATCTTCCCAAATGGCCTGCTGGCGTAAGTCCGCTGGGATTTCCTTGCTCACCTTTGCGCCGAGCTGCCGAAGCATGTCCACACGGCGGATAAGATTGCCATGCCCTTCGCTCAGTTTTTTAAAGCTGTCCTGGTAAGCGCTTTGGGTGCGATCAAGGTTGATGCCTATTTTTTTCAGGTCTTCAATTAACAAAACAAATTTGTCGTGGAGTTTGCCTGCTTCAGAGGCAATCATCATTACGTTGCGGCTCTGGTTTTCCTGGTTCCAGATGTGTTTGATGGTGCGCAGCGTGGCCAGGAGGGTGGACGGCGTCACCAGCACCACATTCTTGCTAAAGGCTTTCATGTAGAGCGAATCGTCCTGGCGCAGGGCCAGACCAAAGGCAGGCTCAATGGGGATGAACATGAGCACAAAATCCTGCGACCGCATCCCGTACAGCGACGGGTAATCCTTTGCCGACAGCAACATAAAGTGGTTGCGCACCGATTCCAGGTGGGCGCGTGCGGCCAGTTGCTGCTCCGCCGGATCGTCGGAGCTGGTGTAGCGCTCGTAGGCGGTGAGCGAAACCTTAGAGTCCAGCACGATGACTTTGTCGCCGGGCAGATGCAGCACCACGTCGGGTTGCAAACGCCTTCCTTCTTCGTTGGTTGCCGAAGCTTGCACCACATACTCGCGACCCTTCTCCAGCCCGGACTTCTCCAGCACTGATTCCAGGATCATTTCGCCCCAATTACCCTGCACTTTGCTGTCGCCCTTGAGCGCGTTGGTCAGGTTGCGCGCATCCTGCAACATGTCTTTGTTCAGGCTCGTCAGGCCCAAAATCTGCTCTTTCAATTGGGCACCCTGCTCGCTCTGCTGCACGTGCACCCGGTTGATGTTCTGTTGAAACTCCAAAATGCGTTCCCGCAACGGCGTGACCACATCGTTGATCTCTTTGCGGCTCTGCTCCTGAAAGCTTTTGTTCTTTTCTTCAAAAATGCGGTTGGCCAAATTTTCAAAGTCAAGTCGAAGGCGTTCCTGGGTTTCCACCAATTCGCGTTGCTTCTCGGCCATGCGCTGCTCGAGCGCGCGACGCTCGGTTTCTTCGCGCTCCAGTTGCAGGGCAAGCCGGTCGCGGGTTTCCGTGAGCGTGCGGTATTCGGAGCGGGCATCATCCCGCTCCTGTTGGATGCGGTTGCGCTCCCCGATCAGCAATTCGCGGGTCTGTGAAGCGGTCTCCGTTGCGGCATCGGCGGCGGCTTGCAGTTGCCGTTCCGCTTCAACGCGCATCCGGGCTTCTGCATCCAGCGCCTGTTGGCGGGCCTGTGCCTGCTCCATGGCGCGCGCGTCTAACACGCGCTGCTCGGAGGCTGCTCGCGCACTTTCAGTCGCCGCCAGAGCGGCCTTATCGGAAGCCCGGAGCTTAACGCCTGTGCGCCAGGCGCCAATCACCAGTCCGAGGATCAAGCCGAGCAAAAGCCCTGCCGCAACATAGCCCAACATATCCATATTATCCATTGGACCAAAGCTAAGGCATCGGAGGGCAAGGGGAGCGAAGTGCCCCAAAGAATTTAGGGGGAATTTTGGTTGAGGGGGCTTTAGACGGGGCTGTCGCGCACCCTTGGCCTGCGCTATCTTTGCTCGAGCATTCAAAACCGGGAAAAAAATCCTTGTATTCCGGTAGCATCCCTGCAGATGGCCAAAACCCACAACCCCACCGCTTTGAGCTTCGAGAATACCGAAGTGGCCTTTGCCGGCAAAAGCAACCGCGAACTGCGCAAGGCCTACTGGCTGTTCCGGGTCATGAATTCGCAAACGGTGGTGGACGTGGGCACGCACCTGACCCGCATTGCCTTTCAGATTGGCTTACCGGTTAAAACGTTGGTCAAACGCACCATTTACCAGCAGTTTTGCGGGGGCGAAACGCTTCCGGAAACAGCCCCGTTGGTCGAGCGTTTGGCCCAAAATGGGGTCAGCACTATCCTGGATTACGGGGTGGAAGCCAAAGAAAGCGAAGCCGAGTTCGATCAAAATGTTGCGGAACAACTGCGCGCCATCGCCTTTGCCAACGGCAACCGGCAAGTGCCCTACGTCAGTTGCAAAGTGACGGGTTACGCCTCCTTCGACCTGCTGGAAAAGATGCATGCCCACCAGCCGTTATCTCCGGGCGAAAAAGCTGCTGCTGCCCGGCTCCGCCAACGGCTGGACCAAATCGGAACGGCCGCCGCACAGTCAGACGTGGCGCTGTACGTTGACGCCGAAGAAAGTTGGATCCAGGACCCCATTGACGCGCTGACAGAAGCATTAATGAGCCGTTACAACCGCGAAAAACCGGTCATTTTCAACACCGCTCAATTGTACCGCCACGATCGGCTGGCTTACCTGCAGCAGGCGTATGAACGGGCAGAGCAGGGCGGCTACATTTTCGGCGTTAAGCTGGTGCGCGGAGCCTACATGGAAAAAGAGCGGGAGCGCGCGCGGCAGATGGGCTACCCTTCACCAATTCAGCCCGATAAAGCCGCTACCGACCGTGATTATGACCAAGCGTTGCAGTTCTGCCTGAAGCATTTCCCCCGAATTGCCTTCTGTGTGGCCACCCACAACGAAACAAGCTGTATGTTGGCCGCCCAGGGTGCCCTGGACCGGGGTGCCGATCCGCATCATCCGGCCCTGCATTTTGCGCAGCTCTTTGGCATGAGCGATCATATTTCGTTTAACCTTGCTAAAGCGGGTTTTAACGCAAGCAAGTACGTGCCCTACGGCCCCGTGCGCGACGTGATTCCCTACCTGATTCGCCGCGCAGAAGAGAACAGTTCTGTGGCCGGTCAAATAGGCCGCGAACTTGGCCTGATACGCTCAGAAATCAAGCGTCGGGAGCTGAATTAAGGTTACTTACTTCCAAAAAACATCCCAAAAAAAGGGCTGACCCTTTCGAGCCAGCCCCTTCTATTTGGTTGAGTTTGATTGCGTTTATAATCCTAATTAACGCACTACCTCAAACGTCATGGCTTCGGCTTCGCCAACGCGGACGAAGTACATGCCATTGGTGTAAGAAGTTACGTCCAGGTTGATGGACTGCACACCAGCGGCTACGCTGATGACGCGGCTTTCGATCACACGACCCATCAGGTCAAGTACCGTCAGCGTAGTTTCCCGATCCTGAGCAGCATTCAGTTGAATGGTCAACTGGTCGGCGGCTGGGTTGGGGAACAGCGTGGGGTTCAGGTCCAGCATCGAAGCCTCGCGGGCCACGGGGATGGAGAAGGTATCGCCAAAGGCAGTGTAAGGGCTAACAGCCAGCGGGGTGGTTGTGCAGGCACAACGCACGCGCCAGGTCCAGGTGGTACCAGCACCGGCAACGGAGAAAGGAACATTGGTGGTGTTGATCGCCGCACCAGTTACGTTGACACTTGGCTGAGGACCCGTAGGCAAGCGCTTGCCACCAACCTGGCAGGCCACAGCGCCGGCTTGGGGAACCCAATTCAACTGAACGCGGCTAGCCAGCACGGTGTGTGCCTGACCGGTCGGAGCAGCAGCGATAGAACACGTAGCTGCTTCAATGTTGTAACAAACCGAGTTTGACACCGTGTAGCAAAGCAGGTCACCGCCGGTGCAAGGGGTACCGCTGGCAACCAGCGGGTTGATTTCCACGTCGATGGTAGCAAGCAGCGATTCCAACGATGGCGATCCGCCCAGGGCGTTCACCACGTTGAACACGTCGTTGAGGTTGTTTACGCTGGAAGGGCCGGTAATGCCGGCAGCGATCAACAACGAGCAAACGTCACCTAAATCCGGCACAAAGGTGGGGATCAGGGCACAACAGGGGGTGAACAAGAAAGAACCGTTCAACAGTTCGTCAACGGCATTGCGGATGACCGCGCGGTCATAAGTAATGTAGTAGATGCAAACCTGGTCGCCATCACCCAACCCGTAGGTAGAAGGGTTGAAAGAACCCGTCAGGTTAGCGGCCAAAAAGCGACCTCCCACGATGGTGCTATCGCCGTTGTATACAAGGTCGTTAGGGTTGAACAACGCGTACTCGCGGTTGGGAAGACCAGCCGTGTAGCCGGAAAGAGCCGGAGGAGCAATGGGCGACCCTGGGGCGATGGTTGTTGAGCCCGTAGCAGTCAAGGTACCGGCACTGCCGAGGGTTCTCCCGCAGTTGACGGACTGAGCCTGCATGCTCAGGGAAGCCACCGCAATGGCAGCCACTGAAGCTGTGCGTAGAAGAAAATTCTGCATAGGTGAAAGGGTTGGTAAGTTGGTAAGAAGATGGAAACTAAGGCTGGACTGGATTTTCTTGTCCTAACCAGCCTCAAAATACGAAGTCTGAGGAAGCTTCCAAGGCTTTTGCCAGGAAAGTTCTTCTGCGCATGTTCTAAAGGGTCATTCGGTATTGAAGGCGGAAGTTGCGGGGGGCGTCGAGCTTGCCGACACGCAGTGCGTACTCGCGGTCTGTCGCGTTTCGGACCAAAACGGCGATGCTGGTGTTTTCGGTCGGGGCAAAGGCTAAACGCGTGCCCAGGATAAGGTCTCCCTGGTCATGGGCTTCCCGAAACTCAGGAATACCGGGCGGAATGCCAAAATCTTCAAACACAGGGTCAATTTTCTCCATGTAAGAATAAAAATTGAGGTCGGCTCCCAGCCGCCACTTACGCCAAACCACTTCGGCATCCAACCGGGCCATGTGCCGGAAACGGTACTTCAGCAATCCGCTCAGAAACGCGGAATCTGCCTGCCCAAAGCCGCGCACCGCATTGGACAAAAAAACACCGGCGTTGCGGTTGGAGGAATCGGCGGTCAGGTCGGCTGGGTACACGTAATTGTAGCCCCCGATCAGATTGAGCTGAACCTTTCCGATGGTACCGCTGCCCTGCACCGTCCATTCGCTGCCCAACATGCGCGCCCGGCTGATGTTAATGGTTCTAAAACCCAGGCCACCAGCACCGGGTCCGCCCCAATTGTCAAAGACAAACTCCGACATGTCAAAGTACTCGGTCCAGTACACAGCCACATCGGCATAGCCCTGCCAATTTCCGGCTGTAATGGTGCGCTTGAGGCCCAATTCACCGTTCCAGCCGTACTCCGGTTTAAGCGTATCGTTAGGGTAAATGCGCAGGGCACCCACATTGGTACTGCTGTAGCGCTCCACCAGGCTGGGGAAGCGGTAGCCCTGGCCAAACGAAGCTCGCAAAAATACCGTTGGGGAAGCCTGGTAGTTCAGACCGGCCTTAAGAATAGGTCTGCCGGTTCCGGTCGCGCTGTCGGTATCATAGAACTCCATCCGGAACCCAAAATCAGCCTGCAGGCGGTTGAAAAACTCTTTGTCCACCTGAAAGTAAACGCCGCCCAAAATGCCGGTATGCGCGCCCAGGTTGCCATCGCGCACCCGAAAGTAAAAACCCTGAAGCCCGGTCGTGACGTTGACGGATTTAAAGAAAGGCTTGAGGTAGCGGTAGTCGATGTTGCTAAGCCAGGAACCGCCGTTGGTATCCGGATAGGTAGTGTAGTTGTTGTACAGCCGCCCCTTGACGCGGTGGGTTGCCCCGGCCTTGTCAAAAGCGGTGAGAAACGGATCCAGGCTAAGCCAGGCGTACTTCCAGTCCAGAAGCGTGGTCAGCGGGGCCTCTGTGCCGCCAAAAGGCTTGTACGCACCGGAATCTTCATCGGACCAGATGAGGTAGGAACTCTCATCATTGTACATGCCCATGAAACCCAGCCCATAACTTAAATTATCATTTTTTTTCGGGCGAAAACGCAGCTTTCCGTGCAGGCGGGCCCTCGTGTTTTCCTGACCCTGCAGGTGGGTCAACTCGCGCGAACCGTGTGCGCCCAGCACCAAATCCATCTGCTCAAACTTGCGGCGATGCCAGAGGCTGGCCCCGGCGGTATAGGGAGGAAAATCCCACCACTGCCGATCTGCAGAATCCGGTCGGCCGTAGACCCCGGTGTAAACTTCCACGCCGGTTTCCGGCTTGGAGCCCGGCCAGACTGTGCGCACGTGAATGACCCCATTGAGCGCGGAGGCTCCATACAGCACCGAAGAAGCCCCCTTGATCACTTCAATCTGCTCCACGTTTTCCATAGGAATGAACGCCCATTTGGCATCGCCGCGGTCAGCGGTGAGCATCGGCTGGTCGTCCAACACCAACAGCACCCGGCTGCCGGCACCGTAGGTAAAACCCGTGCCGCCGCGAATGTTGGCCTGACCGTCGAGCAGGTATACGCCGGGGGCGCGTTGCAGCACATCATTGAGCGTAACCGAATTTGTGTTGGCAATCAGCCGCGAAGGCAAAACGTCGATGGATACAGAGGTCTCTTCCAGGCTCTTTTCATACTGGCTGGTGGAGATGACCATCACCGCCAATTCCTTTGTTTTGGAAATCAGTTGCAGGTCCAACTGCCGCTCTTGGCCCGGCATTAAAGACACCGTGCGATTCTGCGATTCGTAGCCCAGGTAACTCACCGTAAAGCGCTGGCGATCCGGGTCCAACGCCAAGCGGTACTTGCCATCCAGATCCGTGGTAGTGCCCGTGCTGTCTTCCAGCAGCAAATTCACCCCCAACAAGGTCTCGCCGGTTTCGCGATCTGTTACCGTACCATACAGTATGGACTGTTGTGCTTTTGCTTCTGCTGCGTAGAGCAGCACAAAAAAGAGCAGCCCAACAAGGCCGGGACGATGCTGATCAACACGTGTCAGCGAATTAAAAGGATGCAGAGAGAGAGGAAATATTGGGAATAACGAATTGTGCATAGGCAAAAGGCAACTCAAAGGCATTTCTAAAAACCTATCAAAACTGCATTAAAATGGCCGAAGCAAAAAAAGCGCGCAATATTAGCTGACTGAACCGTCTTTTGCGTTTGTCTTGCCGCGCATTCAACCTTATGCCAAGGCTATTTTCAAATCCTACTTTCGGGCGAAAGGGCTCCCGGCTCTTTGTGGCGGCTGCCAGGGCTCGCGCAGCGGCATTGCTTTTGGCGGGTGCTGCGCTGTTTTCAGCAAGTTTTGTAAGTTGCTCGGAGCCCTCCCCCACTTCGCCCCCCGACCACCTGACCCGCGAATCCATCCTGGCGCGCAAAAAAGCGGCTCTGGAGCGCTTTCGACGCATCCCCGTTCACGAGGAATACGGCGGTCTGGCAGCAGGCATGTACCGCGTCGGGTTGGTCAATGTACAGGACATGGACCCGGCTATCCAGGTCAGCCTGGCCTACGCAACCCCGAACAACTTTCTGGATACAGCCATCTACGGCGATTTAAAACAGGCCTTTTTGCTCCTGGAAGCCGCCGCCATGCTGAGCATGGCCCAGGACGAATTAAGCCGGCGACAGCCCGGCTACCGCCTGTTGGTCTACGATGCCGCGCGCCCCATTCGCGTGCAACGCGCCATGTGGGATCAGGTGCAGGGAACCCCGCAGGCTCGCTATGTGGCCAATCCCGCTCAGGGATCGCTGCACAACTACGGCGCGGCCGTAGACCTGACCATTGCCGACGCCAACGGGAACCCGCTTGACATGGGAACCCCCTTCGACCATTTTAGTGAATTGTCACAGCCCCGGCACGAGGAACGCTACCGCAAGGCCGGAAAACTGTCCAAAACCCAGCTTTCCAACCGAAAACTGCTCCGGGAGGTCATGAAATACGGCGGATTTCAGGGCATCCCAAACGAGTGGTGGCATTTCAATGCGTTCAGTATCAAACAAGTACGAGAAAACTATAACGTCATAGAATAGTTTACTTACGCGTATTTGCGCGTAGATCAACAGCCTTCGTGTCATTGTGACAAAAATTGCTTTTGCAACGTGGATTGCCGACATTTATGGGGTCGGACCGCAGCGGCGCTCCGAGTTGATCCATCTCTCTTCTATGAATCTCACGCAGCAGCTCTTCTCAAAACTGCCGCATTCCACCCAGTTGACCATCGCCAACCGCCTGCTGGACTACAACATCCTGCATCGGTTGCCACTGTTCCGAATGTTTTTCCACACGCTGGAATCTTTCGGTGCCGACCGCGATGAAATGATGCTGGCTCTGGAGAATGCGCGCAATTTCAACGGATCGTTTCACCGCTCCTGGCATGATTTAGGGCGAAACCTTTTTCGCGAAGCTCAGGAGCATGAAGAGGAAGGCGATCCCTACACGGCTAAAGACAAATACTTGCGCTCGGCCATTTACCACCTGGTGGCTGACTGGCCGTTGGAACGCGGCCCGCTTAAACGGCGCAATTACGAACTGGCACTCGAGGCTTTTGAATCGTTTAAACGTTTTCACATTCCGCAGATCCAAAAAGTCGATTTGCCTTTTCCGCGCGGCAAACTTAAGGCCAACCTCCGCCTGCCCGAAGGCATAGACAAACCCTGTCCCGCCGTGGTCATTTTCCAGGGAAATGATTCCGTAAAAGAATTTATGGTTTTTGTGGAGGACTATGCGCTGGAGCGCGGCATCGCCACCCTGAGTGTTGACCAACCTGGTTTCGGCGAAAGCGGCATGACCGGCAACCTGCTGGACTCAGAGCGCGCTGCCCGGCTGTGCATCGGCAGCGCCTTCCGCTTCATGACGCAGCACCCCAGCATTGACCACGAGGCAGTCGGTGCGTTCGGGTTCAGTTTCGGCGGTTTTACCTCGCTGTACAGCGCAGGTCTGAGCGACAAAGTGCACGCCGTGGCAACCATCGGCGCCCCGATGCATTTGCGCAACGTGTACAAGAACTTATCGGTCATGATGAAGCAGCGCACCTTTCAATGGTCAGGCTGCAGCACTGACCAAGAAGTCTACGCCATGCTCCAAAACATGGATGTGGCCAATGTGGTCAGCCGCATTAAGTGCCCGGCCTACATCATTCACGGCGAAGAAGATGAAGTGGTAGACCGCAAAGAAGCCCGTTCCATATGCCGGGCTATCCAAGGAAAAACCACCCTGGAATTCGTACCCGGTGCCGACCATACCTGCTCGGTGCATTTGGACGAATTGCTGCCCCGCGTTTTTGACTGGATGGGCGAGCAACTCCGGTCCAAAGCCTGATTCGCGCAGCGAATTAATAGCCGCGATTAA
>CAYSDI010000004.1:12237-31373 GCA_964429745.1 uncultured Chitinophagales bacterium | reverse complement strand
CGAGCAACTCCGGTCCAAAGCCTGATTCGCGCAGCGAATTAATAGCCGCGATTAAAAGAAGGGAATAATAGAAGGGATTAAAAGAAGGGATTAAAAGAAGGGATTAAAAGAAAAGATTCATAGATAGGTAATTACAGCCAGTTGCCATTTGCCATTTGCCAAATGCCAGATGCCAGATGCCAGATGCCAGATGCTTATACCCATGCCCAATTTTCCCCTTTGGAACCAGGGCGTGCTCATCATAGACTGGCAAACGCTCGTCCAAGCTTCCACGTTGCGCGGTCGTTGGCGCATTCCGGTTGCTGATGCGTTGTCTTTCGGGCAACTCAATGTCCGGACCCTGAACAATTTTTCGGGCCAAGGGCCTCCGTCTACCGGCAGCGGCCCACCGGAATTTTTGCTGCGTGTTTCCTTAAACCCGGAGGGCATCGGCTGGCGGTATTCCGTCATCCTGGAAGCAGACCAAGCGTTCCAAATTAGCAAGGTAACTTTAATTATGCCGGTGTCTGGCCGGGTGCTCAGGCCGGTGTCTGGCCGGGTGCTCAGGCCGGTGTCTGGCCGGGTGCTCAGGCCGATATCCGACGGCATGTCAGCCGGCATTTCCCGTCATGGGTTGAACCCGACGCCCGACACATGGCCAGACCGTATGTTTTGTAATGGTTGGCAGAGTTGGTCGGAGAGCCGCGAATTTGGGGTTACGGAGCGAATGCCCCCTCCACGCTGGATTGCCCGCAAATTGTTTCAACCGTACGGCGATGGCGTTGCCTTTACCTCCAGTGGAAAACCCGGCGATCTGCACAGTTGGTCCTGGACGTCCTGGCCCGCGTCCAGCGCGGCTGATTCTGTTGGCGAACACAAAAGTCCGCTGCATCAACCGAACAACATCGGGTTTTTAGGCAGCCTGAACGAACAAGACGCGTACACATGCTTCGCGCTCCGGGCTGAGGCTGGCACCTTCCACATCAGCCGGGATGTGCCGGAAAATTGGGGGGCAGTCAGCCCGGCTGATGTGGCCCGAGCGTCAGAAGTGGATCGGGCAGTCAGCCCGGCTGGAGCCGGCACAGGGCCCGGATCGAGCAGTAACATCGCTCCAGCGCCGCGTTCCCCCTTCGCCCGAATACTGCTGGACCTGTTTTGGGCGGAGGGCCCCGAAGACCGTGTTTACGACCATTGGTTCCATGCCTTGAAATGCCAGGCGAGGCCGGCACCGGCGCTTACCAGCGGTTGGACCAGTTGGTACCGACACTACAACCGCATCAGCGCTGTGCTGTTGGAGCAGGAGTTGCGAGACCTTGCACAGGCCCAACCCCGACCCGAGTGGTTCCAAATTGACGATGGCTGGCAGCCCCGCATCGGCGATTGGACCAGCACGCGATCGTCGTTCCCGCATGGGCTGAAACCGCTCGCTGACCAGGCCAAAGCGCTTGGTTTTAAACCCGGACTGTGGCTGGCGCCCTTCGTGGCCGAAAAACGCTCCGAGCTGCTTCGCCAACATCCGGAATGGGCGGAGCGCGACGGGCACGGAAACCTGGTTCCCGCTGGATTTAATCCGCTGTGGAGCGGCACTTTTTACGCCCTCAACCCAGACCACCCGGGCCTGCGCGACCATTTGCGGCACGTGTTTGAAACTGTGCTGGACCGCTGGGGTTTTGAAGGGCTCAAGTTGGATTTCTTGTATGCGGCCGGGCTTCAGCATCGCGAAGGGCGCGCGCGCGCGACGCGGATGCGCAGCGCCATGGAGTTTCTGCGCGACGCCGCTGGCGACCGCTTTCTGTTGGGTTGTGGTGTTCCGTTGGCACCCGCGTTCGGGCTGGTGGACGCCTGTCGGATCGGCGCCGATGTGCACCTGGCCTGGGAGCACCGGCTGTTGGCGTTCCTGCGCAACCGCGAGCGCGTCTCTACGCGCCTTGCCGTGCTTAGCTCCGCAGGTCGTCGGGGATTAAATGGTCGGGCCTTTGTCAACGATCCGGATGTCTATCTAATGCGCCGCAATGACCCGACCGTAAAACTGAGCGAAGCGGAGCAATTCACGCTGCTGTTGGTGAACCGATTGTTTGGCGGCGTTTTATTTAACAGCGATGCTCCAGCAGCTTATCCGGCGTCAGCGCGCGCGCTTTTGGAGCGCCTTTTAGCCCCTGACGCAGTGACCCAAGTCCGTGTTCTACCCTCGCCGCCGGGGGAACATTTGCAGGCTGCGGAACATTTCGCTGTGGCCTTTTCGGGCGAAGGGGGACCGTGCCTTGCGCTGCTCAATCTCAGCGACAAACGCTGGTCTACTTGCCTGGAAATCTGGTGCGGAGCATTTTCCGGGAGCGCAACAGCGCTGTGGCAAGCAGAATTTTTGCCGGTGGAGTGCCGGGAATTGCTTTGGTTAGCACCGCATCATTGCAGAGTTTTTAGGATGCCGGCAATACAAGAATAAGATATTATATGGAGTTATGGTTGCTACGCAAAAAAACGCCCTTCGCCCAAAATAGAAAAACATATGGAGCAGCAGATTGGTCAGGAGTGGAAAAACAAAAAGAATACAAACAAATAAATCCATAATCCATCTACCACGTGCCAATACTGACTGACCATGCGCAGTCTGCGCGACCGCGAGGGGTCGCTGAAGTATAAAAGCGATTGGATGTCATCGCGGGTGCAGTGCATGGCGGTTTGGAGGCTGAACGCTAAAAAAACCAAACCGACGGCGACGTGGGCCGCGTGCAGCCACGAGATCAGGTAGAGATAACTGGCCGACGTATTGTTCGTTAGGGTGTTTCCCGACGCAGAAAGCTGGCCCCACCCGATAAATTGCGAGACCAGAAAACCAATTCCCGTCGCGAACGCGAGCCATAAGCTGAGCCGGAGCGCTTTGGTGTCATCTTTGCGGTAGGCATTTCTGGCGTAGTGAAAGGCTGCGCTGGTTCCCGCCAAGAGCAGGGTGCTAAGCCAAAACGTCTTGGGCAGGTCAAAGGTTTCCCAGTTTTCGCTCAGCCGGCGACCAAAAGTGTAGGCAAAGGTGAGGCCCACAAAGAGCAGGCTAATAGCGCCCAACGCCAGGTTGAGCATGAAATCCATGGCCTTTTCCTGAGTCTGCTGGTATTCCTTGGTGGAGGGAACAATACGTGTTTGGCGTTGACCGGGCATGGGGCTCAAACGTTGAGAAAATGGTCGGATTCAGCGGCTGCTGGCGGCCCAATCTGGCTGGGCACAAGCGGTTAACGCTTCAAACCGCTTGCAAGTTCAATCGGAAGCGAATTCTGGAGAGGTAATTGTCACTAATTATCGGACAATCATGGCGCATTCACAACCAAACGAGTGGAGGCCTGCGGCAGGTCTGGGTTTATCTTTGTGGGCATGTCAATTGTTGAAACGTTGGTAGAACTGCTCCGGCTGGAACAACTGGAGCACAACTTGTATCGCGGCCAAAGCCGGGACATCGGCACGCGCGATGTTTTTGGCGGCCAAGTGCTGGCGCAAGCGCTGAGTGCAGCCATCCACACCGTGGAGCCCGATCGGATTGTACACTCGCTGCACGCCTATTTCATCCTTCCCGGCGATGTTCAGGCTCCCATCGTGTACCAGGTTGACCGGATTCGCGATGGGCGCAGTTTCGCTACACGCCGTGTGGTAGCGCTGCAACACGGGCGGGCCATTTTCTTTATGTCTTCCAGCTTTCAGGTTGCGGAAGAAGGGGCTTCGCACCAGTTGCCGATGCCAAAGGTGAAGAGGCCGGATGAGATTCCGTCGCTCAAAGAGTTGTTCAAAGAGCCCCCGAAAGGCCTGCCGGAGGTGCTGCGGCGCTATTTTGCCGAAGATCAACCCGTGGAGTTTCGGCCAGTTTCGCTGGACAACCCTTTTGCGCCGGTTCCCCGGGAGCCCATCAACCACGTCTGGTTTCGGATCACCGACCGGGTATCCGACGATCAGGCTTTGCACCGGATCTTGTTGGCCTATGCCTCTGATTTTAACTTGTTGGGAACAGCAATGCGGCCGCATGCGCTGTCGGCAGCACAGCCCGGAGTAAAGTTGGCCAGCCTGGATCACGCCCTCTGGTTTCACCGGCCCTTTCGCGCGGATGAATGGCTGCTGTACGCATTGGACAGTCCCAGCGCTTCCCAAGCGCGTGGCTTTTGCCGGGGATCGGTGTTCACAGAGGCCGGGGAACTGGTGGCTTCTGTTGCCCAGGAAGGCCTCATGCGCGTCAGCGATCCCGTTCAGAAAGCAGACAAAACCTAGCGGCAGGCCTCCTGGAGCCCCAGAACATTTTTCAACGTCAGTGGTTTAAATCAGGCCCGTCCATGCATGCGCTCCCCTACCTCCCGGCTTTGACCGCCCCGCCAACGGCGGACGAACTCCGCCAAACGCACGCGGCCATTTCGCCCTACCTGCAAGACACTCCCGTGTTGCGGTCCGGGGGCCTGAACGTGCTGGCTGGCGCTGAGTTGTGGTTCAAATGCGAAAGTTTGCAACGCGTTGGAGCCTTTAAAATGCGCGGTGCGCTGCGCGCGGCCATGGCCATACCGGAAATGGAGCGGTTTCGGGGTCTGGCCACCCATTCTTCGGGAAACCATGCACAGGCGGTTGCGCTGACCGCACGCTTGTTGGGTGTTCCCGCCTACGTTGTTATGCCGGTGAATGCTCCTGGTCCTAAGCGGCAGGCAACGCTGGGATACGGGGCTGAAATCATTCCTTGCGATCCCACGCTCCAGGCGCGGGAGGCCACGCTGGGGCAGGTTGTTGCCCGCACGGGAGCCCATTTTATCCCGCCCTATGACGACTACAACATCATTGCCGGACAGGCTACTTCCGCGTTAGAACTGCTTGACGCTCAGCCGGATTTGGATGTTGTCCTTGCGCCGGTGGGGGGCGGGGGGCTCATCAGTGGAACCCTGTTGGCAGCGCGGGCTCACCGGGCCGATATCCGGGTTTACGCTGCTGAGCCCGCTCGGGTGGATGATACCTTCCGATCGTTGCAATCAGGGGTTTTACAAGGCAATTCCCGAACTGACACCGTCGCTGATGGTCTCCGAACTTCGCTGGGCAAACGGAACTTTCACGTGCTGCAATCCGGACTCAACGGGGTACTTAGGGTGGAAGAAGATGAAATCCTATCAGCCATGGTTCTGATCTGGGAAAGGCTGAAAATTGTTGTGGAACCTTCTGCTGCTGTACCCTTGGCTGCGGTACTTCGCTACCCGGAATTGTTCGCAGCAAAAAAAGTAGGCATCATTCTCAGCGGGGGAAATGCGGATCTCCTTGAGCTGCTGCGTCTTCTGAGTCCACCTGCGGCAGATCTAGCTACCGCCTAATCTTCATCCAGGTCGCGAGAGGTAGCATCAACGGCTTGCCCCTAAATTGAAAACACCCAGCCAAAAGGGCCGGGTGTTTCAAGCAATTACTTGCTCAGGACAAGAATAGGCTGGTAAAAAAATGATTCAAAAAATGCTTACTCAATCAGGACAATGCAAAAATCTCCCTTTGCATAACTCCGAACAAGGATAAAGCAACTTCTATCTTTCTTACAGCCTATAGCGCATGACGGGCTCAGCGGTTAAGGATGCACTACATGTGCCTGAGGAACAGAATAATACCAAATAGTATCATTCATATTCTTTTCAATTCTTTCTTTAAATTCGTTCCTCAAAACTCACTGAAGCACCAGCGAATGAGCCTCCCAGCCCACCTGAAGCTTAATTTGGACCGTGTATGAACCCGCTGGAGCACTTGAAAGGTTGATCTCCTCATAGTCAGGTGCGGTATTGCCATCCTGGTAAATGATGGTACCTGAGCTGTTCAAAATCCGGATCTGACGCATGGGGTTGGCTTGGGGGTTTGTAGCTATTGCCTCCCACAAATCTTCAATCATGACAATAATTCCGGATTGCGGACCAGGGGGAATTCCTCCACCGGCCTGAGCTTTGACCTGCGAAAAGAAGGAAACAGAAAGGATTAAGGCAAAAAGGGCAATCAGTCGGTTCATGGTGAGTAAAGTTTAGTTTGTCGTTTATTATTGCGTTACCGGGTGCTGCCAATTGCCTCATTTGTCATCCTGTGCATTGATCTTTACCTTGGAAAGGGTTCAGCCTACAGAAAAGACAACGGTGCTTTTGGTCTATTTTTGAAACCTGATAACGCTGACGAAGCTACCGGGTCAATCCACACTGGCAAGGGAGAAATCACAGCACTCCTATTCTGGATTGGCTTTATCTTACATCCTGTACTTTTGTCTTTAAGCAGGGCAGATTGGTCTAAGACATTTGATTACAAATCACCTGGCTTTCTATGTTTAGCTATTCTCTCTTTCTTTTAAACCAAATTAAAACCAGATTAAAAAATAATTTCTTCTATTAATTAAGTATGCAGGATACTGAGCTGTATCGTACGCTTCAAACCTTGAAGCCCTTAGAAATCAGAGAGTTTAGACTATACCTAACCTCTCCCTTTTTCAACTCTGAGAATTTATATGTCTTGTATTTAAATTTAATTGTCAGCAAAAGAGGAATTTTACTCAAAAAACAAGTAGAAGACGATGCATTCATTAAATCACAGAGGCTAAAGACAATAAAAACTAAGAAAGATTTATACAATTGCAGAAGTAAAATTCTCACGCATCTTGAAAATTTTATCCTTCAAAAGGCTTCGCTTCAAAATTCTACCGGAGATCAGATGACCCTAGCGCAGTACTACCGGACCCACGGATTAAAAGTTCGCTATGACAGGGCAATGCGGACTGCAGCCAAACTACTGGAAACTTCGACGATAAAGAATTCGAAATTCTTATACAATCAATATTTATGGCAAAAAATCTCCTTTGACGACTCAGAAAAAAACATGCGTAGAACGGACAATCGTCACTTAGAGTCTGTTGCTTGGTCGCTGGATGAATACTATCTATCGGAGAAGTTGATGTATAGCACAGAAATGGTCAATCGCAGTGCTATGCTGCAAACTGAGTATGAGGAACTCATTCAGACCTCCACTCTCCCTAATGCCATTGACGATCGTCATCCGGTTATCGTGAATCTATCCATCGCTGCATTCAAACTCTTCAATAACCCCGAAGATATAGTTCCATATTTAGATTACTATAAACTTCTATGCAATATCAATTCTTCGCTTTCTCACGAGGAAAAGAGCAGCTTCTATTTGTATGCATTTAACTACTGTGTGCGGAAAATCAATGTTCCAGACAATCGCTTTGAACCCATTTTCCTGGATTTGATTGAGCAAATGAATTCAGAAAAATTGTTGGTCATTAATCAAATCATGAACCCTTGGGTTTATAAGAACATTATTCAGTTCTATTTGACTTGCGATTATACTGACCGCGCAGTTAGTTTCTGGCAAGAATATTCCGATTTCTTACCGGAAACCCATAAAGTAAGTGTTTCTTTTTTAGCGAAAGCACAAATTGCTTTAGCTCAGAAAGATTATAACCAAGTTTTCTTTATGGCCGGTCAAATACGCTACATCGACCCACACTTGGTTGTGAGCCTGAAGTTGCTTGCTTGTAAGGCTTATTTACAATTGGATGATCGCAATCAATTGGAATTCCATTTAGAAGCATTTGCAAAGTATTTGCGCTACCATGAAGCCGATATTGACAAGAGTCGCATCCCCAGACTTCAGCATTTCTTAAGTATTTGCCGAAAATTGAATAATCTACCTCCAAAGGATGAAACGGGCTTACTGGAAATCATGGATAATATTCAAAAAACTCCTAACGTTATAGATGCACCATGGTTGATCGCTTTCATTCAGCAAAAGCTTTCAAAAATTAAGAATAGGGGTAGAAATTTATATAGATAATTAATTTATTTACTAGTTATGAACTAAAAGCCTCAGTATCTGGAAGTTTTAACGTTCCCTTGGGTTTGCTTCACCCACCCTGCGTAATTTTACCCCATGAACCTCGTGATCAAAACCGCCCTCCTTTCCACAGCAGTCATGCTGATGGCAGCATCAGGTTGCTCCAATAAGCCCACTCAGCAAACCACTGAAGCGCAATCTTTACCAACTGCCGCTGCCTCTAAACCCGCCCCGGCGGGCACCTTGCAGGTTACCTTGACTGGCAAGACGGGCCCTAAGGGCGACCTGGAGCGCCTCTATGGAATTTCGCTTCGCGACCCATCCAACAGCGATGCCGCCCGAAAGCGCCTGGATCAGTCACCGCTCAAGGATCGCTGGATAAACCTGCCCAAGTCGTTTATCCGGCACCCGGCGGGTAGCCACACGTACAAAATGAAGAGCATGGATGATCCAAACGTCAATCTGGTGCTCAATACCATCCTGCCACAGTTACCCGCTTCGGTCAAGCACGACTTCACCTGGCCTCCCCAATTTCCACGCGACCAGGTTAGCCGATGGGTTACGGAACGGACCGGCCGAATCAGCATTGGCAACGAACCGCCCAACCACGTCCCGGAACTTTTTGCAAACGGTCAGGCCTACGTGAC
Source organism: uncultured Chitinophagales bacterium (assembly GCA_964429745.1). Lineage (GTDB taxonomy): Bacteria > Bacteroidota > Bacteroidia > Chitinophagales > BACL12 > WGOA01. The sequence goes on along the minus strand of CAYSDI010000004.1, from coordinate 22,929 downwards.
GTTTGCCGAAGAAGTGTACCGCGCCAATCCCAAATTGGCAGACAATTTCTGGATCCAAAGCGGCAAACCAGAAGTGGTTCGGCACATGGGCAAGGGTTCGCCCATGGGGCGCAAGCATGGCGATTGTTTGGATGCTGCTTCTAAGGCAGTGAAGGCGGGCCGATTGCCTGCCCGCGTTATTACCACCCACAAACTATTGCCCGTGTACCCGGCTGATCGCCTGGGCTTCTACCGCGAAATGTTGACCGACTACCGGAGCTACTTTGGGAATGACGTGCTGGTGTGTTTCCAGGAATTCAATTACAGCGATGAGGAAGCCGAAAGCCTGGACCAGGTGCTGCACGTGGCAGAGTTCTTGCTCATATTGGCTCGCTTGCGCAACGAAGAAGGCAATATTGTAGATGGTGCCGCCTTTCACCAGGGTTTTGCCGTGGGCACCTCCAACCTGTTTGGCTTGGACGCCAAATCTGGTCAGGGAAACTGGCGAGCAGGTGGGTTAGCCCTGGTCTGGGAAGAGTTTGGCAACATGATGACTGATGGCAGCTACGCGTTCAGCAGCGCAACAAACCGCCCGGAAGACGTTGAAATTGAAGTCTTTAAGAAAGGGGCCAATTTTTACGCGCTCTTCAGCAACAAAAGCGTCCGCCCGATACCCACCACGCTCAACGGCGTGAACATCATTTACATTGATCAAACCTTAGGCAAGAAAACCGAAAAATTCAGCGGCAGCCTGCCTGCACGCAGCACGGGCAGTGTTGAGCTGACCGGGATCTAAGGCAATCTTCATAAGGTTACCCGGAACAACAAAAAACCCGCTCTGAAAAGAGCGGGTTTTTTTGCGGACCGGACGGGACTCGAACCCGCGACCTCCGGCGTGACAGGCCGGCATTCTAACCAACTGAACTACCGATCCTTAAACAAAGCCAATATGGTAAACTTTGCGGCTATCTAAGAGGAGGATTTGTGCGACAAACCCTTTTCAGGAAGCCCGACCAAAGCGAGGTTCTGAAGAAACGCGCACGCTTTTTCAGAAGCAGGGCAAATATAGGTCCACCAAAGGGTATTCACCAAGTACCTGAACTTTTTTCTCCGGCACATTCGGCGACATCCAATCCCTAACTTTGCCCCCCGTGCCTGCCTGTAAGCCAGTGCCGGTATCTTTGTCCTACATGCTGTAAGCGCAGTGCTTGAGCCAATTACAAGAACATGACATATCTGGAATTTGAGAAACCGGTGGCCGAATTGCAGGAACAATTGGATAAACTGCGGCTAATCGGTGAGCAAGGCAAGGTAGATGTCGCAGCTTCGGTAGCCGAAATGGAAGAGAAAATCGGCGAGCTTAGAAAAAATATATACGAAAATTTGAACGCCTGGCAGCGCGTCCAACTTTCGCGCCATCCGGACCGCCCCTACACGCTGTACTACATCGAAAACCTATGCGAAAACTTCGTAGAACTGCACGGCGATCGGGCTGTAGGCGATGACAAGGCCATCGTCGGGGGTTTTGGGCTCATGGACGGCCAGACCTACCTTTTCCTGGGGCAACAGAAGGGCATCAACACCAAAATGCGGCAATACCGCCGGTTTGGCATGGCAAACCCCGAAGGCTACCGCAAGGCGTTGCGCCTGATGAAATTGGCCGAAAAATTTGGCAAGCCCATCGTCACCTTAATCGATACGCCAGGGGCATTTCCGGGCATAGAAGCCGAAGAACGCGGACAGGCTGAGGCCATTGCCCGAAATCTCTTCGAAATGACCCTGCTCAAAGTACCGGTCATCTGCATTGTTTTGGGCGAAGGGGCCTCTGGGGGTGCCATCGGCATAGGGCTTGGCGACCGGATCTTCATGCTCGAAAACACTTGGTATTCCGTGATTTCTCCCGAAGGCTGCGCTTCTATTTTGTGGCGAAGTGCCGATTTCAAAGAGCAGGCCGCTGAAGCGCTGCAGCTTACGGCCAAAAACAATTTTGACCTGGGCATCATTGACGGCATTATCAAGGAACCGCTGGGCGGGGCGCACGTCAACCCCAAGGCCATGGTGACCAATCTCAAACGCGCCATCAAGAAAAACATCAAGGAACTCAGCTCCATGGATCCTGAAGAGCGCATTCAGGCGCGCATTGACAAGTACAGCGCCATGGGCCGGTTCACGGAAGCAGTAAAATGACCTCCCGGTGTTCAGTGCCCTTCGCAACTCGCTGTTTCGTTACGCCGTCGGCCGTCGGCTGATGGAGAAGACCAACGCCCGCAGCACCGTACCCTTTTCAGAAGCCCGTCACATCGGTATTTTGGTGCGCATTAACGGCGAAGATGACCTGGCTGCCGCACAGCAGTTCGCCAGCCAACTTCGCGCAGCAGGAAAAAAAGTAGACGTCCTCGCCTACCTGGACCGCAAAAAAGTGAGCCCTCCCGAGAGCATGCAAACGCTTCAGCGGAGTGAGTGCAATTGGCTGGGTTATCCATCGGGCGAATCGGCCCGCTACTTTGAACAACAGCCCTTCGACATATTGATTAGTGCCTGGCTCGGCCGTTGCCTTCCGCTGCGCTACCTTGCCCTGTTCAGCCGGGCGTCCTGGCGCATTGGCGAATTCACGAGAGACAAGGAACCGAGCGCAGAATTCCTGATCAACCTTCCTAACGAGCGCCACACGTTAGCAGAATTCTTCGCCGAAGTGGATCACTACCTCCAATCCATCCGCACCCATGAAACCGAATCCTAATCCGTTCAGCGGCACCGGCGTAGCGCTAGTTACCCCCTTTGACCGAGACATGCGTGTGGATTGGCCGGCACTGGGACGAATCGTGGACCATGTCATTGACGGTGGAGTAGACTACGTGGTTTCGTTGGGTACAACCGGAGAATCTGTCACGCTAAACGCCGACGAAAAACGCGAAGTGTTGGCCTTCACGGTGGCGCACACCGCCGGTCGGGTGCCCATTGTAGCCGGTTTTGGGTCGAATGACACGCGTGCGCTGTGCGACAGTGTGCGAGACCAGGATTTCACTGGCATCGATGGCATTTTGTCGGTCAGCCCAGCCTACAACAAGCCTACCCAGGAAGGCATTTACCGCCATTACCGCGCGCTGGACCAGGTTGCTCCCCGCCCCATCCTGTTGTATAACGTGCCCGGCCGGACCAGTTCCAACATGAGCGCAGACACCACGCTGCGTCTTGCCCGCGACGCCAAAAACATTGTCGGCATCAAGGAGGCGTCCGGCAATTTTGACCAGATTGGCCGCCTGCTGCGCGACCGCTCGCAAGGATTTAGCGTGCTTTCCGGCGACGACGCGCTGGCCCTGCCGCAGTTGGGCATGGGCATTGACGGGGTGATCAGCGTGATCGCCAATGGCTGGCCGCGCGCCTTCAGCGACCTGGTCCGCGCTGGCCTTGCCGGCGATTTTGACCGCGCCCGCGCTTTGCACTTTGAGCTCATGGACGCCACCGACCTCATCTTCCGCGAAGGCAATCCCGGGGGCATTAAATGCGCCATGGCCGCAATGGGCTTGTGCGAAGAAATTCTGCGCCTGCCTTGTTACCCGGTCAGCGACGGGCTGCGCAGCGCGCTGAGGGCCGTGGCCTCTGTGTAATTGTCTGTGTAATTGTCTGTGTCATTCTCCGCGTAACTCGGTTCTCTGCGTGATTCATGGTCATGCGTGAGCTGGGGTTTTTAAAAAGCCCTTACGCCATCGGCACGTTGACCGGAAGCTCCGTGGCGTACTCGCCGTCGCGCAGTTTTTTGGAAACGGTGGAAAACGCGTCAAGTGTCTCGCGAATGTCGCGCTCGGTGTGGGCCGCCGTGGGGATCAAACGCAACAGCATCTGGCCCTTGGGGATTACCGGATACATAACCGCGGAGCAGAAAATGGCATAGCTCTCGCGCATGTCAATGATGAGCTTGGAAGCTTCCGGGATGGTGCCGGTCAGGTAAACCGGCGTGACACAACTGTTGGTGCCGCCGAGGTCAAAACCGCGCTCGCGCAGGCCGTCCTGCAACATCCGCACGTTCTTCCAAAGGTTGGCTTTGAGCTGGGGCTGGCTGCGGAGCAATTCCAGTCGCTTTAAGTTTCCGATCACTATGGGCATCGGAAGCGACTTGGCAAAAATTTGCGAGCGCATGTTGTACTGCAAGTATTCGATGACCTGTTTGTCCGAAGAAATGAAGGCCCCAATGGATGCCATGGATTTGGCAAACGTAGAGAAGTAGATGTCAATGTCTTCTTGCACGCCCTGCTCTTCGCCAGTGCCGGCACCGGTTTTGCCCATGGTGCCAAAACCGTGGGCGTCGTCCACCAACAGGCGAAAGTTGTAGCGCTCTTTCAACGCGGCGATCTCGCGCAACTTGCCTTGGTCGCCACCCATGCCAAAAACGCCTTCAGTAATGACCAAAATGGCCCCGCCGGTTTCTTTAACCAATTCGGAGGCCCGGCGAAGCTGGCGCTCGCAGTTTTCGATGTCGTTGTGCTTGAACACAAAGCGCTTGCCCTGATGCAGGCGAACGCCGTCCACGATGCAGGCGTGCGACTCCGCGTCGTAAACGATCACGTCGCGGCGGTCAACAAGCGCATCAATGGCCGACATAATGCCTTGATAGCCGTAATTGAGCAAAAAGGTGGCTTCCTTGCCCACAAATTCGCTCAGTTCCTGCTCCAGTTGCTCGTGCTCCACGGAGTTACCGGACATCATGCGCGAACCCATAGGGTAAGCCAGACCCCAATCGGCGGAGGACTGAGCGTCCACTTTTCGCACTTCAGGGTGGTTGGCCAGCCCCAGGTAGTCGTTTAGGCTCCAGACGATGCGCTCTTTGCCGTGGAACATCATCCTCGGACCAATTTCACCTTGCAACTTGGGGAAGGTGAAATAGTTGTGCATCAATCGGGCATGTTTGCCCAAAGGCCCCCGATCAGTTAGCAGTTTTTCGAACAAGTCCATAATATGCCTCGTTTTTCCTCGTTTTGGAAACTTCCAGACTTCTTGTCTGGAGCTTGAACAGCCCTTCCTTGCCAGTTCATTTGCCGATTGCCAGGCCATCCTTCAGGCCTGTTGCGCCCCCTATTGTGCCCATTAGAGCCTAAAAAAAGGCCTTTTGTCGGGTTTTTCTGCGCCGGATCGGAAAATGGCGACAAAGATACGGCATGTCCTTTTCACCGGGAACCATCCGCACCCACTCCGGGTAAGATTCCCCACATAGCCTTATCTTTGCCCTCCCTGGCTTATGGTACTATCGCGCCTTTTTGCCCTCCTTCTAATCCTTTCGGCAATTTTTTCCTCCTGCAGTGGCTATGAGCAACTGTTGAAGAGCGATGATTTTGACCTAAAGTATGAAAAGGCCCGGGAATATTACAACAAAGGGTCCTTTACCAGGGCGCTTCCCCTGTTCAAACAATTGTTGTCGGTTGAAAAAGGTACGCCGCGAGAAGAAGAGCTCATGTACTATATTGCCTACAGCCATTACGGGCAGAATGATTATCTAATCGCTTCCGCACTTTTTAAAAATTATTATACATTTTTTCCCAATACTGATCGCTCCACGGAATGCCACTACATGAGCGCCTATTGCAATTACCTGGCCTCGCCTAAAGTTTCGCTGGATCAAACGGTCACGTACAAAGCCATTGAATCGTTTCAGCTCTTTGTCAACGCTCATCCCAAAAGCGACAGCGTGCAGGCCGCCAACCGGATGATTGACCTGATGCGGCGCAAACTGGAATACAAAGCATTGAGCGCGGCAGATTTGTACTACAAGACCCGGAATTACCAAGCGGCCGCCATCGCTTACACCAACCTGCTCAACGATTTCCCCGACATTCCCCAGGCCGAATACATCAATTTTCTGGTGCTGCAATCATACTTTGAGTTTGCCGAACAGAGCATTGTCTGCAAACAGTCCGATCGATACGGCCAAGCGATAAGCACTTACGGCAAGTTCAAGGAAATGCACCCGGAGAGCAACCTCTTGGATCAAGCTACCAGCATCCAGGAACGCTCACTGGCCAGCCGTTCCGAAGCAGCGGAAGAATGCACGGAACAGGAGCGCAGCCGCGCCTACCTTTTCGCCGAAGCTGCCTTGCGTAACAAAGATTACGAAAAGTCCGTGCGATTGTGGGAAAGTTACCGAAACACTTTTTCCAATCGCGACGATTTGGATGAGGCACAACTGAACATTTTGCGCTCCCGGTACCGCCTGGCGCAGGAAACGATGCCTGTGTGCAATGCATTGCCCGAGTACGAAAAAGCCCTTTCCGCGTACTACTATTTCGCCGATGAATTTCCGGGCAGCCCGCTGCTGGAACAAGCCGAAACGGTGTACGACGACCTGTTAGAATCACAAGATCAATCTAAAAAGAACTGCGATGAGCTCCATTAAGAAATTGACCAGCGGTCACATTCCCCCGAATGTGGAAACCCGCAGCTTGCGTCAAATTGAAAACAAGTCGGGCAACCTGTACTTGTCCCTGAACATTATTTCCAAGCGGGCCAACCAGATTGCCTCCGAGCTCAAAGAAGAGCTGCACGGCAAGCTGGAAGAATTCGCCAACCAAAGCGACAACCTGGAAGAAGTGTTCGAGAACCGCGAGCAAATCGAGATTTCCCGCCACTACGAAAAGCTGCCCAACCCCGCCATCCTGGCCACCCGCGAGTTCATGGAAGACGGTACTTACTACCGCCTGATGGACGATGAAGAAAACGCCGATTCTTATTCGAATGAAGCGTAAAGCCTAAGCGAACGGATGAAGAGCAAGCAGATTCTGCTGGGCATCAGCGGGGGCATAGCCGCTTACAAAATGGCCACCCTGACCCGTCTGCTCGTCAAGGCAGGCGCTGTGGTCCGCGTAATTATGACCGAAGAGGCGCAGGCCTTCATCACTCCGCTTACCCTGGCCACGCTGTCCAAAAATCCGGTGCTCAGCCGCCTTTATAACCCGGTGGATGGCACCTGGCACAACCACGTGGAACTCGGCCTGTGGGCAGACCTGATGCTCATTGCGCCCGCAACGGCCAATACGCTGGCTAAAATGGCCTCCGGGTCCGCGGACAGCCTGCTGTTGACCACCTACCTGAGCGCCCGATGCCCGGTTTGGGTGGCTCCTGCTATGGATCTGGACATGTGGCAACACCCCGCCACCCAGCGCAATTTGGAAACCCTGCGCCAGGATGGTGTTCGGGTTTTGCCGCCCGAGGCCGGCGAGCTCGCCAGCGGCTTAAGCGGTCCGGGAAGGCTTCCGGAACCGGAGCAAATCGCAGAAGTTATCGCGCAATGGTTTTCGGGCCAAGGGGTTCCGGTGGCGTCGCACGACAGCCGTGTGGCCCTTCCCCTGAGTGGCAAAAAAGCTCTGATCACGGCCGGCCCTACCTACGAAGCCCTGGATCCGGTGAGGTTCATCGGCAACCACAGCAGCGGAAAAATGGGCATTGCGTTGGCAGAAGCCCTTGCCGAACTGGGCGCCTCCGTGGTGCTAGTCAAGGGCCCCACCAACGTGAACAGCCGTTCCCCACAGGTGCGCGAACTGGCCGTAACCAGTGCAGGCGCCATGTACGAAGCCTGCTCCGAGCACTTCGCAGACAGCGACATCTTTGTGGCTGCGGCCGCTGTTGCCGATTACCGGCCCGAAAGCCCTTCGACCCAAAAAATAAAGAAAAAAGAAGCTGACAGCGACCGGATGACCGTTACGCTGGTCAAGACCCCGGATATTCTGGCCGAAATGGGCAAACGCAAAAAGCCGGGCCAACTAGTGGTGGGCTTTGCGCTGGAAACCGAAAACGAGGTGGAAAACGCGCTTTCCAAGCTGGAGCGCAAAAACCTCGATTTGATCGTGCTCAATTCGCTCAACGACGCCGGGGCGGGCTTTGGAGTAGATACTAATCGAATTACCCTGATTGAGAATCGAAATAGAATCGATAATTTTCCGTTAATGAGCAAGACGGAAGCCGCTCGCATCATTGCGCAGCGCATTGTGGATCTGCTGCCCTGACCGACCCTATTTTCTGCCATGAACTACCGATTCCTTTTTCTGTTGCTCTTGCTGGGGCTTGCTCCTGCCCTGCGCCCTGCCTTGCACGCGCAGGAGTTGCAATGCGGGGTCATCGTCACCGCACCCCAGCTCCGCGTGGTGGACCCCAAGGTGTTTAAAAGCCTGGAGACGTCCATCTACGAGTTCATGAACAACCGCACCTGGACCGGCGACAAGTTCAAAATGGAGGAAAAGATCCGCTGCGACATCAACATCACCATCACTGACGAATTGGATGTGGATCGTTTTCGCGCTCAGGTGGCCATTCAATCCAGCCGCCCCGTCTACAACTCCGACTATCAGACGGTGGTCTTCAACTGGGTGGACAAAGACTGGGAATTCAGCTATGTGGAATACCAGCCGCTGGAATTCAACGAGAACATCGTGCTCAGTAACCTGACCTCGATGCTGGCGTATTATGCCTACATCATCATCGGTATGGACTACGATTCCTACGCGCTTAATGGAGGTACCGCCCACCTGCAAAAGGCGCAAAAGATTGTCAACAACAGCCAGAATTCCGTAGAAAAAGGTTGGAAACCATACGATGGCATCCGAAACCGTTTTTGGCTGACAGATAACCTGATGAACCCGCGCTTTGCCGCTTACCGCGAAGCTTTTTACAAGTATCACCGGCTTGGCCTGGATCTGTTTCACGAAGACGCCCTCGGGCCCGTCACCACCATTACGCAGAGCCTGACGCTGCTCAACGGGGTCAATACCAGCAACCCCAACTCTATGGCAATTCAGGTGTTTTTCAACGCCAAATCGGACGAAATAATCGGCATTTACACCGATGCGCCCAGCAAAGAACAGGCGCAAGCCATCGCCATGCTCAACCGCATGGATGCGCAAAACGCGAACGAATACAGAAAGATATTAACGGGCGGCCGCTAAGCGGTGCAAGGCCCCTTCTCTCTGCTTCTGCTTCCTGTATATTTGGGATCCAGGAGTCTATGCTTCGCCAACTGCTCATCCACAACTACGCCATCATCCAGGACCTGGATGTGGCCTTCGGACCGGGTCTGACCGTCATCACGGGCGAGACCGGAGCCGGAAAATCGATTCTTTTGGGGGCGCTGGGGCTTGTGCTCGGCAAACGAGCAGATACGCGGGTCTTGTTTGACCTGACGAAAAAGTGCGTGGTCGAGGCCCGCTTTGACATCAGCGCCTACGATCTCCAGGCCTTTTTTGCCGAAAATGACTTGGATCACGAGGCCGAAACGGTGATTCGGCGCGAAATCAACGCCAGCGGCAAAAGCCGGGCGTTCATCAACGACACGCCGGTTAATTTAGGGGTGTTGGATGCCCTGGCCGCCCGCCTGATCAACATCCATTCCCAGCATGAAACGCTTGACCTGAACAGCTCGCGTTTTCAGACCAGTGTGTTGGATAGCCTGGCCGGAAATGACGAAAAACTCAAAACCTACGCAGCAGCGTACAGCCAGTGGCAAACGCTGCGCAGCACTTACGCCACCCGCTGCGCGGAGCGCGACCGCGCGCTGGCCGAACGCGATTACCTGCAATTCCAGTTTGATGAGCTGGCCGCAGCGCGCCTTGACGGACTGGACGAGAGCGCATTGGAAGCGGAGTTGAGTGCCTTGCAACACGCAGAAGAAACCAAACGCGGCCTGGCCGAAGCCACCGAGTGCCTGCAAGGCGACCAGGGTGCTGTTTTAGCCGGCCTCCGCCAGGCCAGCAATGCCTTGCGACCCTTGTTGCGCTGGCGCGAAGACCTGCAACCGCTTATGGATCGCCTGGAAAGCCTTCGCATCGAAGGGGCTGACCTTGCCGCAGAATTGGAGCAGGCCGGACAGAGCACCGCCTGGGATCCCGGCAAAATCGCGGGGCTAGAAGAGCGTCTGGACGAAGTCAACCGGCTGCTTCACAAACACCGACTGCCCAAAGCCGCCGATCTGGTTGCCCTGCGGGACCAACTGGACAACAGGCTGCTGGATCAGGATCGCGAAGGTGATGCCCTGGAACAAATGGCTGAATCGCTGCGCCTGGCAGGCCAGAAAGTAAGCACGCTGGCCGGCGAGCTCAGCACACGTCGTCAAAAAACCAGCCCCGGTTTGGAGAAATCCGTCAGCAAGTTATTGGGCGAAGTGGGCATGCCCGATGCGCGACTTTCCGTAGAACTCAAAACCTTGCCGGAACCTGGCCCATCTGGTCAGGACCAAGTGCAGTTCCTGTTCGCGTCCAACAAAGGCAGCCGATTGGAAGACTTGCGCCAGGTGGCCTCCGGAGGCGAATTGTCCCGCCTGATGCTGAGCATCAAATCACTTGTGGCGGCCAAAAAAGCCCTTCCCACACTCATTTTCGATGAAATTGACTCCGGCGTCAGCGGTGAAACCGGCCGCCGGATCGGAGTCATCATGGAAGAAATGGCCGGGAATCACCAAATCGTGGCCATTACACACCTGCCCCAAATTGCGGCCTGCGGCAAGCGCCACTTGTTTGTCTACAAGGAAACCAAGGGCAAGCAAACGCATACCCGGCTAAGAGAATTGGTGGCCGAAGAGCGTGTAGAGGCCATTGCCCACATGATCAGCGGGGAGGTGTTGTCAGAAGCAGCAAAGGCTAATGCCCGGGAGTTGCTGTCGATCACCTAAAGAGTGATTAGACAAAGAGTGATTAGACAAAGAGTGATTAGACAAAGAGTGATTAGACAAAGAGTGCT
>CAYSDI010000004.1:3217-12137 GCA_964429745.1 uncultured Chitinophagales bacterium | reverse complement strand
TTAGACAAAGAGTGATTAGACAAAGAGTGCTCTAAAAAGAACCTAATTCTGCGCTATACTCAATTAATAGCAGTTAGTATCTATTTATTGGCGTGATTTCAAGGACTAAACTTTAAATTTAATATAATTTAAAACAATGTTATTTATTTTTTGTTGGTCTTCCACCGCCCTTAGCTTTGTACATTGTTAGGCTTTCGTGCTTTATCCTTTGTTAAAAATCAAATAATTCACCCAATAAGCCCTTTTTCTTTTTATTATGATAGGAGCTATCCTTTGAATAATTTTGTTGGTCGCGGATACTATCCGGTTGGTTGTATTGAACATTTTGTGAAGACCGTTCAATAATTTTATCAAGTTCACCACGGTCAAGCCAAACACCACGGCATTCTGGACAATAATCAATTTCTATGCCACTGCGGTCAGCCATTACCAGGTTTACGCTACAATTTGGACATTTCACTTTTAATTCCTTTAGTTAATTATTGATCTTTTTCAATGAATTAATTTTTTCATTTGCAATCGAATCAATCTTAGAAGATGACTTATTAATTAGCGAATCAAGTTTTTTTACTTTTTCACCTTCCATATTTATTAATGAATCAAGAGCAATTACCTTGTCAAGCTCTTTGTTGACAAGCGAGTCTAACTCGTCTGTTTTATTGCTTAACTCATTAATCTTTTCTTCGACTTTTTTACTCATATCGCCACAAGATGCAAGTAAACCAATTGACACAATAACTGGAACACCTTTTCTTAGTAAATTTTTCATGATTTATGCTTACTTATAACCAAATTATATAATTATCTATTCATCTAACAATTCCATTTCTCCTGTAAGACCCATCTTTCTCCTTTAAAGGAGAGTACTCCGGTGTTAAAGATTAGATTATGCAAGCTTTGGCTCTGCCGTTAAACAAAGAACCGTAGAGAGGAGGTTTCAAAAACACCTTCGGTAAAATTGCGAAATCGCTTTGGTCAGGGCTTTGCCTGGCCTGCGTTTTCAGCAGCCTTCTGTGAATCCTTCTCTGCCTGTGTGGGCATGCCTTCGTACTCCGACGGGGCAGCCACGGCTGGTGCTGATTGGTGCAGCGAGCGGCTCAAATCGTCTTGGGCATTGGTTTTAATGAACTCAGCCATTACTTCCATACGCGATTTATCGGAAATCACGTAGTACGGGTCAGCCTTGATCGCCGTCTGAGCATCTGGAGCCAGCGTGGCGAATTGAGCTGGCGTAATGACGCGGATCTTGTTGATATCCAGCGGGTTATTGTCTGGACCAGTTACTTGATCGGGGCTCTGAGTGGCATACTGTCGGCTAAGCGACTGCGTGGGTGTGTTGGCCTGGCCAACTGGCAGGTTGGCATCGCGGACCAGGGTAATTTTCTCTGAGCCTATCTCCTGTTGGGTTAGGCCAGAAGCCTTAGGTTCGGTTGTTGTAATCTGGCTTTGCTGAGCAAATGCTGAACTGGTCATGGCCAACAAGAGGGCGCTGAGCGCAAAGGTGGATCGTTTCATGTTCGTGAAATCCGTTTAGGGTTCTGTTCGGGATAACCTCAAATATACGCCCGGAGGAGCTTTGGAACAAGCCTGATTAATGGGTTTAAGGTTGGGCTTTAAAAAGCGGCAGTGCAAAAGACGTCCCCCCTTCGACCGTACAATAAACCTGGTAAAAGCCTTCTGGCAGGTTGGCGAGGTTCATCGGTATTTGGATTTCTCCGGGCTGCGCGATCATCTGTTGGTCAAAACGCACCTGACCTATAGCATCCACGAGCCTTATTCGCAAGGCGGCTTTCTTGGAAAGCGTTACGGTGACCATCGCCTGATCAACCGCCGGGTTTGGAAAGACAGCCCATTCAAAGGTCTCACCTGCCTTTTCATCCAGGAAAACAATCTGGCTGAGCGCGTCACTGCCGTCCAGTTCCACGGTGCGAAGGCGGTAAAACTGTCCTCCAACCGGGAAATCGCGGTCTTCAAAAGCGTAAGCCAGGTTTTCGGTGCTGACCCCGGCAGCGGGAACCTGCGTGATGGTGCTGAACGCTCCATCCTCTGACGCGCGCGCCAATTCAAAGTGCGATACGCCTGATTCGGTGGCCGTTACCCAGCGCAAAAGATTAACACTGCCTTCTTTTTGGCCCGTAAACGACAATAGCGTTACCGGCAGCGGACCTCCAAAAGGGCTGCAGGCATGGCAGTAAATGTCGCTGAAGCCGGCCATGTCCAGCACTGCCGAAATGGTACCGTCTCCGTTGTTGATGATGCTTTGCACGGGAACCGCCAGACCTCCAGGAGAGGCAAAACCCGGTGGAGTTCCGTTGGCATAACGGGTAAAACACACGTCACCCAGCCCGGTTATGGCATAAATTCCAGTGGCGGACGGATGCGTGCGCATCGCGTCGTACTCGGATGTTGTGAAGTGAACGGTGAGGTCTGCGGGCCCGTTAACAGTGGGGGTTACTCTCCAGAAACGCGCGAGCACCGGTACGGGATCGCCCAATTCGTCGTCAGCGGTGGGTGCTGCAGCGGCGAGGTTGCAAACGGTTGTGGCTCCCAGCGCCGACGGAAGTGCCAAATCGTCTTGAACGGTCATAAGGTAATCGCCGTTCTGGTCATAGAATGTGCGCGTCTGGCCGTCGCTGACCGAGCAGCTTGCGCAACCGTTGGTCAGATTGAGTTCAGAAGAAAGCACCGTAGGTTCTGTTACGGTAACATTGAAGGAGCAGGTGGCTGGCGGGTTTCCATTGCCATCGTCAAACGTCCAGGAGACCGGAGTAGTTCCTATGGGGAACAACGCCCCTGAAGCAAGACCCGTCACCAAACTGCCTGAAACATAACCGTGGCAATTGTCGCCGAACTGTTGCGTATAATTAACTATCCTTCCCCCGCAATCCGGTTCATCAGAAACGACGGTAATATTCGGTGGACAAAGGTTGACAAACGGAGCCTGATTATCTACTACCGTTACGGTGAAACTGCAGGTCTGCACGTTTCCGGCAAGGTCGGTGATGCGGTAAGTTTCGGTGGTGGTGCCCACATCAAAATACTCGCTGAACCCGTTGCCTGCCGTTTGCACGGTGTAGGCCAGCCCACAATTGTCTGCTGTGTTGTTCGGGGGAATGAACTGGATGCCTTCATTGCCGGTGGACCAATTGGAAGCGAGTCTTCCGGTAACATAAGTTGCAGCAAAACCCGTGGCATTCTCAATGCCCATGGTATGGTTTCCGCCATCGGAAGGCATATTCATCGTGTGAATTTCAATGACACCAAGCCCCTCCTGCAGTTGAACTTGCGCAGTGACAGGATTGCCTCCCGGATGGTGTTGTATGGCATTGAAATTGACGACGAAAATGCGATTGGGTGCAGAACCCGTGGTGAAATACCGGATAGTGCCGCCCAGCGATGGATTAAGATCTTCCCAGGCAAAGGCGATCAGGTTGTTAGGAGCGGTGGCATCGGGGATGACCTGTCCGGAGCAACAACCGTTGGGAGCTGACGCGTCAAACGAGAGAAAGCCGTTGGAGCTAATGTACGCGTTGGTGTACGCGCTGCCGTAAAAATTGAAGGAGAATCCAATCGGAATGGCTCCGCTGACCTGATCGTCAGACAAAGTAACCGAGGTGCCTGTGCCGGGAATAGGATCGTACAGGACTCCGCCTCCGGTGTAGTTGCCCGCACCAGAGCTGTCAGCCCACGGGGGAAGGTAGTTGACATACGCTTCGCAATAGCCTGCCTCAGCATTCACGGTAATGTTGGCTGGGCAGGTCAAGGTCGGGGCTACCGGATCGGGGGTAGAACTCAAGGTCAACGTGGTAGTGCCCTCTCCACCATTGTATCCGGAGAGTCGGATGTACACGGTTTGGCCGGGCTGGATGCAGTCCACAACCACCAGCGACTCGGTGCCGGGTCCGCCATCATCGTCGCAACCCAACTCGGTTAGTCCCGCACAAGTGCCGGAATAAACAGCTAAAACAGGATCGAACGAGGAACTGCCCGTAGAAACCGTGAGGCGTCTTGGAACTAACGTGCTGTTTGTGGTGGTGAACCAGACATCTTCCGTGTCCGAAAAGCCACAGGAACTCAGGTCTGTGCCCGCAGCAGAAACAGTGGTGGCAGAAAAGGAACCTGCCGAAACCGGTGTCGCGCTGGTGCATACATCGTTAGCGGGTCCATTTGGGGTTATCGAAAACGTGCCAGGGCATGGACTGTTTGGCGTTGGCCAAGTATCAAACCAGAGGTAATAGGTGGTTCCGGCAGTAAGCGTTGCCACAACGGATTTAGCCGTTAAGTCATTACCTACGGAGCCAATGCATGTTCCGCCACTGGCCGGGCAACTGCCGCTGTAGAGAAAAATAGAAGTCCAGGTTTGTCCGGAAATGCTGATGGTGTAAGCGCCTGAGGTGGATGGCGAAAAGGTGTAGAGGGCTTCATTGCCTCCTTTGTACGCATTGCCCGCAGCCCCACAAACAGCCGGAACAGACTGCTCGTTCAAAAAATTTGCCGAAGCACAAGACAGCGCCTGACCAACCACAGGAAGGGAAGGGATGTTGATGGCTGTCTGGCAATTGAACATGCGCCATACCAGCGTGGTGCTTGTTGTATTGACAGCGCAATTATACTGATTGACCCGCGTCCGGACATTGCCGGTAAAGGTGGCTGTCCATTGAATTTTGGAATCATCTCCGCAAGCTCCAAGTAAGTCATCACTGTAACAGAGCGGTGTTCCGCTGGTGTTGTAGAGCGTCAGTTGCGCGTCGTAAGAGGCATTTCCTCCGTCAGCGGCGCACAGCGACCATTCGTACGTATTACCCGCTAAGACACTGTACTCCTGCCATTCTCCTGCCCAAATATTAGTAGCAATAGTAGTCCAGGAAGAGGAGGTTGTGGAAAAGACACCTCCGGGAAACTGCGATCCTCCAAACGTGCAGCCGCCTGTCAGGCATTGCCCGGCCTGAGCGAACGCACCAGAGGCAGGCTGGAACATCAATGCTGAAAACAAGAAGCAAGAGAGGATTGCCGCAGAAACTCGTCCCGCTCTTTTAAAAGAAAAAGACAATACCATATGGTATTCGTTTTCTTTAACAGACTTCTCCGCGCTTAATTCCCACCTTGCTTGGCGGGTGTTACCTTCAGTTTCCATGGCATAAGGGTTAACCGGTGCTCATTGCACCATCCTGACTGATCTCCCTCAATCGCAACCTAAGGTAGGGACTCAATCGTGAAAAATGAAACTATCTGCCAAATTTATTGGCTTGACCTACCCTTGAGCCTTTAAGGATCCTAAGATAGGGTGGTAAAAAAAATGTCTTCAAAGGCTGAAACCCCGGACAGGACACGCCTCGTCTGAGGCAGAGTTGTTACTTTAGACCGGTCATATTAACCAAAGGGATACCATGAGCTACGGACTGTTAAATGGGAAAAAAGGAATCATTTTTGGCGCGCTGGACGAGCAAAGCATTGCCTGGAAGGTGGCGTTAAAGGCGCATGAGGAAGGAGCGCAATTTACCCTGACCAATGCCCCGGTGGCCATGCGAATGGGCAAAATCAAGGAACTGGGCCAGGCCTGCAACGCTCCGATCTTTGGCGCGGACGCCACCAGCATCGAAGATCTGGAGAAGCTTTTCCGGGATTCCATGGATGCGCTGGGAGGCAAATTGGACTTTGTGCTGCACTCCATTGGCATGTCACCGAACGTGCGCAAAGACCGGCACTACACCAATCTGAATTACGAATGGTATCTTAAAACCTTGGATATCAGCGCGTTATCTTTTCACAAAGTACTCCAGACCGCCTTGAAGGTGGATGCGATGAACGATTGGGGTTCTGTGGTGGCGCTCAGCTACATCGCTGCGCAACGCACCTTTCCCAACTACAACGACATGGCGGAGGCCAAGGCTACCCTGGAATCCATCGCCCGCAGTTTCGGCTACCATTACGGCAAGCGCAACAAGGTGAGAATCAACACGATATCACAGTCGCCGACCATTACTACGGCTGGGTCAGGCATAGAAGGATTCGACGTGTTCTTTCACTTTGCCGACAAAATGTCGCCGTTGGGCAACGCTCCCGCTGACGATTGTGCCGGCCTTTGCCTGTTCCTGTTCAGCGACCTGAGCCGGAGCGTAACCATGCAGAACCTCTACAATGACGGGGGCTTCAGCTCGGTCGGGGTGTCGGAAGAGATTATGGAAATGCTGGGGGAGACCATGAAAGCCAAGGCCGGGATAGAGCCGTAAAAATTTTAGCCCCGACCTAAAAGGTTGCGGAAAATATTGGGATAAAAAGCCATCGCGCCGTATCTTGAAGCAACTCAACGAGCCTGGTTTTGCCGGGTTCGCGTTAATTTCAAGCGCTGGCACTGCGCTAGTGGCCGGATTCAGGCGGAACTCCGCAACAAGAACCGGAAGCCCTTCGCCCGACAGCAAGTAACTCAACCATGGCATTATCCTTTACCCGCTTTGTGCCCCCGGCTCAAGACAACGGGACCTCTGCGAACGGCAAAGATTGGCTGGCGATTGCCGCCAAACACGCCGATGACTTTAAGCCGCATCTCAGCCGCTTTGACCGGGAGAATAAATTCCCGTTTGAACATGTCGATGCGGTGAAAGCCTCCGGCTACTCCACCCTGACCGTGCCGACTGAACTTGGCGGTGGCGGCGCCGACGTGCTGACCATGGTGAACTGCCAGCACCGGCTGGCCCAAGGTGACGGCCCCTTCACGGTAGCCTTCAACATGCACTTGTTCAACGTGGCCATGCGCTCGGATTTTTTCCGGCTGGGCGACACACGGCAGAAGGCCTTTCTGGAAGCCATTGTGCAGAAACATTGGATCGTCGGGGCCAGCACCTCTGACTACCAAGCCAATACATCGGTGAGCGTCAGCGGCATCAACGACACGGCACGCACGGCCGTGCTGGAAGACGGATTCTTTCGCATCAATGGAAAGAGCACCTTCGGCACCCTCTGCGAAGTGGCTGATTATTTCGGGTCCAGCGCTTGCTATGAAGACCCGGTGCGCGGCACTCGCGTGCTGAACTTTCAGGTTCCGCTCACCGCACCCGGCGTGGAAATTCTGCGCAACTACGACACCATGAGCATCCGCGCGTCGGCAAGCCACGACGTGGTCTGGAACAATGTGCTGGTGCCGCAGGAAGCCGTTGTGGATCGCCCGGTGCGCACCTGGGACCGCTTTAATAACATTTTCTTTGCCTGGTTCTCGCCCAGCATCAGCGCGTGCTACTTGGGCATTGCCCGTTCCGCCCGCGATTATGCGGTAGCCAAGGTGCAGAAGCGCACTCAAAAGCCCTTCGACCAACCCATGAGCCATTACCCCGGCAACCAGATTCTGGCCGGCGAAATGGAGGTGGAATTGCGCGTAGCCATGAGCATGCTCGAGGCCACCGCCGCAAAATTGGACACTGCCGAAAAACGCGCTGATCCGCCGGTGGAAGACCTGGTGGCCTGCCAGCGCTATTGCACCGAAACCGCCATCAGCATCGTGGATAAAGCCATGCGCATGGCCGGGGGAAGCGCCATTGTGCGCGCTGAGCCGCTGGAGCAGCATTACCGCGACGTACGCGCTGCCATCATCCACCCGCCATGGTCGGGTTACGAAGGTGCCGCCATGCTCGGCAAACTGGTCTTCGGCATTCCGCTGGACCAGATTCCACGCTGGGTCTGACGGGCCTTAGCAGAATCAGTGCCCCTCATGAGGGAGCCCCGATTCTGCCTACTTACCTGATTTGTGCAGGAGCAGGTACTTTTGGGCACGGCGTAAGCCTTACCTAACCCAAATCCCGTGAAAAAATCTCGCCTCTCCCCATTGGTGCTGGTCTTGCTGCTGACAGGCCTATCAAGCTGCTACTTCTATCCTTACGGAAGTGGTCCTGGAAAACCGCCAGGCACCTCCACTTCGCCAGAAGGTTGTCGCAAAAAGTTGACCATGGTGGACGGCTGCCTCGGACCTTTTTTGCAAGAAGCAGCGTTGAGCCGCGAAGCCGTCAAGCAAGGCTTTACCATACAGCGATTTGACTATGCTGCCCCTGCCGAAAATGCGAAGGGCGAGTGCCAGACCCGCTACATCAATTACTTTGTTCCGGCAGGCAAACCCAAAGGGCTCTTCTTTTACTTTCACGGCGGCGGTGGCGACGTGGGCTCTGCCGACTACACCGATATTCTGCAAAGCTGTGCAGACTTGTGTAGAAAAGGTTATGTTGTTGCCGATATTGAGTACCGGCGCGGCTGGACCGGCTCTGAACCCTTGGATCAGTGGTGCGAAGAGCGCGACCCTCACCAAGAGCCCGCCGCCAATTACGTGCGGGAAAGAACTTCAGCACATTTATCTTTCGACGACGCTGAACTGGCCGTTCGCTACGCCTATCAAAAAGCGAAAGAAAGTTATGGTGTGCTGCCAACCTATGCTACTGGAACTTCGTTTGGCGGCACGTTGGCTAGCTACGTGGGCTACGGCATGCCCAACCTGGCGCGTGAGGTTAACCTGAAAGGAGTGTTGAACCAATACGGCGGTCTTTCGACCAAAGACCCCCTCTATGCCACCGTTCCCTACTACGGCGCCGGCGGAGTACTGGATGATTTGGTGCCCTTTTGGGAAGGGCCCACCTACGTATCACCTCATGGCGAGCCGATCTACGGCGTTGGTGGGCTCGGCGAAAAGCTGCGCAGCAAGGGTGTTGACGCCTTCATCGCCGCCACTTGCAACATGGGACACAGCCGCGGCGCCATCAGCGAAAGTGCATTGGTTGATGCATTTCTGATCTGGCTTAAAAATCCCCAGAGCAATACCACATTCGTCGAGCGCATTGGCGGCAAAGGATTGGCCTCTGAGTCCGCAGACTCTTGCAATGTGGCCTGGCAGCAACTTAGTATCAATCAGCGGTAGTTCCGTTGTATCACTCAGCGGTAGTTC
>CAYSDI010000004.1:0-3117 GCA_964429745.1 uncultured Chitinophagales bacterium | reverse complement strand
GTTGTATCACTCAGCGGTAGTTCGGTTGTATCACTCAGCGGTAGTTCGGGCGAAGGGGGTCCGTTCGCGCTGCGATATTATCGGAAGAAAAGAGAAATCAAGTCTGTAATATTCGAGTGACACTCCAATATTACAGACTTGTTAGAACGAACCATATTTAAACAGCTTCTGGCTGACTGATCCTTTTTCCCAGCCGTTGGGCTCATTGGTGCCCGACAGGTTGGCAAAAGCTACGTTGGCCAAAATGCTCGAGGGCCAGGTGGGCAAAGGAATCCGTTACTTTGGTTTAGAAAGGCTGGAAGATTTCAATCGGCTTGAGCAGGACCTTGGATTCTTTCTGGAGCAGTTTCGCGATGATTTGGACATTATATATGACGTTCAACGGTTACCGGCGTTGTTTGCTGAATTGCGGTCGCTCCTTGATAGAGACAGAAGACCCGGCCGCTTCCTGCTTTTAGGTTCAGCTTCACCCTTGTTGATGCGTCAGACGGCTGATTTTCTTGCAGGAAGAATTGAGTACCTAACCCTACATCCCCTTCACCTCCTTGAACTTGAGCCCAGACCAGACCTCCTTAAACAACATTGGCGGAGGGGTGGATTTCCAGTTTCCTGGCTTGCTGATACCGAGGAACTCAGTTATCGCTGGCGGCAAAATTTCATTCAAACCTATGTAGAGCGTGATTTGCCCATGCTCGGACTAGACACCGATCCAGTCCGTTTCCGGACCTTTCTACAAATGCTTACAGCATCACACGGTAACTTATGGAATGCCGAACCGCTTGGCCGTTCGCTTGGCGTAAGTGGAAAAACGATTAAGCATTACCTGAGCTTTCTTGAATCCTCTTTTTTTGTTACGGTGCTATACCCTTATGCTTCCAAACTGGGTAAGCGCCTGGTGAAATCACCAAAAGTTTATCTCACAGACAGTGGCGTACTCAATACGCAACTTGATGTAACAGATAGTGCTTCCATTACTCTCCACCCATTAGCCGGCACATCTTGGGAAGGCTACGTCATTCAGCAAATTATCCAATGCCTTCCGCAAGAAATAACGCCGTTTTTTTTTCCGAACCTCAGACGGAACCGAATGTGACTTGGTGTAGGTCAAAGGGATCAAACCCATTTCGTGTATCGATATCAAATTGGGGAATGCTGTTCAACTATCACGCGGTATCGTGAATACCATTCAAACTTTGAAAACCGATACTAACTATATAATAACCTATGATTCAGAAGCCTACGAGCTTCGGCATGGGGTTGAGGTGATTGGTGTGGAGGAGTTTGTGCGGGGGATGGGTGATAATAGTTCCGATTTGCTTTCAGCTTAAACAAATTGTATTTTGTGTCGAACCCAACAAATATTCGCTTAACCGCGTGCTAGAAGCAAGGCAAAGACACTATGACGTTTAAACCCAAATACGCTAACTTTAAATTCACTAAAATATCGGTGGACAGCTTTATTGAAAAGCATAAAACAAGCAATCCAAATTCAGACATTGTAGAATTAAAAAAAGACCTTCTGTACTTCAGACAATTAAAAGAAGACGGTGAGGTATGTAAATGCGGAGATCAAATTTGGATAATTGGTTCTGCTTTTTCAGGTAAAGGTTGCTTTACATGTATAACAGGCGACACCGACTTTTCTGACGACTATGAAATTGAATGAAGTGCCCAGCTGCTAACAGCACCTACAGAGAATTGGCGGTTCAGTGGTTAAATGAAGCTTTGTGCTTCGTGTCAAGTTTTGTGGTGGCAGACAATTTTAGTCTCCGAAATCGCCAACTTCTTGTTGCTGCAAAATGTTGTAGCCAATGCTGAGTACGACCGTATAGCGAAAAACAAACCATAAATGAAACAACCTTATCTGACAAAAATATTATGACAAAAGTTTTAATTTTAGGGGCGACAGGAAATGTTGGGATTGAAGTATTATCTGCTTTAAAAAAACTTGACCATCAACTCGAAATTTATGCAGGTGTTAGGGACACAGAATTTGGCAATGAGAAGCTCTCAGACTTTAACATCAAGACAATAAAATTTGACTTTATGAATATTGAAACATTTTTGCCTGCATTAAGATACTTTGACGTGCTTTTTTTGCTTCGACCTCCACAAATTTCAGACGTTAAAAAATATTTTGCACCACTCATTGAAACAGCAATGAAATCTTCAATAAAGCACATTGTCTTTTTATCTGTGCAAGGTGTTGAGAATAGTAAAATAATACCGCATCATAAAATAGAAAAATTAATAGTGAACAGTAAGATTTCATATACATTTGTAAGACCTGCTTATTTTATGCAGAATTTCATTACAAGTTTACGTAATGACTTGGTAAATAATTATAGAATTTATTTACCAGCAGGGCAAGCAAAATTTACAGTAATAGACGCAGAAGATATTGGTTATGTGACAGCAAAAGTGATAATTGAACCGCAAAACCATATCAATAAAAGTTATGAATTAACTAATAATGAAACATTGACATTTGCTGAAATGGCAGTAAAAATTAGTAAAGAAATTGGAAAGACTATAAAATATATTTCACCTAATTTATTGCAATTCTTTTTGACAAAACGAAAAGAGAATATGCCGACAATGTTAATTTTAGTGATGATTATGTTGCATTATTTTCCAAGATTTCAAAAAACACCAAAGACAACTGAATGGGTAAAAATTATCACAGGACAAGAGCCAAAATCTTTTGACAACTTTGTTCTGACAAATAAAAATCAACTACAATGACAAGAAGCACTGGCTACAACCCAGTAGCCCGCACTGCCAGCTTTCATTGGCAGGGAGCGGCTCTCACACCACCGTACATACGGGCCTCGTATACGGCAGTTCATGATGTAAAGAGTGGAAGTGCCACGGTTTTTGGAACGGTAAGTTAAGTTAAGCAGCTTGTTTGGGTTTAAAAAATTGTTGTTCAAATTCCAGGATGTTCATTTGGCCAAAATGGCTATGTCTTCTCAGCCGATGGCTCATGCTGCGCGTTATCAGCGGATTTGCGCCAAGTACTTTGGTAAAGTCAACAGCAGCATACTGGATTCCCCGATCAGAATGGAAGAGGAGTGCTTCGGTGAGTGGATGCTTTATTACCGCTCGTTGAAAGGC
>CAYSDI010000003.1:75287-87517 GCA_964429745.1 uncultured Chitinophagales bacterium | reverse complement strand
TGCTGACTGCTCCGCTCTGCCAATAAATGGCCACAGAGCTCTCCCCGGGTAAGGGTGAAAGCTCCCCCTTTTATGCTACGGTAAAAAGTAAAGTTTTAAAAATATCGCATTCCTGTTGAAATGTGGGAAGCTCCTCCTTTATAGTCTCATCCTGGAGTTTTCAATCGGAGATAAAAGGGAACCAGACGGCCAATTTGTCCAGTTTATTTCATAAAAAATTGGACAAATTTGAGAGTTTATAACTAACCCCCCCCCTCACCGCACCACCGTCACATTCCCCTTCTTGAGAATCTCCTGCCCGTTCACCGCGGTGAAGCGCAGCACATACCCGTAACTGCCGCCGGGAGCGGCCTGGCCGTTTACAGTTCCGTCCCAACCCTGCTCGGGATCGTTGCTTTCAAAGACCACAGAGCCGTAGCGGCTGATCACTTGCAGGTTGTACGAGCCCGTTTCGCCAAAGAGGATAACGGGTTTAAAGATTGGATTGGAACCGCCGGGCACGATGGCGTTGGGCACAAAGACTTTGCCGCTTTGTTCGGCGCAGGTTTCATCAGAAAGGCTGATCAGGCTTTCGGCAATGCCCAGGTCGGGGAGGCTCAGGTCAAAGCGGGCTTCGAGGCGGTAGCAGAAGATGCCGTCGCCGGAGAGAAAGTTGGAGACGTCATCGGCGTGGCTGAGTGCGCTGGCGGGCAGGGACACGAGCAGGGTCCAGAGGCCGGCGTCCAGGCGGTAGAGGTCGAAGCCCAGTAACACAGCATTGGGCAGTTCAAAGGCGTTCCAGGTCAGGTTGTTGGTCAGGCCAAAGCTGGCATCGCTGCGCAGGCGGATGGTGCGGCCCACCCCGGAGGGCACGAAGGCGTTGCAACTGTCTTCGGTCAGGGCGCGGTAGTATCGGCCGGCGGTGCTGGGAAAGTCGCTGAAGGTGAAGAAGCCGGCGGGGGGCGGGGGAAAGGCGCCGCTACCCCGCACCGACCAAGGTCCGGGACTGTCGCCGCGCTCCACGCGCCAACTCTCGCCGTCAGCGAGCGGGTCGGCGTACCATTCGATGACGGCGGAGTCGCTCGCGGCCATCGTGACGTTGCGCAGGTACACGAAGCGCGACGGTTGTACTTTGGTGATGTTGCGGCAATGCGTGTTAGAGCTGGAGAAAACGCCATCGTCGCGCACGGCGCGCACGGTCACGCAGACCGAATCGCCGTCGTTGATGGCCAGGTTGTAAGCCAGCAGGTCGCCGGGCACGCTGGCCACCGTGCTTTCAAGGCCGCCATTGATCGACGTGCGGATATCGTGGCCAGCTATCCCGGAATCCCATTCGGCATACGCGTTCCAACTCAAGTTCCAAGCGCCGCAGATGTCCAGATCCTGTTGCAGTAAAATGGTGGTGTGCGCCGGATTGGCGAAGAGTCCGAGCGTCCGGCAGGAGTCGAGCGCGGCGATGGAGTAGGTCTCCGGTTGCGCAGTGATGGCGGCCGCGCCGTCAGTATAGGTGGTGTTGAAGCGCCCGAACACGGTGTCAATGGGTGTGAATCCAATAACTTGTCGGTAAATAATATACGCTTTTGTTTCGGGCGAAGGGCTTGGCAGCCAGTTCAACTCCGCTCCTGTGGGCACAACCGTAACATAATCTATAATAGGGGGAACCGGATCGCGGTTGTCCAGCGTGTCAGAGGTTGGCGCGGCAAAGCCGGGACAATCGTAATCGGGCACTAAATAGTAGTACCAGGTGCTGGTCACTCCATCGGCTCCAATATGGGTGAAGGTGGTGGTGGCTTCAGCCAGCACCGTGGTCAGTAAGACGTAAGGGCCGTCCGGATCAGTAGCCGCCCACACCTCGTATCCTTCAAACGGGCCACAGGGATTGGCGGGAATAGACCACTGCAGGGTCACATCGCCGCTGAGGTTGTTGGTGGCGCAAAACAGTTCGGGCGGGTTTAGGCTTTGGGCGTTGGCTTCCACAGCCATGAACACATGCAGTAAAAGGAGGTAGAGTAACGTCTTCCCCAATGCTGTTGTGTTGCGCATGAAACCCTTTTGAACCATAGAAATCATTGCGTTAAACCCCAACCCCATTCGCCCCCAAAACCGTTGCCTCTTCCGGCCAGCCGACTACGAGTTCCAGCAGGTCGTCCTGGCGCAGGTAGCGGTTGGCCAGCGCCTGCAATTGAACGGGCGTAACGGTGCGAATCGTATCCACGAGCTGCTGCACGTAGTCCATGGGCAGGTGGCCCTGGAGGATGCCGCGGACGGTGTCGGCGGTGCGGAAGGGGCCGTCTATGGAGCCCAGGATGGTGCCGAGCAGGTAGTTGCGCACCAAGTCCAGCTCTTCGTCGCCGACGGGGATGTCGCGGAGGCGCTGCATTTCAGCGTAGACTTCGGTGATGGCGGGCTGGCAAACGTGCGAGCCCACTTCGGCACTGATGTAGAAGTAGGAGGCGTCATCCAGGTGGGTCATGCCGGAGTAGATGCCGTAGGTGTAGCCTTTGTCTTCGCGGATGTTGCTCATCAGGCGCGATCCGAAATAGCCGCCCAAAATGGTGTTGAGCACAAAGAAGGGGCGGTAGTCTTCATGGCTTTTGGCCATGATGGGTTTGGCAAAGCGAAGGGCCGATTGCACCGAGCCTAGCTTAAACTGGTGAATGTTCAGCGTCGCGGCGGGCTGGGCTGCTCCGTAAGGGGTAGCGGCAATGGGCATGCGAACGGCGCGGCCAAAGGCGGCTTCGGCAAAGTCCAGCACCTGGTCGGTGATGCGGCCCGCGGCAATGAGAAAGGGTTGGCTTTGGGCGATGGTGCGGCGGTGGTGATCCAAAAACGACTGTCGCGTGAGGGACGAGAACAATTCGCCCGTCATTTTATAGCCGTAGGGATGCTGCGGCCCGTAGAGGGCTTCGCGCATGCCGTTATCCGCAAGATAATCAACCTTCTGTTCGCGGATTTTGATTTTTTGGCGGTTGTTGCGCACGTAGTTGGCGCACTCTTTTTCGGGGTAGCTGGCTTCGTAAACGATGCCGTGCACCACCGGCAGCAGGCGGTCCAAAAAGCGGTTCAGGCCCTGTAATTGCAGCGTGGTGTAGTCGAAGCCGCCGCGTACTTTGAGCGAGGCGCCGTAGCGTTCCACCGTTTCGGCGATGGCGCTGCCGTTCAAGCCGGGCGCTCCTTCGGTCATGAGTTTGGCGGCGGCGGCGGAGACGCCCGGGGCGGTTTCGTAGCGGCGGCCAGCGGGAAAGACGGCTTCCAGTTTGAGGATGTCGTCGGCGGCGCCGTCAATGGCGTAAAGCGGCACGCCGTTGCTCAGGACACGCTTTTCGGGGTGCACAAAATGGGCGTCGGTGATGGGGTGCATGTCGGGGGCGGGGGGAAGCTGGGCCATGTTCGCGTTTTGGAACGGATGTGGAAAGGGAGTTAAAATTTCGATCGTGTGCAACGCAGTATCCGGGCTTTTTAGGAATCCCATCATGAAAGCACCGGCTCCTTAGCCAGATAATGCAACGTATTGCAACGCTCGGGTTGCAAGACCTCATCGGCCACGCGCTGGATGTCGGCTGCGGTGACACGGCGGTATTGCTCCATTTCTTCGTTCACCAGCGATGCGTCGCCAAGCAATTCGTAGTAGGCCAGTTTCATGGCTTTGCCGAGCACGCTGACGTTGCCGAAGGCTTCATAGGCTTCGCTCTGGTTGCGGGCCTTTTCCACCTCTTCTTCTGAAACAGGCTCGCGGCGCATGCGCTGGAGTTCTTCGTCCAGGGCGGCTTCGGCTTCGGCGCGGTCCACGCCTTCGGCGAATTTGCCTTCTACCACAAACAGGCCCTGGTCAAAGGATCCGGTTACGTAGGCTTCCAGATCGCTGAACAGTTCGTTTTCCATGACCAGCCGGCGGTGCAAACGGCCGGAGTCGCCGGCGCTAAGTGTGTCGCTGAGCAGGTCGGTGGCGTGGTAGTCGGCGTGGGTGCGGGTGCACATGGGCCAGGCGCGGTAGAGCATGTCCACGGGCACATCGGCTTCAACCGTTAACTGGCGCGGGCCGCGTTGGAAGGGCTCTTCGGGCAAGTTGCGGCGGTTGGGTGCGCCCTGCTCGATGCCGCCAAACCACTTCTGTGCCAATTCCAGCACCTGCCCGGTTTTTACGCCCCCGGAAACGGCCAAAATGGCGTTGTTAGGGCGATAAAAGCGGTAGAAAAAGTTGCGCACATCGTCCAAACTGGCTTCTTCTACGTGCGAAAGCTCCAGCCCGATGGTGGGCCAGCGGTAGGGGTGCACGGTGTAGACCAGGGCGCGCAGTTTGTGCCAGACATCGCCGTAAGGCTGGTTGATGTAGTGTTCTTTGAATTCCTCGCAGACCACTTTGCGCTGCACGTCCAACGACCGCTCGCTGAAATCGAGCAGGTTCATGCGGTCAGCTTCCAGCCAAAAGGCGGTCTCCAGGTTGGCAGCCGGCAGCACGTCGTAGTAATTGGTCAGGTCGTTGGTGGTGTAGGCGTTGTTGTTGCCTCCGGCGCGCTGCAGCACAGTGTCAAATTCGGGCACTCCTGCCGAGCCGCCGAACATCAGGTGCTCAAACAGGTGCGCAAAGCCGGTGCGGCCGGCCTCTTCGTCGCGCGCGCCCACGTCGTAAAGCACGTTCACGGCCGCCATGGGGCTGGTGGGATCTTCGTGCACAAGAATGCGCAGTCCGTTGGTAAGGGTGTGCTGGTGGTATGAAATCATAAAGTCAGCTGAATTGAACGTTTCGCCTGGCGGCGTGTTTGATCTTTCGGGCGAAAGGGGTCCGTTGTTCGGTGCAGCGTTTGCTGCGGGTTCAAGGTCCCCTTCGCCCGAGACTGTTAGCGCAAGCGCTACCTTTACAAGCGTTAATGGGCATCGCTAAAAATTTCAGCGTCAAGGCTTGCCCAATTTTTAACACCGGAGTTTACTCCTGTAAATGAGGATGTTTAAAATTGGGCGTAATGCAGGATCTGGAATTTTTAAAGATGGCCTAAAGTTAATCCCGGCGAAGCTATGAACCTTCAACCGCTCTACCGCAAGGCTCTCAACCAGGAATGGCTGACTGTTGACCAGGGGGTGCACCTGCTGGAAAAGGCCCCGACGGCCGAACTAATGCACGTGGCCAACCGGCTGCGGATGCAAAAGAAGCCCCAGGCAGAGGTTACCTGGATCATTGACCGCAACCTGAACACCACCAATGTGTGCGTGGCCAATTGCAAGTTTTGCAATTTCTTCCGGGTGCCGGGGCACGGCGAGGCCTACATCACCGACCGCGAGACCTACCGGACCAAAATTGCGGAGACCATTCGCTACGGCGGCGAGCAGTTGTTGCTGCAGGGCGGGCACCATCCGGAGTTGGGCCTGGAGTTTTACACCCGCATTTTCCGCGAGATAAAGGAAGATTTTCCGAATGTGAAGTTGCACGCGCTGGGCCCGCCGGAGATTGTGCACATTGCGGGGCTGGGCGGGCATACGTATGAGCACGTTTTGCTAACCCTTCGCGAAGCAGGCATGGACAGTTTACCGGGCCCGGGTGCCGAAATTCTGGTTGACCGCGTGCGCGCCATCATTGCCACGGGCAAATGCAACAGCCAGGAGTGGCTGGACGTGATGCGCACGGCCCACCAACTGAACATCACTACGTCGGCCACCATGATGTTTGGCCACATAGAGACCATTGAGGAGCGTTTTCTGCACTTGGAGAAGATCCGGCAGGTGCAGAGCGAAAAACCCGCGCACGCCAAGGGGTTCATCGCCTTCATTCCCTGGACCTTCCAGGACGTAGACACCACGCTTAAGCGCATTCGCCGCGCCAAAAACGACACCACTGGCGAGGAATACATCCGCATGATCGCCCTTTCGCGCATGTTTTTGCCCAATATTGACAACATTCAGGCGTCGTGGCTCACGGTGGGCAAGGCCATTGCGCAGGCCTGTCTGCACGCTGGTGCCAACGATTTTGGCAGCATCATGATTGAAGAAAACGTGGTGTCTGCGGCCGGAGCGCCGCACCGTTTTACGTCGCGCAGCATCCAGGAGGCCATCCGGGGGGCAGGTTTTGAGCCGCGGCTGCGCAACCAGCAGTACGAGTTTCGGGCTTTGCCAGCGCTTATGGAAGAGCAGGTGATCACGTATTAATTTGGGAAAAGATGCCGAAAGGCGCGTCAATCGACGCTGCTTAGTTTGGAATACCCTGATGTATGGCTACCTTTGCAGCGTAAAAAAAAACGCCCGCAACTTGGCCATTCGAAAATTCCGGACCATTTCAGCTAAGCTGTTGATTACCAGTGTTTTCGCTGTTGCTATGGGCGTGTTTAGCCCCGTTTTGGCCCTCGCTGAGCAGGCGGATCACGGTTCGGAGCAACACAGCACCACCCATCAGGGTACAGCTCACGCGGCAGATGCCCATGGCACCGCCCATGCGGACCCTGCGCAAACGAATGACGAGCATGCTGCTCACGCCGCCCATGGTCAAGATGCGCACGCTGATGCGGCCCACGCTAATGAACACGGTAATGATCCTTGCGCCGCCAGTCACGGCGAACATGCTGGCCACGGCGAAGGCTCCGAAGAGGGCTACGACCCGACGCCCATGATCCTGCACCACATTGCCGATGCCAACGAATGGGAGATTTTCCACGGCGCCACCATTCCCCTGCCTTGCATTGCTTTTATAAAAGGAGAGGGGCTCAAACTGTTCATGAGTTCCAAGCTCGAAGGGGGCCACCGCGCCTACGACGGCTTTATCATGAACCACGGCCGTTTGATGCGGGTCGAAGGGGAAGGGTTCCCTTCCGGCAAGGTGGATTTGCACAACGACGGCCATTTTATGACCGACGAGGCTACCGGCAGGGCCCTGCTTTGCTACAACAACCAAGTGTATACAGCCGGTCGCCACGACCTGGTGCGCGATGGTTTTGCGTACCCCTGGTTTGATTTCAGCATTACCAAAAACGTGGCTGCGCTCTTTTTAGTGGCCATTATCATGATTTGGATTTTCATGGCAGTGGCTGCGGCGTACCGTCGCCGGGCTGGCATGGCCCCGAAGGGATTGCAGGCGTTCATTGAGCCGTTGGTCAATTTTGTGCGCGAAGACATCGCCGTGCCCAACCTGGGCAAAAATGCCGACCGCTTCATGCCCTTTCTGATGACGGTGTTCTTCTTCATCTGGATTGGCAACATGATCGGCCAGTTGCCGTTCATCAGCAACCCCAACCTGACCGGCAACATCACGGTAACGCTGGCGTTGTCGCTGATTACCTTCCTGCTGACCAACATCAGCGGAACCAAGTCTTACTGGCGCCACAACCTGACTGCACCGGGCACGCCGGCTTTCGTTAAGCCGATCCTGATCCCGATTGAAATCTTTGGCATTTTCACCAAGCCCTTCGCCCTGATGATTCGTCTTTTTGCCAACATCACGGCAGGACACATCATCGTGCTGAGCCTCACGGCGCTGATTTTCGTATTCGGCAACCTGGGTCAAAGCATCCCGGGCAGCCTGGGAGGAGCGGCAGTTGCCGTGCCTTTCGTGCTGTTCATGGGCTTGATTGAATTGCTCGTGGCTTTCCTGCAGGCCTTCATTTTCACCATGCTGTCGGCGTTGTTCATCGGCATGGCGGTTGAAGACCACAGCGAACACCACTGATCATCGCATTTTTTACGGTTTCCCAAAATTTCTGTTATGGACCTCTTGACTGTTCTCATGCTTGACTCGCTCAACGGCATCGGTGCCCTGGGCGGTGGTCTTGCAGCAATTGGTGCCGGACTCGGCATCGGCCGGATTGGTGGCAGCGCTGTTGAAGCCCTTGCCCGTCAGCCCGAAGCCGAAGGCATGATCCGCACCAACATGATCATCACCGCAGCCCTCATCGAGGGTGTTGCCCTCTTTGCCGTGGTGGTGGCGTTGTTGCAGGCCGGCGGATAGCATTTCCTTTGAAAAGGCGCTTCCCGGCGGTTGGCCGGGTGCGCCTTTTCTTCTTTTGAACTGACCTTCTTTTCCAAACCGGAAACTCATTAATATGGCCATTTTAGCCAATGCTTTCAGTCTGATCACGCCAGATTTTGGCTTGTTCTTCTGGACTATGCTAACCTTCGGGCTGCTCTGGTTCATCTTGGGCAAATACGCTTTTGGTCCCATTGGCAAATCCCTGCGCGAGCGCTCGGATGCCATTGAAAACAGCCTGAAGATGGCCGAAAGGGCTCGTGCTGAAATGGCCGCCCTTCAATCTGATCACCAGCGTTTGTTGGTGGAGGCTACCGAAGAACGCAGCCGCATTATCCAAGAGGCTCGCGTTACGGCCAACACCGTCATGGAAGAGGCCCGCGACCGCGCTAAAGAGGAGGCTGATCGCATTGTGGCCAGCGCCGCCGATGCCATCAACAACCAGAAAATGGCCGCGCTGATTGATGTTAAGAACAAAGCGGGCCTCATGGCGCTGGACATTGCCGAAAAGGTGCTGCGCCGCGAACTGCAAAGCAAGAACGAACAGGAAACTTACATCAACAGCTTGGTGGACGAATTCAAACTCAACTAAGCATGTCTTCGATTCGCCTTGCTAATCGCTACGCTAAAGCCATCATGGACCTGGCCCTGGAACAGGGTCAGCTGGATGTGGTAACGGCCGATGTGCGCATGTTGAGTGACACGATGCGCGCGCACCCTGATCTGACCATGTTGCTGCGCAGCCCGATCATTCACCCGGCCAAGAAATTGCCCATTCTGCAGAAGGTGTTTTCCGGGCGCGTGGACGTTATCCTGATGAACTTCATGGAGATTCTGGTGCGCAAACACCGCGAGTCGCACCTTCCGGAGATCGTCAAGGTGTACCTGGAGCGCTACAACGAATTCAAAAACATTAAGTCGGTCCGCATCACCACGGCGCAACCGATTGATGGCGCGCTTAAAGACAAGATTGCCGAAAGCCTCCGCGAATCGGCCACGGCTACGGTTGAACTGGAATCGGTGGTTGATCCCAAGCTAATTGGCGGTTACATCATCCGCTACGGCGACAAACAGTACGACGCCAGCGTGATCCGCAACCTTCGCAAGCTCCGCAAAGAGTTTGAACAGAACACATACGTTAAAAAATACTAAGAATTTGCCCGGGGCAATGCGCCCCTTCGACATACGCTGCACCCAGCCCGAAAAAACCAAGTCATGGTAGAAGTAAAACCCGACGAAATATCTGCTATTCTCCGGCAGCAACTTTCCAACTTTCAATCCGCTGCAGATTTGGAGGAAGTTGGTTCCGTTCTTCAGGTGGGGGACGGTATTGCCCGCATTTACGGCCTGACCAATGCCAAGGCGGGTGAATTGGTGGAGTTCGAGAACGGCGTTCGCGCCATTGTGCTCAACCTGGAAGAGGACAACGTCGGGGTTGTGCTCATGGGTTCTTCCGATGAAATCAAAGAAGGCAACACGGTCAAGCGCACCGGCATCATCGCCTCCATTCGCGTGGGCGAAGGCATGTTGGGCCGCGTGGTGAACACGCTGGGCGAGCCGATTGACGGCAAAGGCCCCATCGCCGGGCCTTTGTATGAAATGCCGCTGGAGCGCAAGGCCCCCGGGGTTATCTACCGCCAGCCGGTGAACGAGCCGCTGCAAACAGGCATCAAGAGCATCGACGCCATGATTCCTATTGGCCGGGGTCAGCGCGAATTGATCATCGGCGACCGCCAGACCGGCAAGTCGGCTATTGCCATTGACACCATCATTAACCAGCGCGAGTTCTACGAGCGCGGCGAGCCCGTTTTCTGCATCTACGTGGCCATTGGTCAGAAGAACTCGACGGTGGCTCAGGTCAGCAAGACGCTGGAGCGCTACGGCGCCCTTCCCTATACCGTTATTGTAGCTGCCTCTGCTGCTGATCCAGCTCCGCTTCAGTTCTACGCACCTTTTGCCGGTGCCGCCATCGGCGAATTCTTCCGCGACACGGGTCGTCCGGCGCTGATTGTATACGATGATTTGTCCAAGCAGGCCGTGTCCTACCGCGAAGTGTCGCTGTTGCTGCGCCGCCCTCCAGGCCGCGAAGCCTACCCTGGTGACGTATTCTACCTGCACTCCCGCCTGTTGGAGCGCGCCGCCAAAATCATTAACAACGACAAGATTGCCTCGCAGATGAACGATTTGCCGGAGAGCATCCGTCACTTGGTAAAGGGTGGCGGTTCGCTGACGGCATTGCCCATCATTGAAACGCAGGCTGGCGACGTATCGGCCTATATCCCTACTAACGTAATTTCCATTACGGACGGCCAGATCTTCCTGGAATCCAACCTGTTCAACTCGGGTGTTCGCCCAGCCATCAACGTCGGTATCTCGGTATCGCGAGTGGGGGGTAACGCCCAGGTCAAGTCCATGAAGAAAGTGGCTGGTACGCTCAAGTTGGACCAGGCGCAGTACCGCGAACTGGAGGCCTTCGCCAAATTCGGCTCCGACCTTGATGCCGCTACCATGTCCGTGCTCGAAAAGGGCAAGCGCAACGTAGAAATCCTCAAGCAGGGTCAGTTCCAGCCAGTTACCGTGGGCAACCAAATCGCCATGATTTACCTGGGTACGCAGGGCCTGTTGCGCGATGTGCCGGTTGACAAAATCCGCGAGTTTGAGGGCCAGTACCTCAGCCAAATGGAGTCGCACCACCCACAAGTGCTGAAAGATCTGGCCGCCGGTAAGTACAATGATGAGCTGACCGGGGTTTTGGCTAAAGTGGCCAAAGACATGACGATCCAATACAAGAAAACTGCCTAATCCCGCCCTATGTCAGGCAAGCTAAAGGAAGTTCGCACGCGGATCACCTCGGTGACCTCCACCCAGCAGATCACCAAGGCCATGAAGGTAGTGTCCGCGGCCAAGTTGCGCAAAGCGCAGGATGCGATCCTGCGGATGCGTCCCTATGCCGTGAAAATGACGAGCATCCTGGCGAACCTGGCCGAGGCTACCAAAGGTGAGGTGAACATTCCGCAAGCGGAGGAGCGCCCGGTGCGCAAGGTTTTGATAGTGGCCATCACATCAGACCGCGGTTTGTGCGGCGGTTTCAATGCCAACGTAATCAAGCTGGTTCGCCTGTTGGCGCGCACTACCTACGCCGATCAGTCCGTCCGCGGCGACCTGCACGTCATGCCCATTGGCAAAAAATCGGCAGATGCGTTTAAACGCAACGATTTTCCCTTGGTCCTGGACTATGCAGGCATGTTCAGCGGCCTGAGTTTTGAGAAATCGAAAGAAGCTGCGGATTACCTGAAGACGGCCTTCGCCAATAGCCGCTATGACCGGGTGGTCGT
Source organism: uncultured Chitinophagales bacterium (assembly GCA_964429745.1). GTDB lineage: Bacteria > Bacteroidota > Bacteroidia > Chitinophagales > BACL12 > WGOA01. Next base: position 76,258 of record CAYSDI010000003.1, on the reverse strand, counting down.
GGTGTACAACTGCTTCAAAAACGCTGCCACGCAGATTCTTTCGGTGGAACAGTTCTTGCCCATCAGCAAGTTTGACGACGACAAAAAGGGCGCGGGCACGACACAGACCGAGTTCATCTTTGAGCCGGACCGCGAGACGATGGTGGCCGAGTTGGTGCCGCGCATTCTCAACACGCAGTTCTTCCGCTACCTGCTGGATTCTAACGCTGCCGAGCACGGTGCGCGGATGACCGCCATGGACAAGGCCACGGAAAATGCGGGCGAACTGCTCAAGGACCTCAAAATTTCCTACAATCGCGCTCGCCAGGCCGCCATCACCACCGAATTGACGGAAATCGTCAGCGGGGCAGCCGCCCTCTCTGAAGGCTAAGGGCTGCGGCTTCTTTACCCGTGCAGGATCTGGACAAACATATTGAGGCTATCTTATTTTCATCGGACCATCCGGTGCCGGTGGCTGATTTGGTGAATTCGCTGAACCGCGCGTTGGAGTTGGAGCTGGATGCCCATGTGGTCATCAACCACCTGGAAACCCTGTTGCAGAAGTACGAAGAGGATTTCTTCCCCTTTAAAATTGTGCATACGGGCGGCGGCTACCGCTTTCTGACCAAGGAACCTTACCACGCTTCGGTTTCGTCCTTTTTGAACATCAAATCCAAGCGCCGTCTGTCTACTGCGGCTATGGAAACACTGGCTATTATCGCGTATCGCCAGCCCATTTCTAAGTCGGAGATCGAGAACATTCGCGGCGTCAATTGCGATTATTCCATCCAGAAGTTGCTGGAGCGCGAACTGATTGAAATCACGGGCCGCTCCGATAGCCCGGGTAAGCCCTTGCTGTATTCTACCAGCGGCGGTTTCATGGACTACTTCGGCATCAATTCCGTAGACGAGCTACCCAAACTGCGCGAGTTTGAGGAGAGTGGCGATTCCATCGGCATTCCTGCGGAGGCGCTGGAAGATGAGGTTCGCCT
>CAYSDI010000003.1:67488-75187 GCA_964429745.1 uncultured Chitinophagales bacterium | reverse complement strand
CTGAAGAGCCAGCCGGCGAGGATGAAGCCTGGACTGAAGAAGAGGAGCCGACCCCGAGCCAGGAAGAGACCTTTGAAGAACCTGAAGAATCAGCCGAACAGGATCCCGACGACGAATCCGAGCGTTGAGGGTTGTCGTGCTGCGGTTTGGCTCTATCTCGCGGAGCTGAGCGAAAATTTCTGGCAATTCCTTAGCTTTCGTAAGTACCCGAGCGATACCGTTGCCGGGAGACGGGAAATTTTCCCCCGGAATTTGAAGCCATGGCCAAACGACCTTCCCGCAAATCACAAGAACCCTTTCACGGAAAGACAGTAAAGGGTATGGTCAAGAAGGCAGCGCCCCCGCGCAAAGCCAAGGAAGAAGTGCGGCCTGAAAAGCGGCGAGCTCCGGTGGCAGCCAAGCCGAGCGAAGCTGCCGAAATCATGCGGCTTAACCGCTTTTTGGCGCATGCGGGAGTGGCGTCGCGACGCAAGGCGGATGAATTGATCGCCGAAGGGCAGGTGACCGTCAACGGAGAAGTGGTGCTGGAAATGGGGCGCAAAATCATGCCCGGCGATAAGGTAGAATACCGCGGGAAGCTGCTGAAACCAGAGAAATTCATCTATGTTTTGCTTAACAAACCGCGCGGATTTCTGACCACAACAGCGGATGACCGCGGCCGCAAGACCATAATGGAATTAGTGGAGGGCGCAGGAAGCCGCCGCATTTATCCCGTGGGGCGGCTTGACCGCAACACATCGGGACTGCTTTTGCTGACCAACGACGGCGAGCTGGCCGAGGCTCTGATGCACCCGCGCTACGAAGTGGAAAAAGTGTACGCCGCCAAACTCAACGAGTCGTTGCGCGACGAGCATTTTGAAGAGCTCAAGAAGGGTGTCGTGCTCGAAGATGGCCCGGTTAACCTGGACGAAGTGGCCTTTCCGGACTCAAAAGACCATACTGAAGTTGGCGTGTCGCTGCACAGCGGCCGCAACCGCGTGGTGCGCCGAATTTTTGAGCAACTCGGCTATGAAGTGGTCAAACTGGACCGCGTCGTCTATGCCGGCCTGACCAAAAAGGATCTTCCCCGAGGCAAATGGCGCCTGCTCACGGAGGAGGAAGTGCGGTTGCTCAAGCATTTTCGCAAGCCCATGGCGTCGGGTCCCGGTACCGCTGCGGGAAAGGAGGTTAAGGGTGGCAAAGTGGAAAGTGACAAACCACGGAAAGGGGCGGCCCAAAATGGCGACGCTCCGCCGAAGACAGAGAAAGTTGTGCGGGCTAAACCTGGTCGCAAGGACACGAACGCTGCGCCCGTTAAGGCTGTTGGCAAGGACACGAAAGTTGTGCGGGCTAAACCTGGTCGCAAGGACATGAAAGCCTCTCCTCCTAAGCGCCGTAAGCGCGATTAATTGATCAAGAGTAAGTAGAGCAGAAATAAATTTCTTGAACCATTTAGTTATGTTAGGAATCCTAACTAAGTTTGCCTTGGCAATGTTGCCAAACCATAAAGTTAGGAATCCTGTTTAGTTACGGTTCGTAACCTTTCAACGCTAAATGCTAAATCAATGAGACAAATTTTACTATTTGCTTGGTTGCCGTTCATCGTGGTACAGGCTTTAGCTTGCGAAAAATGCAGCAACTACAACAATGATGACTTTCAAATACAAGGAGTAAGCATAAAACACGACAATGATATTGCTGCTACAGTTTGGGAGATTTCCGTTAAGGGTTCAGCAGGGAATACGACACCAACCCCAGCAGGACAATTAAACGGAGCTCCGGTGTTGGCGTATGTTTTTCCAACTTCTTTGAAACCGATAGATGTAGGTTTTAGCAACACCGAAGGGATTGTAGCGCTTGCCCTTACTTCACACCCTGATTTTGATGATACTCCGCTTTGGGATGAAAGTTCTGACAAGAATTATGGGAATGACGGCATCGTCTGGCATCCGCATTGGGTTGTGTTAGTTGAAGACAAACGCGTTGAAGGCGGATTAGCGGTTAAACAGTTTGTTGAAGGTGATACAGCGGTAATACTGCCCCCTACAAATCCAGGAATGCCCATGTACATGGACTCCCCGGGCTTTCAGGTGATTGCTTCAAATAGCACAATTCGCGTAGTTGTCCCTGATTATCGAATAAACTACAACAGGGAATTTTCTTATGACGGCGTTACGGCATTTATGCAGGTCAATACAGGTCAAGGCACTAGTCACGATAGTGGAGATAAACCAATGCTCGGGGTGTACAAAGTATACTCAGTAGCTAGCGGCGATTTGTCATTGCCCTACAAGGTAAAATGATTTGATTTGCCCTGCAAAGTTAGGATTCCTATCTTTGCAGGGCTTAGTCAGCTACTGACCTTATTTGTGCTGGCCAGTGTGCACCAGAAAATTGAGGGTACTCCAAAAACCCTTGAGAGAATCATAATTATTAGTATAAAAAGTATATTATATGCTTAAAGACATTGATTGCAGCGCGGATATAGAAGTTTTAGTTAATTCGTTTTACGACAAGATAAAAACGAACGCTATACTCGGTTATATCTTTAGCGATATAGCCAAAGTGAACTGGGAGACGCACCTACCTGGAATGTATGCTTTTTGGGGGAGTATTTTGTTGAATGAGCATAGCTTTTCAGGCAATCCAATGCAAAAGCACCTTGAATTGAGTAAGCTAACAAAGTTGACAGATCGTGAGTTTTCAGAATGGATATCGTTGTTCACCCAAACAGTCGATGGCCTGTATGCGGGAGAAAAGGCAGAGGAAGCAAAGTTAAGAGCAACTAACATAGCGCATATTATGTTAAGCAAAATTAGCAAAGAATGAGAAATTCATCCTTTAATCTTGCCCGGCAAAATCAAAAAGTTGAAAGTAAAATTGTCGTTGCCCTGGAGCGTATTTCTGAAGCATTTAGAGTTTTGCTTTGGAATGAAAGCAAAGACAATTCGCTAAGCCCGATCCAAATTCAATTATTGATTTTCATAAAGTTTCATTCTCAGGATAAATGCAAGGTTAGTTATTTGGCTGACGAATTTAATATGACAAAAGCCACCATCAGTGATAGCGTGAAAGTTTTGCTGACTAAAGAACTTGTTACAAAGGAAACCGACGCTAGTGATACCAGGAGTTATACCCTTAGACTTACTACAATTGGAAAACACATTGCAGATAAGGCATCATTGTTTGCTTCTTATCTGGAGAAGCCCATTGAAGCACTAAGTGAGGAACAGAAGTCAGTAATCCTGAACGGGCTCCTTAGAATGATTGATGACTTAAATAAAGCGGGGATTATCACGATGCAGCGCATGTGTTTTAGCTGCGATTACTATACTCGCAACCAGGGCGGTCATTACTGTCGGTTGCTTAATGCGGCACTCGCCGAAACCGAGCTTCGTCTTGATTGCCCTGAACACGAACTGAGGTCAAAATAGTTGCAGGCACAACCGAAATGCATGTTTCTATTCTCTTAAGGCTGGCTGAATCGCTAAAAGTGAGTATTTTGGCATCTAACAAGGATTAGTCCATCCGGAAGAACAGTGCCTGGAAAGTGCATTGCGCTTAGTCTCAACGGTTGTCCAAATAGCATCTTTTTCTCTTGGGTTGCCTATGTTGCTCGTGAGAATTCATTCGCCTCAAACCCTCCACCGTGAAACTGTCTTATCGCGCTCTTGTTGCTGCGGCTAGCCTGGCTTTCCTGGCAACTGTTGTTTTTCGTTTATCCTTTCATAACTCGGCAGCCGATGAGCGGGCTGAATTGGGAACCGGCGGGGTGCTGGCATCGCTTTCTGACCAGGCCGATCCTGGCAGGCTCAACGACAAACACGGACCAGCCGACCATTATTACGCCATGCGCAGTTGGCCGGATGGCAAGTTTTCGTTAGCGGCATACACCCGCGGGTTGGAACAAGCCCGCGCGGATTATCAGGCCATTCGCCAGACATCAACCGCCCGCGGTGGGGGAGCCAGTTGGCAATTGGAGGGGCCAAAAAACATTGGTGGAAGGATCAATACCATTGCAGTAGACCCCACTGACAATGATATTATCTATGTTGGCTGCGCAGCAGGGGGAATTTTCAAAACCACCGATGGCGGAGGCAACTGGGCGCCCATTTTTGACGATCAACTTTTTCTGCCCATTGGCGACATCGAAATTGACCCGAGCAACCATAACATTATTTATGCTGGCACAGGGGATCCCAACGTAAGCGGTTATCCTTTCATTGGCGACGGACTTTACAAGAGTACAGATGCCGGAGCCACTTGGTCCTATGTAGGTCTGGCAGAGACGCGCATTATTTCCCGGGTTCGGGTGCATCCGCTCGACCCTAACCTTATCTATGTTGGTGCTATGGGACTTCCGTTTGAAAAGGACGAGAATCGCGGTTTGTACAAGAGCACCGACGGGGGTGGAACCTGGTCTCGCGTGCTGCACATTTCTGATTCCACCGGAATTTCAGATTTTTTAATTGACGAAACGGACCCGGACCGAGTTTGGGCGGCGGGCTGGGATCGTCTTCGGAACAACTTCTATACCATTGTTTATGGTCCTGGTGCAGTGATTCGCCGAACCACGGATGGCGGTACCAGTTGGTCGACCCTGGGCGGTGGGCTGCCGACAGGTTTTCAGTGCCGCATTGGTATGGATCAGGAGCCGGGCAATCCCAACCATATTTTGGCCCAGGTTATTGGCACCGATCTTGAAACACAGGGCGTTTACGAGAGCTTTAATGGTGGCACCAGTTGGTTGCCCTACAACGTCAGCGGATTGAACAGCAGTTCAGCGATGGGCGGCTTTGGCTGGTATTTTGCCAAAGTCCGGTTCAACCCTTTTATTCCCAACCAGGTTTGGGTATGCGGGGTAAACTTGTGGCGCACCGCCAACAGCGGCAGCAGTTGGACTAACATGACCCCCCTTGGCGATGTGCACGCAGACAAGCACGACTTGGTTTTTCTCAGTGCCACAGAAGCGCTCTTGGCTACTGACGGCGGCCTATACCGGACCACGACCAGTGGCACCAGTTGGACCGACATTGACGACATTCCCAATACGCAATTTTACCATATTCAACTCAACCCACACGTAATCGGCGACTATTGGGGCGGATCCCAGGACAATGGAACAAGCCGGGGAAGTATAGCCTCTCCGGGCGACTGGATTCGGATGTTCGGGGGCGACGGATTTCACACGGAGTTTAACCCGGACGATCCCGATATTGTTTTCGTAGAGACGCAGAACGGAGACATTTGGTATTCCAACGATGGCGCTGCCGGTTTTGATTGGATTTCGTCCAGCATTCCATTTTTGGATCGGCGCAACTGGAGCATGCCCTACATTCTATCGCCGCATGACCCGTCGCGTGTTTATGCCGGAACCTATCGCCTGCATCAGGCAGAAGGCGCGTTCCCCATCTTCAGCCCCTTAAGTGGCGACCTGACCAAGGGCGTTCTTACCGAACCTCGCTTCCACAACTTAACCACCATTCGCGAAAGCCCGGTCACTGAAGGCCTCTTGTACACGGGGGCCTCCGACGGGCGCGTTAGCCGAAGCAGCGACGCCGGCAGCAGTTGGTCCACTATTGACGCGGGGCTGCCCAACCGCTACGTTACTGATCTGGAATGCTCGTTCCAAAACGAAGACGTCGTCTTCGCAACGCACAGCGGCTACAAGGACAATGACTTTTCGCCCATGGTGCATCACAGCAACAACCGCGGCGCGAGTTGGACTGCCATTCACGGCGATTTGCCTGCGCTGGGCATCAACGATTTGGAGGTTTATCCCGGCAACGATTCCATCGTGTTCGTGGCCAATGACGGCGGCGTCTACTTCACGCTCAACCTCGGCGAAACCTGGGCGCGTTTGGGCAGTGGCATGCCGGTGGTAAACGTATATGACATTGAACTGGACCTGCGCCTGGGCAAACTTGTGGCCGGCACCCATGCCCGGTCCATGATGAGCCTTGAGTTGTCGGATTTTATTCCCAGCCAGCTCGCTCCTGAAGTAGCGGGTTTTGCAGAAGTTTGTGCGGGCGAAAGTGTGCCGTTGCTCGCCGCAGGTGCCGTGGGCTATTCGTGGAGTCCGGCGCTCGGCTTGAGCTGCAGCGACTGTCCCGACCCGTTGGCTTCGCCAAGCGTCACTACCACCTATACGGTCACCTTTAACGACGGTCTCGGCCATACGGATACCCGGGAAATCACGGTGCAGGTCAACGAGCTGCCCGGCGTGCCGACCATTTCGCAAACTGGCGAGAACCTCTTTGCGGCCGGCGATTTTGGTTCCTACCAATGGTTTCTGGAAGGGGTGCTGATTCCGGGTGCCGACAACAGTATCTATGTACCAACCGCGAATGGCTTGTACACCGTCCAAGTCACCTCTCCAGCGGGATGCAGCAACGTATCGGAACCTTTCTCATTCAACGTCATCGGTCTGGAGCAAGCGGACAACTGGACCTTGAACTGGGGCGTTTCGCCGAACCCTTTTTCGGACCAGATTTGGATCAGTTTGCCCGCTGTGACTGCTTCGGGCACGTATAGCTTGCGCTTGTACGACGCCCGTGGTCGGCTAATGCTCGAAACACAAAAGCCAGCAGGCCGGCACAAATTGGATGCCACGGACTGGGCTCCCGGGATTTACTACCTTCGAGCCGATGCATTTGGAAGAAGTCAAACCGTTAAATTGGTCCGGAACTAGGCCTCCGGCTCAACCCAACAACAGTTCGCTGTGCCTGAATCCGGTCGCCGCCGCTGCGCTGGGTCAGAACTTGGCCGCTGCACCTCTCCAGAATCCGGTGGTCGCTGCTGCGCTTCGCAACCTTTTTTGGGTGCCACTCGTGGCCCTAAGTTGGCTGGCCAGCGGCTGCAAAACGTCGAACCTCGGCGCAGACTGGCCAAGCCAGCAACTCACCGTAGGCGCCGGACCGGAGGACCTGGTCCTGGACACCTTCTTGACAGAACCTCGCCTGTTGATTTCCTGCGACGCGCGCCGCCCGTCTGAGCCGCAAAGCTCCGGCATCTGGTCCCTGAATTTGGCCAGCAGCATAACGGTGGAATTGCCCCGCTACGGCGAGCCGGAGTCGCTCGTGTTCCATCCGCACGGCATTGATCTGGTGCGGCAGCCGCTGCCAATCGACGTTGCTGCTCCAGGCGACGGGGCCCTTCGCCCGAGCCAGGAAGAGGCAGTGCCCTTGCTGTACGTCATCAGCCACGACGATGACCGCGACGTGCACAGCGTGTTGGTCTATCAGGTTTTTGCGGACCATTTGCAATACTTGCGCTCCTGGACCGATCCGCTTTTGAACTCGCCAAACGCGCTCACGGTGCTGGACGACGGCACGCTTCTGGTCACCAACGATTCGGGAAAGCGCGGCAACCGTTTCGAAGCGCTGTTCAAACGCAAAAAGTCAACGGTGGTGGCCTGGAATGCCCGGCAAAATCGCTGGTGGGTGGCCGCCGAGCGTTTGGCCTACGCCAATGGCATTGTCTGCCGGGGCAATGAAGTGTATGTGGCCACGACACGGCAGAGCCGGATTTTTAGCTATCGCTGGGATGGCGAGCAGCTCCGCGATCAGCGCGAATTGGCTCGAATTCCCGGAGCGGATAACCTGCGCTGGGACGGCAATGACCTGCTGGTAGCCGGACATCCCAGCATTTTAGCTTTTGTGCGGCATGCCGGATCGGCTAAAATGAAATCTCCCGTGCAAGTCTGGCGGATAGCAATAGC